>NZ_JAQEQF010000008.1:0-161170 GCF_027698965.1 Clostridium fessum
CCTTCCGATACGGCTACCTTGTTACGACTTCACCCCAGTTATCGGTCCTGCCTTCGGCAGCTCCCTCCTTGCGGTTGGGTCACTGACTTCGGGCATTACTGACTCCCATGGTGTGACGGGCGGTGTGTACAAGACCCGGGAACGTATTCACCGCGACATTCTGATTCGCGATTACTAGCGATTCCAGCTTCGTGCAGGCGAGTTGCAGCCTGCAGTCCGAACTGAGACGTTATTTTTGAGATTTGCTCCACCTCGCGGTCTCGCCTCTCTTTGTTTACGCCATTGTAGCACGTGTGTAGCCCAAATCATAAGGGGCATGATGATTTGACGTCATCCCCACCTTCCTCCAGGTTATCCCTGGCAGTCTCCCAAGAGTGCCCAGCCGAACTGCTGGCTACTTAGGATAAGGGTTGCGCTCGTTGCGGGACTTAACCCAACATCTCACGACACGAGCTGACGACAACCATGCACCACCTGTCTCCTCTGTCCCGAAGGAAAGGCGACATTACTCGCCGGTCAGAGGGATGTCAAGATTTGGTAAGGTTCTTCGCGTTGCTTCGAATTAAACCACATGCTCCACCGCTTGTGCGGGTCCCCGTCAATTCCTTTGAGTTTCATTCTTGCGAACGTACTCCCCAGGTGGAATACTTATTGCGTTTGCGACGGCACCGAAGGACTTTGTCCCCCAACACCTAGTATTCATCGTTTACGGCGTGGACTACCAGGGTATCTAATCCTGTTTGCTCCCCACGCTTTCGAGCCTCAACGTCAGTTACTGTCCAGTAAGCCGCCTTCGCCACTGGTGTTCCTCCTAATATCTACGCATTTCACCGCTACACTAGGAATTCCGCTTACCTCTCCAGCACTCTAGTTAAACAGTTTCCAAAGCAGTCCCGGGGTTGAGCCCCGGGCTTTCACTTCAGACTTGCTTTACCGTCTACGCTCCCTTTACACCCAGTAAATCCGGATAACGCTTGCCCCCTACGTATTACCGCGGCTGCTGGCACGTAGTTAGCCGGGGCTTCTTAGTCAGGTACCGTCATTTTCTTCCCTGCTGATAGAGCTTTACATACCGAAATACTTCTTCACTCACGCGGCGTCGCTGCATCAGGGTTTCCCCCATTGTGCAATATTCCCCACTGCTGCCTCCCGTAGGAGTTTGGGCCGTGTCTCAGTCCCAATGTGGCCGGTCACCCTCTCAGGTCGGCTATTGATCGTCGCCTTGGTAGGCCGTTACCCCACCAACTAGCTAATCAAACGCGGGTCCATCTCACACCACCGGAGTTTTTCACACCGGACCATGCGGTCCTGTGCGCTTATGCGGTATTAGCAGTCATTTCTAACTGTTGTCCCCCAGTGTGAGGCAGGTTACCCACGCGTTACTCACCCGTCCGCCACTCAGTCAATCTAGCTTCCATCCGAAAACTTCCGTTAGATTGCTTCGTTCGACTTGCATGTGTTAAGCACGCCGCCAGCGTTCATCCTGAGCCAGGATCAAACTCTCATGTTAAAGTTTTGATTCCAGTCAAAATTCGCTTGGCTAATTTTAACCGTTATTACTGTTGTTTTGGTTCTTCGCAAAATTTGCATTTTGCTCATCGCGTTCAACTCGCTCATGCCTGCAAGCAGTCATGGACTTGTTTTTATCGCGAATGTTCTGAATGTTCTCTTGAACTTCAAGGCTTAACCAAAAGCCTTTGTTCTTAGAATTTTCAGGGTTTTACATACTGTTCAGTTTTCAAGGTTCCTGATGCTTTCGCATCGAACGCAGAAGGAGGGATTTGAACCCTCGCGCCGCTACTAACGACCTACTCCCTTTCCAGGGGAGCCCCTTCAACCTCTTGGGTACTTCTGCAGGTTGATTTTCATATCTTATGAAATTAATAACCGTTTTTGAAACGGAGAGAGTGGGATTCGAACCCACGCGCCCTTTCGGACAAACGGTTTTCAAGACCGCCTCGTTATGACCGCTTCGATATCTCTCCAAAAATGTGCTTAACCATTATATAATGGATATTCATTTTTGTCAAGGACTTTTTCACTTTCTTTTTGAAAGTTTTCACAATCACCTGTGCGTCTTGACTCTTTAATTTTTGTTTCCGCTTTCTCAGCGGCAACAGAACATATTTTATCACTACTAAAGTATAAAGTCAACTGTTTTTTTGACTTTATTTATATTTTTTCGACAATCGAAAAAAAGAGGACGAAAGACCCAAAAGTCCCTCATCCTCTTGATTCTATAACGTCTTCTGATTAGCCAATCAGCTTACCTACGTTCAGCTTAACGCCCGGGCCCATGGTAGAAGTCATGGTTACGCTCTTTAAGTAAGCGCCCTTTAAGGTAGCTGGTTTTGCCTTCAGGATAGCGTCAATAAGCGTCTGGAAGTTGTCCGCTAACTGCTCCTCTGTGAAGGAAGCTTTACCTACTGGCACGTGGATAATGTTAGTCTTATCAAGTCTGTACTCGATCTTACCGGCTTTGATATCATTGATAGCTTTGGTTACATCCATAGTAACAGTACCAGCCTTCGGGTTCGGCATTAAGCCCTTCGGTCCAAGTACACGACCAAGACGTCCTACAACGCCCATCATGTCCGGAGTAGCTACTACTACGTCGAAGTCTAACCATCCCTCGTTCTGGATCTTCGGGATCAGCTCCTCAGCGCCTACGAAATCTGCGCCTGCAGCCTGAGCCTCTTCTGCCTTCGGTCCCTTAGCAAATACAAGGATACGAACGGTCTTACCAGTTCCGTGCGGCAGTACAACTGCACCACGGATCTGCTGATCAGCATGACGGCCGTCACAACCAGTTCTGATATGAAGTTCTACGGTTTCATCGAATTTAGCACCTGCAGCCTTCTTCACGATGGAGATGGCATCTGCAGCTTCATAAAGGCTTGCGCGATCTACTAATTTAGCAGCCTCTACGTATCTTTTTCCTCTTTTCATTATAAAAAACCTCCTAGTGGTATTGTCGGGGAATTCCCTCCCACGTTACTGATAAACATCCCGAAAATTACTCGGCAACTGTGATACCCATACTTCTTGCTGTACCAGCGATCATGCTCATAGCAGCTTCAAGGCTTGCTGCATTTAAGTCAGGCATCTTTAATTCTGCGATCTTCTGCAGATCCTCTTTCGAGATGCTAGCTACCTTAGTCTTGTTCGGTGTAGCGGAACCGGATTTAATCTTGCAAGCTTTCTTTAACAAAACGGCAGCCGGCGGAGTCTTTGTGATGAAGCTGAAGCTTCTGTCAGCATATACAGTAATAACAACCGGGATGATCATATCGCCCTGGTCTGCTGTCTTAGCGTTGAACTCTTTCGTGAACTGTACGATGTTTACACCGTGCTGTCCAAGAGCCGGACCTACTGGCGGAGCTGGTGTAGCCTTTCCAGCAGGAATCTGTAATTTAATATATCCTGTAACTTTCTTTGCCATTGTTGGCACCTCCTATAAATTGTGGTAATTGCGGGGATTTCCCTCCCACAGGCTCATAAATGAACCTCTTTACATCATCTTCTTGATCTCTGTGAAGTTCAGTTCAACCGGTGTCTCACGGCCAAACAGTTCTACACGAATCGTCAGGGTCTGTCTTTCCTCGTTGATGGACTCGATAACACCAACGGTATCTTTCCATGCCCCTGTCGTTACAACAACCGTGTCGCCGACCTCAAAGTCAACGACAACGCCGGTTTCCTTAAATCCGAGACCGGCCATCTCCTCTTCCGTCAAAGGAACCGGTTTGGAGCCCGGACCAACAAACCCGGTCACTCCGCGGGTGTTGCGTACTACGTACCAGGTATCATCATTCATAACCATGTTGATCAGTACGTATCCGGGAAACATCTTCTTGGCAACCTGTTTATTGGCTCCATTCTTGACTTCGATAACTTCCTGCATCGGCACGGAAACCTCTAAGATCTGATCCTGAAGGTTCCGGTTCTCGATCGTCTTTTCGATGTCAACCTTTACTTTGTTTTCATAGCCGGAATAAGTATGCACTACATACCAATTTGCTTCTGCCATATTTCTCACCTTTGCCTTTACATAACGAAGTGCAGTCCAAACACGATTGCCGTGTCAAGAGCCGCAATGATAAGTCCCAGCGCAACGGAAACGGCGATGACCGCTCCAGTCTGCTTCGTAACTGTCTCTTTGTCAGGCCAGATGATCCTTTTGTACTCAGCTTTTAAACCTTTCCAGAAACTCTTTTTAGGAGCTTTTTTGGTATTTTCTGTATCACCCATTTTTGTCCTCCAAAGCGCTCAGGCAGATGCCCGATCGCGCAGAACCAACCAGTTACTCTTACTTCGTCTCTTTGTGTAACGTGTGTGTCTTACAGAATCTGCAGTACTTTTTGGTTTCCATTCTGTCCGGATGAGTTTTCTTATCCTTGGTCATGTTGTAATTGCGCTGCTTGCATTCTGTGCATGCCAGTGTAATTCTTGTACGCACAACTTCCACCTCCATTTTTCTTAGTATGCGATCTTTCCACTCTCCAACCGGAAATCTGGTTTTTGAGCATAAAAAAAAGACCTATGTTCTTCCATTCGCCCGTCTACTATATCATAAAAGAAGCGGCGCGTCAAGCAATAACTTGCCGACATTCGCCGCCTCTTTTATATTATAGATATCGTTTTCACTTAGTGCAGGCTGGAACCAGATTCTGCCCGCGCCTCATATTTCACATTATCAGGACTTACAATGATGCTATAAAACAATCAGAAAGGTTTATTCATCCACTTTCTCCTCGTTTACAGCGTCTGTCTTTTCTTCCACATTTTCATGGCTGTCTGTGGTATCCGGCTCCGCCTTTTCAGGCTCATCGGTTTCTTCCTCATCCGCCGCCTGGCTTCCGATAAAATGCGCCATTTTTCCAATCTTACCCATATGGCTTGTATCCACGCGGGTGATCTCCGGCTCATCAGCTTCCACAACATCATCCTCAAGCGCGGCGTTCTGATGCAGGGCGCCGCCCTCCTGATTCTCCGCATTTTCCGGATTTTTTGTCACGGATGGATATTCTTCCGGGTTTTCCTTGGCATCCGCAAGCTTTTCATTCATGAATGTCTCAAACTGCTTTTGCTCTTCCTCGCTGGAAAATGCCGACTTGGCGATAAACTGCCAGGTTTTCTCGTTCGTCTCAAGCAGATACATCCGCTCAATCTCAACCATCTGCTCAATGTCGCTGTAGCTGTAAGTCTTGGTCATCTCCTGTGCCGCAACCGTCATGGTCAGTGTCTTCTCATCCAGCGTCAGATGTACGACTGGGAAATTGCCCGTCTTTTCCAAATTTTTAAGTCCGCTCCGTTTCCAGATCATCCGCTCCTGGTTCTGGTTTGAAATCATGTAAAACATGCCAATGCCAACCAGCACCGCTATCACGATGGACGGTACAAGAAGAACCAGATTGCCCTTTGCCTGCATCACATTTTTTCCCAGAAAGAGAGCTAAAAATGCGACATATAAGAGTGCCGACACCATCTTCATTTTCTTGGACTCATGCTTAAGCACGTTCCAGTGAATCCAGTTTTTATAATCTTCCTTTTCAAGGCGATATTCAAATTCCTGCATTCTTTTTACTCCTTTTCTTTCTTACTTGAAATCTCCCCCGCATTCCTTCCGTCTCCTGAACCTCTTTTTGCCTCTCCCGCAAACTTTTAGATTCAAATGCTTTCTACTATTCTTTTCATCCAGAAATGCCGGAGTATTTCCACTTATAAGGCTTCCCTCTGCTTATCTTCTCTATCATATCCCACTTTAGCGTCCTTGTCCAATACAAACGGCAAAAAAACAGACTTTTTCGATCCCCGCAGACAGAAGCGCCCGGGTACACGCTTCCGCCGTGCTTCCGGTCGTATAAATATCATCCACGAGAAGCACGTTTTGCACACCACTTGCCCGGATTGCCTCCGCATCTGCCTGAAACGCCTGCTGTAAATTCTGGAGCCGTTCATCTGGATTCAGCTCTTTCAGGGGTTCTGTATTTCGTATCCGATATAAAAATTCCGGGCACACCGGCATTTCCAGCCGCTCGCCCATCCGCTTTGCCAGAACCTCCGCCTGATTGAAACCACGTTTCCGTTTCCGCGCCGGGTGGACCGGAACGGGAACCAGACCGTCAAACTGCCACTCCTCCCGATTTTCATGCTGCCTCAGCTTTTCCGCTGCAGCTTCGGCATAAAAATCGAGATATTCCCTCTTATTTTTATATTTAACCGCTGCCATCGAGCGCGCAGCTTCCTCCGTATAGTTAAAGAGTGCCATCCCACGCACAAATGACCGGCGGTGTTTCACACAGTCTGGACAATATTCGATTTCTTCACTCCAAACTTCTTTTCCACATTTCTGACAAACCGGCGATTTGACAGGCGAAAGCCTCAAAAGACACGAAGGACAGATAAGCCCGCCCTTCGGCGTCACGATCTCCCCGCAGACCGGGCAGCGCCTTGGATATAGCGCATCCAGAGCGGCGCGGGGGAATTGATTCCATTTTATATTTTTTATCACAATGTCTCCATAATTTCTTCAATGCGGTCGCGCAGTCCCGAATAGCGCTTCTGTTCCATCGCATTGTCCACCATCTGCTGAAACACATACGGGACACCGACCAGGCAGACACAGGCTCTTGCCCTTGTAACCGCCGTGTAAATCAGATTCCGCGTCATCAGCATATGCGGTCCGCTCCAGACCGGAATCACGACCGCCGGATACTCGCTTCCCTGCGACTTGTGGATCGTGATCGCATATGCCAGTTCCAGCTCCTCCAGCTGCTTGAAGCTGTACTCGACACGTTTTCCCTCATCATACTCCACGGTTACCAGCTCCGCAAAGGTATTGATCTCGCGGATGCGCCCAAGATCCCCATTGAACACGCCGGCTCCCTTGTCCACCGGGATGCCGCTGCGGTTGTAGGAAGTCCACTCAATCTGGTAATTGTTCTTGATCTGCATGACCTTGTCGCCCACACGAAACGTCGTCTCGCCATACTCTTTTTCCGCCTTTTCTGCCGATGGCGGATTTAAAAATTCCTGCAAAATGGAATTTAACCGTATCGATCCCAGCACTCCCTTCCGCATCGGCGTCATGACCTGTACCTCAAACAAATCGGCATGGACGTAATTTGGCAGTTTTTCACGTACCAGCGTGATCATTGCATTGATGATCGCATTCGGATCATCACGCTTTATAAAGAGGAAATCCCTGCTTGACTTTCCGATCGGAATGCGCTCTCCGGCATTGATGCGGTGGGCGTTGACGATAATATCGCTCTGCGCCGCCTGCCGGAAAATCCGGGTTAGCTTTACCACATGGAAACACTCTGACTCGATGATATCACGCAGGACATTGCCCGGTCCGACGCTCGGAAGCTGATCCACATCACCCACCAGAATCAGACGTGTGCCGACATTGACCGCCCGGAGCAGCGAATGCATCAGATTGATATCCACCATCGACATTTCATCGATAATGATGACATCAGCTTCCAGCGGATTGTCCTCGTTCCGCTCAAAATGCATCGAAGTCGTCCGGCTCTTCTCATCCTCCTCTGGCATTCCCGTCAGCTCTAACAGGCGGTGAATCGTCTTCGCCTCATAGCCTGTCGCCTCGGTCATCCTTTTTGCTGCGCGTCCGGTCGGGGCTGCCAGCAGGATATCCATGTCGCCCTTTTCAAAATACCGGATGATCGTGTTGATCGTCGTCGTTTTTCCGGTACCCGGACCGCCCGTGATTACCAAAAGTCCGCAGTTGACCGCCTCAATCACCGCGCGGATCTGCAGTTCATCCAGCTCGATCTGTTCCTCTTTCTGGATGACTGCCAGACTTTTCCGAATCTGTTCTTCCGATTCGGAACCAGTGATGTTTAAGTCGTGCAGCATGCGGGCGGTGTTTAGCTCGGTATAATAGTAGTGTGATGCATAAACGGCGCGTTCCGGGGCGTTTGCTATATTTGATACATTTGATGCATTCGGTTCACCCAAAACATCTGGCTGCGGCTGCATCTGCCCCGACACTGCCGATTCCGCCTGAACGAAAACATCCATTTCTGCTGTTTTCTGCTGTTTCCTCTCCCGGATCACCAGCCGTTTATCCATCTGCATATCCATCAGATGCTTGTCAATCTCGGAAATCTCAACCTGTAGAAGCTTTGCCGCCCGATCCGCCAGCTCGTCCTCCGGCAGGTATGTGTGCCCGTTCGCCGTCGCCTGATAGAGTGTATACAGGATGCCGCTCTTGATGCGGAAATCCGAATCTGCCACGATTCCTATCTTCGCCGCGATCTCGTCTGCCATCTTAAAACCAACGCCCGGAATATCGTCCGCCAGCTTATACGGATTGTTCTGGAGAATCGTGTACATTGCCGGACCGTATTCCTGGTAGATTTTAACCGCCAGATTGATGGAAATGCCATAATTTTGCAGAAACATCATCGCCTGGCGCATATCGCGCTTTTCCTCGACCTGTTCACCGATGGACATCGCCATTTTTTCACTGATTCCCTTGACCTCCGCGAGGCGTTCCGGCTCTTCTTCCATGATGCGGAATGTGTCCGCCTTAAATTTTTTAACAATCCTGGAAGCTAAAGCAGCCCCGACGCCTTTGATGGCGCCGGAGCCTAAATATCGTTCCATGGAAACAGTATCCTCAGGCGCTTTCAGCTCATAGCTTTCCACCGCCATCTGTTCCCCGTAAATCGGATGCTCGGTCATACGCCCGCTCGCCTCGATCATCTCGCCCTCTGCGATGTAGGAAAAAGTGCCAACCAGCACATATTCCTCCCCGTCGTCCAAGCCGCTGATAGAGAGAACCGTATAGCCATTGTCCTCATTGCGGTATTTTATTTTTTCAATATATCCTTTAACTGCTGCCATATTTTTATGCTATCCGTCTTCCGGCGGTTCTCTTTAATCGTAGTTTTTCTTCTCACCGTGTGCGAACTCGATAAACTTACCAGTTCCGATCGCAACTGCGGTCAGCGGATCCTCTGCGATCATCGTGGAAATGCCAGTTTTCTCCTCGATCAGGGCATCCAGACCGCTTAACAGTGCGCCGCCGCCTGTCAGTACGATACCACGGTCAAAAATGTCGGCTGCCAATTCCGGCGGCGTCCGCTCGAGTACGTTGTGAACGGCATCTACGATCTGGAGTGCCGGCTCGCGCAGCGCTTCCAGCGTCTCGTCGGATGTGACAACGATCGTCTTCGGAAGTCCGGTAACCAGATTTCGTCCGCGCACTTCCATCGTGATTACCTCCGGACGACGGTATGCCGCACCGATATTTATCTTGATCTCCTCAGCGGTTCTCTCACCGATCAAAAGATTGTGTTTCTTTCTCATGTAACGGACCAGTGCCTCGTCAAAGTCATCACCAGCCACTTTAATAGAAGTGCTGACTACGGTACCGCCCAGGGAAATAACGGCGATATCTGCCGTACCACCACCAATATCTACGATCATGTTGCCGCACGCCTTGGAAATATCGATACCAGCGCCGATCGCAGCTGCTACCGGCTCCTCGATGATCGAAACCTCGCGTGCGCCAGCCTGATAAGTCGCATCCTCAACCGCCTTGCGCTCTACCTCGGTCGCACCGCTCGGGATGCAGACGCTGATACGCGGCTTGCGGAGTGTCTTCTTGCCGACTGCCTTGTTGATGAAATATTTCATCATCTTCTCTGTCACTGTATAATCTGAAATAACCCCCTGGCGCAACGGACGGACCGCTACGATATTGCCAGGGGTTCTGCCGATCATCAGGCGGGCTTCCTCGCCGATCGCCATGATCTTATTCGTATCCCGATCGATCGCCACTACGGACGGCTCTTTCAGTACGACACCTTTTCCCTTGATATATACAAGGATGCTGGCTGTACCCAGATCGATACCAATATCATTGGACATCAACATAGTTGTTTTCCTCCTGCTCTGAATATGCACTCTTGAGTACATAAATCTATGAGTTTCATTGTATTTTATCTTCTTTATTTCAGCTTTTTTCGCTGCATCCAGCCCGCGCATTGTTTTAGAGCGGACTATACCACTTACTATTATATACAACTTTCGATTCTTTTGAAAGAGGTTTTTATTTTTTTATGGACTTTATATTTTTTTTATGAAAGGGACATATTTTAGTCACAAGTTTCTCCTATAATACAAGTATGTTATCCGAAAGGGTAACAGGCCTTTGTTTCAAGTGTTACTTGAAATAAAAAAGCTTTTTCATACTCATACCGGACGATACAAATCGTCCGGCCCCCCTAAGCCAATTTCTTTTTTATATATACCTACCATTCCCAATTTAAGAAAAACAGGAACGCCGTCGGACTCTCAGCCGATGGCGTTCCTGTTTTTTGTCAGTGCCAGGCACCTTAGAAAAAGGGCTCTATACTGAATGTTGGGGTACGCTGAAAAACATTTTTTTCTTATATTTTCAGACTCCACTCACTGCAGTCCCAGACCTTCGTTGCGAATCCCTCATAGAAATCCGGTTCATGGCAGATCAGAAGGATATTTCCTTTGTACGCCGCCAGCGCACGCTTTAACTCCTCCTTCGCCTCAACGTCCAGATGGTTCGTCGGCTCGTCGAGAAGCAGAAGGTTCGTCTCGCGGTTGATCAGCTTACACAGGCGCACTTTTGCCTGCTCGCCACCGCTGAGCACGCGCACCTGGCTCTCGATGTGCTGGGTCGTCAGACCGCATTTTGCCAGTGCGGAACGCACCTGGTACTGGGTGTAGGACGGAAATTCTTTCCAGATCTCATCGATGCAGGTCGTCGTATTGCCCGGCGCCATCTCCTGTTCGAAATAGCCGATGGAGAGATAATCGCCCAGCGTCACCTTGCCGGACACTGCTGGAATCAAACCTAAAATACTCTTTAAAAGCGTCGTCTTTCCAATTCCGTTGGCACCGACCATCGCAATCTTCTCGCCGCGCTCCATATAGAGGTTCAGCGGACGGGACAGGGGCTCGTCGTAACCGATCACCAGATCCTCCGTCTCAAAAATACATTTTCCGGAGGCTCTCGCCTCCAGGAAGTTGAACTCTGGCTTCGGTTTTTCCTTCGCCAGTTCGATCACATCCATTTTATCCAGCTTTTTCTGGCGGGACATCGCCATATTTCGCGTGGAAACACGCGCTTTATTACGTGCCACAAAATCCTGCAGCTGCGCGATCTCCTGCTGCTGACGCTTATACGCTGCCTCGAGCTGCGCTTTCTTCGCCTCGTGCACCTCGAGAAACTTGTCGTAATCGCCCACATAGCGGTCAAGCCGCTGATTTTCCATATGGTAAATGATATTTACTACGCTATTTAAGAACGGAACATCGTGTGAAATCAGGATGAACGCATTTTCATATTCCTGCAAATACCGTTTCAGCCACTCGATGTGCTGCACATCCAGATAGTTCGTCGGCTCGTCCAACAACAAGATATCTGGCTTTTCCAGAAGCAATTTCCCGAGCAGTACCTTCGTTCTCTGTCCGCCGCTCAAATCCGTTACATCGCGGTCCAGACCGATATCGGTCAGCCCCAGCGCACGTCCGACTTCCTCCACCTTCGCATCGATGGAATAAAAATCGTGGTTCATCAGAAGATCCTGGATCGTTCCCAGCTCTTCCATCATCACGTTCATCTCATCCTCCGATGCCTCGCCCAGATGGTCGCAGATTTCATTCATCTGCACTTCCAGCTCAAACAGGAAGGAAAATGCGCTCTTCAAAACCTCGCGGATCGTCATGCCTTTTTCCAGCACCGTGTGCTGATCCAGATAGCCGACGCGCACCCGCTTTGACCACTCTACTTTTCCCTCGTCCGGCTGCATATGCCCGGTAATAATATTCATAAACGTCGATTTACCCTCGCCGTTCGCACCGATCAGACCGATGTGCTCACCCTTTAACAGGCGGAACGAAACATCCTGAAAAATCGCCCGGTCACCAAAACCGTGGCTTAAATGTTCTACATTCAGTATACTCACGTGTGTACCTCTCCTATTTTTCTTTTTATTGTAAATTGTTTGTATTTGTTGAATTGTTCTTTGTTTTTCTGCAAATTTTATCCTGGAAAACAACTCCACTTCATATAAGATTTGCTTTCTGTACGTCTGCCTGCTGTCTGTGGCAAAGCCGACTTCGATTTATTGTACACGAAGCGTGCTTTTGTGGCAAGCGGAGATTTTGGAATTATCTTTTTTCACCCAGATGCCTTGAACTTTTCTAGATTTATATAGTAAGATAAGAAACAACTTCATTTTAGATACGTTTTTCAACCAATGAGAAAATGACTTGATTTTCTAAAGGAGGTTTTATGTATACCTATACCTGGTACCAATGGCTAGCTTTTTTCTATGTATACTGCTTTTTAGGGTGGATTTTCGAATCGACTTATGTTTCCCTGAAACAGAAACGGCTCGTCAACCGCGGATTTCTGCGGCTTCCGATGCTGCCGCTCTACGGTTCCGGCGCGGTGATGATGCTCTGGGTGTCTCTGCCGGTGCGGGACAGCCTGCCGCTCGTCTATATTTCCGGTTTTATCGCCGCCACGGCGCTTGAATATGTCACCGGCGCCGTCATGGAACGCCTATTCAAGGTCCGCTACTGGGATTACAGCAGCCAGCCGTTCCAGCTGCACGGCTATATCTGCTTGACTTCCTCGATCGCATGGGGATTTCTGACGATCCTTATGACCGATGTCATCCATGATCCGATCGCCCGCACTGTGCTTGCGGTTCCTCCGGTTATCCTGCTCATCTGCGATTTCGTCATCAGCGTTCTTTTCACCGCCGATGCTTACGAATCCATCAAGGCAGCCCTGGCTCTGGGTCATACGCTGGAAGCTATGACGAAGCTCAAAGCCGATATCGAAGAGCTCCAGTCCAAGATCGAGCTGTTGCGTGAGGAAGCCATTGAGCGCGGCGCCCTGACCCGTGAAGAAACAGCCGAAAAACTGGCAGCCGCCCAGGCAGAAGCCGCCCGCAGACTTGCCGCCGTCCGCAGTGACGCCGAAGAACGTCTGGCAACCGCACGCGCCGAGACTGCCAGACAGCTGCAGGCGGCTGCCACCGAACACAAAGAGCGCCTGGCTGAGACCAAGGCACTCGCCGAAAAACGCCTGTCCGATGTTCGAGAAGAAACCACCTCCCGCATCGAAGCTGCCAAAGCAGAAAACGCAGAACGCATCGAAGCTGCCAAACAGCGCGTCAACGAGCGCATTGCCGAAGTCCGCACCGAAGTCGATGCCCGCATCGCCTTCGACAACCGCCTCACCCGCCTGAGCACCCGGTTAGAAGAACTCAAACACCGCCGCCAGTCCCTGCGCCCGACTAAAAAGCTCCATGCCTTCTACCGCCGCGGGCTGCTGAGAGGAAATCCTACTGCGGTTTCGTCGAAATTTGCAGCGGCGTTGAAAGAATTAAAAGAACAAAATAGCACAAAAATAGGACCTTTCGCATGAACGAATGGTCCTATTTCTTTTAGGAACTTATTTCACATCTTCTTTTTATTTTTCTACAGCAGTCCATTGACAATCGCCATCACAGACTCGCCTACCTTCTCTGATTTCGCTGCCGCGTCTTCCAGGGAGGTACCTTTCACGCCGTAGTAGAACTTGATCTTCGGCTCGGTTCCAGACGGGCGGACGCAGAGCCATGCGTTGTCTTCCAGTTCGTAGTAGAGAACATTGGAGGATGGAAGTCCGGTCGGTTTTACCTCGCCGGTTGCCAGATCCTTGACGGTATCTGCCTTGTAATCGCGGACAGCCAGCACTTTATGTCCGGCAAAATCGGACGGTGTGTGGGCGCGGAAATATTCCATGATCTCCTGAATCTTTGCCAGTCCCTCGATGCCCTTTAAGCCGATGGACTTCACTTCATCTTTATAATAGCCGTATTTCTCGTACATCTCGACCATCGCATCCCACAGCGTCATGCCTTTTTCCTTGTAATAGGCAGCTGCCTCGCAGAGTGCTGCGGTCGCGGAAATGGCATCTTTATCGCGTGCGTATGTACCGATCAGGCAGCCATAGCTCTCTTCCATGCCAAACAGATAGGTTCCTTTGCCTTCCTGCTCATTTTTAAGAACCTGTTTGCCGATCCACTTAAATCCGGTCAGAACCTCGATGAGCTCTGCGCCGTAATTCTTCGCAACTGCATCTACCAGATTCGTCGTAACGATGGATTTAACAACCTGTCCATCTGCCGGAATCTTGCCGTTTGCCTGTTTCTGGCTGAGCACATACTCGCAAAGCAGGGAGCCGGACATATTGCCGGTCAGCGGAATGTATTCGCCGGACTTGGTATCTTTGACATACACGCCCAGACGATCGGCATCCGGATCGGTTGCCAGAACGAGGTCTGCATTTTTCTCTTTTGCCAGAGCCAGTCCCAATTCAAATGCCTCCTTTGCCTCCGGGTTCGGATAGCTGACGGTCGGGAAATCGCCGTCTGGAAGCTCCTGCTGAGGAACCACATATACATGGGTAAATCCAAGCTCTTTCATCACACGGCGTGCCGGGATATTGCCCGTGCCGTGAAGCGGTGTATACACGATCGTGATCTGATCCTGCATGCGGTCAATCGCGCCCTGATTGACTACCTGTGCCTTGACCTGTGCAATATATTTGTCGTCGATCGCTGCACCGATGATCTCGTAGAGTCCTTTTGCCTTTGCCTCTTGTGCTCCCATCGTCTTAACGGTGGAAAGATCGGTGATCGCCATAACTTCCTCAGTCACGCCCTTGTCATGCGGCGGTGTAAACTGTGCGCCGTCCTCCCAGTAAACCTTGTAGCCGTTGTACTCCGGCGGGTTGTGGCTGGCAGTGATGTTGATACCGGCGATGCAGCCAAGCTCGCGGACGGCAAAGGAAAGCTCCGGCGTCGGGCGCAGCGTCTCGAACCGGTACGCCTTGATGCCATTTGCCGCCAGTGTCAGCGCTGCTTCCTCGGCAAATTCCGGGGACATATGACGGGAGTCAAATGCGATCGCCACGCCTTTTGCCGCGCCGCCCTGCTTGATGATGTAATTTGCCAGTCCCTGGGTCGCACGGCGGACGGTGTAGATATTCATCCGGTTAATACCTGCACCGATGATGCCGCGCAGTCCTGCCGTACCAAACTCCAAATCCATATAGAAACGCTCTTTAATCTCATTTTCATCGCCCTCAATGGCGCGTAATTCCTCTTTCGTTGCCTCGTCAAAGTATGGATTTTCCAGCCATTCTTTGTAAATCGTCATGTAATCCTTCATGATTCACTTACCCCCTGCTTTCTTCTAGGATGACTTTCTTTTTCTCCATTATAGTATAATTATTCTGAAAAATAAAGAGAATTTCGGTTACTATTCTTTGTCTTTATTTTTTCTCTTTTCAAAGTTTCTCCATAATGTATCGAATACGCTTAACCAAAGAATTTATATGCATATGTAAATCAACATTTCTTATCGGATTGCCTCAAGAAAGAGGTTCCGCGCCGTCTGCTGTTCTTCCAGCTTCTGCAGTTTTTCAATGCTGCGGACTGGAATCCACGCCTTGCCTGCATTATAATAAAAATTTAACTGTTTCCAGTATTTTTCCGGATATAAAAACAGGTAATAGAGGTATGTCCGCTCCTGTGCATTCAACGGCAGAATACGATCATACGTCTCCAGCAGCCGCATACCCAGACGCAAATCCCAGCCATGCTTTTCCAATATTTTGCGCGTAAAATGATACAGGTCTTCGACCTGGACGCCCCGGTGCATCCGGTTAAATTCAATCACCGCCATCTCATTTTCTTCTGCCAATAAAATATGGTGCTGGTTCAGATCCCCGTGACACAGGTAGTTTTCCGGCTCGCCGTTCCGCTCGATCTGCGCTTTCAGCCCGCCTGCTGCTTCCTGCGCCTGCTCATAAAAGATGGCAAAGCTTCCGCTGACTGCCCTCTCAAAATCCGATTTACGCCGTTTTTTCCGGATATAATTCCGCGTACGGACAAGTTCCCGGTTGTGGCGCTCCATCTCCGCCACCGCCGGACGCGTGAGAATTGACCCCAGATTCCACGACTCATCGATCGCAATGCCGCGCAATGTCCGGTGCAGCTTCGCGATCTGCCCGACCGCCCGGACTACCTCCGCCTCGCTCTGCACACTGCACTCGCGCCCGGAAAACCATTCCTTCACAACACACCGCGTTCCATCCTCCGCCACCGACAAAAGCTCGCCCTCCCGGTTCCGCATATACTGATCGGTCCGGCATGTTTTCTGATTTTGCAGAACATTCATGATTTGTTCTTCAAATTCAAGACGTTTGACGGTCCCCTTATATTCCCGGAGGAGTTTTAACCCCTGACTCGTCTCGCAGATCCACGCGCCTCTTCCACGGCGCTTCGACTGCACTTCCAGTTCATACTGTTCCAGCACCTCGGTTGTTCTCTCGTTCACAGCTTCCCCCTCCTGCCTCTATCCGGCTGCCCGCCTTTCCATTTCCCAAAAGAATGTGGACAGCACATTTTCACGCCGGGCCACAGCTGCTGACAGCTATGTTAATTGCAACATTCACACGATTATGCAAATATGCACATCAGACACCCAGCCTGCTACTCCTAACCTATGAGAGGGGGCTTACAAATATGCTTATGCATAAATATCGCAGATTTGAAACACAGTGCACAAACTATCACACACAATCGCCAATGTGGAGTGATTACGAAATTCTGTTCATTGCCATCATTTTGACGGTATGTTACAATGATTCACGTTGGGATAAAAAAGCGGTCTGGCTATTTGTCCCAACAATCAGGCAAAAAATCAAATAATATATTTTACTGTAAATGAAAAGGAGGGCTCTCTTTGTCCATACAATCCGCTCATCGTTCCAACGATGAAAATACGCGCCCGCATTCAGGCGCAGCATCATCCCGTGAAGCTGATCTCGGCAGTGCGCCGATCGGGGCACTTCTTTTTAAACTGGCGCTCCCGGCAATTGCCGCACAGATCATCAACGTTCTCTATAACATGGTTGACCGCATGTACATCGGCCATATTCCGGACATCGGTCCCAGCGCCCTGACCGGCGTCGGCGTCACAATGCCAATTATCATGTGCATTTCCGCTTTTGCCGCGCTCGCCGCCATGGGCGGTGCCCCGCAGGCGTCGATCCTGATGGGAAAAGGCGACAAGGATTCTGCTGAAAAGGTACTCGGCAACTGTACCTTCATGCTGACCGTCATTTCGCTCGTCCTGACCGCCCTGTTTCTTGGCTTTGGGCGCCCGATCCTCCTGATGTTCGGCGCCAGTGAGAAGACAATTCTCTATGCCTGGAACTACATGAAAATCTACGTCTGCGGCACTTTCTTCGTCCAGATGGCGCTCGGACTCAATGCCTTTATCAACGCACAGGGTTATGCCAAAACCGGCATGATTACCGTTGCCATCGGCGCTCTCTGCAACATCATCCTCGATCCGATCTTTATCTTCGGACTGCATCTGGATGTGCGCGGCGCAGCACTTGCAACCATCCTTTCACAGGGTATTTCCTGTATCTGGATTCTGCGTTTTCTGACCGGAACGCATAGTACCCTGCGGATACGGCTCCGCAACCTGCGCCCGCAGAAGAAATTTATCCTGCCATGCCTGGCGCTCGGACTGGCGCCATTTATCATGCAGTTTACAGAAAGTGCACTGTCCATCAGCTTTAACACCAGCCTGTTGAAATATGGCGGCGATACCGCGGTCGGCGCGATGACGATTCTTTCCAGCGTCATGCAGTTTTCCATGCTGCCGCTGCAGGGGCTCACGCAGGGCGCGCAGCCGATCATCAGCTTTAACTATGGAGCAAAAAATATCGACCGTGTGAAAAAAGCGTTTCACCTGCTTCTGCGCTCGGCAGCCTGCTATTCCACCTTGCTCTGGCTCTTATGTATGCTGGTTCCACAGATTTTTATTTCCATCTTTACCAGCGACGCAGACCTTGCCAGCTATACCATCTGGGCGCTCCGGATCTATATGGCAGCTTCCCTGCTCTTTGCCGTCCAGCTCGCCTGCCAGCAGACTTTTATTGCCCTTGGAAATGCGAAAACATCCGTCTTTCTGGCATTGCTCCGGAAAGTGCTGCTTTTGATTCCGCTGATCTTTATCCTGCCGCATTTCGTTTCAAATCCGGTATTCGGCGTGTTCGTGGCAGAACCGATGGCAGATACGATTGCGGTGGCGACGACGGCAGCGCTGTTTTTCAGGGAGTATAAGAAATTGGGATAACTCTTTTAATCATCCTCTGATTGAAAATATTGTTGTTAAAAAAGCAAAAGGAAAAGAGACAAAATCGTTTGTCCGGCTTGTCCTGCCGGTTCCAAACGATTTTGCCTCTTTTCTCTTTTTATTTATTAATCTTCTTATGCTTTACTGGTTTTGTCATTCTGCGATTGTTTCAACACTTCCACCTCAGCCAGAAGCCGCTCTTTCTCATTCCAAGCCGGATTCTCCAGCACCTTTTCAAAGAGAAGATGCAGCGTTTTTCCAAGCGCCGGTCCCGGCTGGATGCTTGCCTGAATCAGGTCTTTTCCGGTTACCGCCAGAGTTTTAAGACGGATACAGTCACCGCGCTCCCGGATCTGCCTTGCAAGTGAGCGAACCATTTCCACCGCATCCATGCGCTCCGGCATCAGAACTTCCTGAAGGAGAAGCAGCCAGTCAAAGACCGTATCTTCCATCGCACTCATCGCGTGGCGGACAGCGCTTTCCTCCGGTTCCATCTGCGTGAATGCAAAACGGCTCAGAATCTTCGCCTTATCGATCGTGTCGTTGTCCATCTTAAGTTCTCTCAGAACCCGGACACAAGTTTCCTCGCCCGCCGGGGCAAGAAAATACGACCAGCGCAAGGCTTTTTCTGCTGGCAGATGTGCCGCAGCAGCAGAAATTTCCCCCGCCATGTCTGTCTCACATTCATGTTTCACGAACATGTGCCCCTGCTGCGCTGCCGTTTCCGTTTTGATCGCATCCTTGTCAGCAGCTGGCACATCCTTCGAATATACCTTCTCTTCCAACCTCTGCTTTGCACAGCTTTTCTGCTTTTTCCACGCCGCAAATACCTCCGGAAATGTCTTTGAAATGTACGGTGCCAGTCCTGCCGCCTCCGTTTTCCAGATAAATTCCGGGCGGTCGGACAGGAGTGTTTTTGTCAACTCCACCTGCACCCGTTCCTTGCTCACATGGACAAGGGAGGGCGCCAGCTCACAGAGCGCCTGCCAGGTCTTTTTCTCTATCGAAAATCCCAGCTGGGCCGAAAAGCGGACGGCACGCAGGATCCGGAGCGCATCTTCCGTAAACCGTTCTCCCGCATCCCCGACGCAACGGATCCGGCGCGCTGCCAGATCCTCCGCCCCGCCGAAAATATCGACAATTCCCGTTTCGTGGCTGTATGCCATCGCATTGATCGTGAAATCACGCCGTCTCAAGTCCTCACGCAGTTCGGCAGTAAATACGACTTCCTTCGGGTGGCGTCCATCCTCATATTCACCGTCAATCCGGTAGGTGGTTATTTCATATCCGATATGATCACGCATGACCGTGACCGTACCGTGCTGAAGCCCGGTGTCGATCGTGTGACCGAACACCTGCTTCACCTCCTCCGGGTGCGCCGAGGTCGTGATATCCCAGTCACCGGGAATCCGCCCCAGGATCGCATCGCGGACACAGCCGCCGACTGCAAATGCCTCGTAACCATGTTCTCGCAGCTTTCCCAGGATTTCCTCGACCTGGACCGGCATTTCTATCCGTTTTGGAATCATATTAATATGCCTTACCCCAGTAAACCATCTTCGTTGCCGGCTTGCCGCAGCATACGCAGGTGTCAGCCAGATGTTCCTGATTGAACGGGATGCAGCGGGAGGTTACGCCGACTACTTCTTTCAGTTTATCCTCGCACTCCTGATTGCCGCACCACATTGCCTTGATGAAGCCTGGCTTATTTTCTGCGATCTCCTTCATCTCATCCAGTGTTGTTGCTACATAAGTATGGGAATCTCTGTGTGCTTTTGCACGCTCAAACATATCGTGGTGAATCGTCTCCAGAAGCTCGCCAACCTTTGCTGCGATCTCATCCAGAGATACCGTAATCTTCTCATGCGTATCACGGCGAACCAGAACTGCCTGATTTTCAGCAATATCTCTCGGTCCGATCTCGACACGTACCGGAATACCGCGCATCTCGGACTCGCTGAACTTCCATCCCGGAGATTTGTCGGAATCATCCACTTTGACACGGAAGTTGGACAGAACCTCTTTTACCTCAAATGCCTTGTCCAGAACACCCTCTTTTGCCTGCTGAATCGGAACGATCATAACCTG
Source organism: Clostridium fessum (assembly GCF_027698965.1). Classification (NCBI taxonomy): domain Bacteria; kingdom Bacillati; phylum Bacillota; class Clostridia; order Eubacteriales; family Clostridiaceae; genus Clostridium; species Clostridium fessum. Next base: position 20,320 of record NZ_JAQEQF010000008.1, read on the forward strand.
GGTCGGAGCTACCTTCGGCGGCAGAACCAGACCATTATTGTCACCATGAACCATGATGATCGCGCCTACCATACGGGTTGTCATACCCCAGGAAGTCTGATGAACGTATTTTAATTTATTATCCTTATCCAGATACTGGATGTTAAATGCCTTTGCAAATCCATCGCCGAAGTTGTGGCTGGTGCCGGACTGCAGTGCCTTGCCATCGTGCATCAGGGACTCGATCGTGTAGGTTGCCTCTGCACCGGCAAATTTCTCCTTGTCGGTCTTGCGTCCGCGGATAACCGGAATTGCCAGGAAGTCCTCGCACAGATCCGCGTATACATTTAACATCATCTCGGTACGCTCCTGTGCTTCCTCAGCGGTTGCATGAGCGGTATGACCTTCCTGCCATAAGAACTCTCTGGAACGCAGGAACGGACGGGTGGTCTTTTCCCAACGTACAACCGAAGCCCACTGGTTGTAGTTTCTCGGCAGATCGCGGTAAGAATGTACGTCATGTGCATAAAAATCGCAGAACAGAGTCTCGGAAGTCGGACGTACACACATTCTCTCCTGTAACGGCTCTAAACCGCCCTGTGTCACCCACGCTACTTCCGGTGCGAAACCTTCTACGTGATCTTTCTCTTTTTCCAGAAGACTTTCCGGAATAAACATAGGCAGATATACGTTCTCTACGCCGGTTGCCTTAAAGCGCTTGTCCAGTTCATTGCGGATATTCTCCCAGATCGCATATCCGGCCGGTTTGATAATCATGCAGCCCTTTACACTGGAGTAATCAGAAAGCTCTGCTTTCTTTACGATGTCCGTATACCACTGGGCGAAATCTTCATCCATCGATGTGATGGCTTCTACCATTTTCTTTTCCTTTGCCATGTCGTTTCTCCTTGTTAAAAACATTTTATTGAAATCCGGCTTGCCGGATTTTGGCGCCGAGGCGCGACTGCCATCACAGCCATATTTCCCTGCGCCGAGTGTACATTGTTGTTTTTTATTTCGTAGAAATAAAAAAGCCATCCGATCCCTGCTGATCGCTGCGATCAAAGGGACCGAATGGCTTAACTTCGGCGGTACCACCCTGCTTAACCAGAATTTCGTTCCGATTCTGGCTCACTTAACTTCCGTTAACGCCGGAAATACGTTGCATTTTCATGCACAGCTCCAGGGCCGGTTCAACTTTCAGGGACACAAAAGCCTCGCACCATACGGCTTTCTCTCTGGACGTGTGTCAAAGTTTACTGATTCCTCTCTTCGCCTGTTTAGTTTCTTATTGTTTGATGTTCTAAAATCAAACGCCGGATTTCTTCCACGGCATCCACAAACTCAGCCGCGCAAATCCTGACAGTATTATGATTTTACGCCAATCGGTCGGGTTTGTCAAGGCTGGAACTCGCCCTTGTACAAGTCTTGACGATGCCTCGCATTTTTTACTCGGTCGTCACTGACTCGGTTGCGTCCGAACAAAAAATAATGTTTTTATCCCTATCTTACGAATCCTATTTTAATAAAATGTCCTCCCGGTACATCTCCGCCAGTGACCGCAGAATCTTCGCCGTCATCCCCCAGATGATTCCTTCCTCGCGGCGGTAGAAGTAGACATCGTAATGTCCGCGCCGCCAGCGGTAATCGCGTCCGCCCGGAACATCTTCAAACGGGAATGTCTCTTCCGGCACGGTCACAAGTTCTGTTTCATATCGCTCCGGTTCATGTTCCGCGAACCAGCGGAGCGGGACAGAAAAGGTATGATCAACCTCCGCCTCGGAATATGACCAGCGGTAGCCCTGCAGCGCACCTAAAAATGGAGAAATCTCCATCGCCCCGGGCGCTTCCAGCACATCCAACGGCGCGATAACGCGAATCTGGCGGCGACTGATTAAGAGTTCTTCCATCGCCTCACGGATCGCCGCCTGCTTCGGTGTCTCGTCCCGCTCAACGGCACCGCCCGGAAAACAGATTTCGCCCGGCTGAGTTTTTAAGCTTCCCGCGCGCACCTCAAACACCACGTGGTACTCCCCGCCTTTCTGAATCAAAGGTACCAGCACCGCCGCCCGACGGATCTTCTCCTTCTCCAGCCTTCCGGCTCTCCGGCTGCCCCAGACTCGGCTCATCTGCGCCAGCTCGCCGCCCTGTGTCTGTTCCAGGAATGATGCAACACATTGGTTAAATGCGTCCGGGTTCTCTGCTGCAATAAAATGGGTGCCCTCTAAAAGCCGAATCCTTGCGTTTGGCAGAGAACGTGCGATTTGGCGCGTGTGGCATTCGCGGATCATGTCGTCGCTCCCTGCTACCACAAGGACGGGCATTTTCAGGCGGTGGAGAAGTTCAGGGCGGATCCAGGGTTCATACAACATTAAGGATAAAAGCTCTTTTTTGTGTATATTTGCCTTCCGATCATTTTCCTTATTTTCAGGAATTTTTTCTTTCTGACAGCTTCTTCTCTGTTGTTTATTCAGTCCTTCCTGTCCATTCTGTTTTTCGTTTTCTTTTGAAAATTGCTTTTCTGTCCGCATTTTTCCTGCTGCCATCTGCATTTTTCCCCGTATCTGCCCGATGCCGCTTTTCTGCAGCCAGAGTTTCCCCACAACTCCCACATACTCCCGCGCCACATCCGCCAGCACGGACGGCTTCATGCCAAACGGGTTTAAGTTCGCTCCATTTAAAATCAGCCGATCGACATATCCCGGATATTTCAGTGCAAAAATCAGCGCAATATTGCCGCCGTCGCTGAACCCCAGCAAAATGATCCGCCTAAGTCCCCGGCGGTCAAGAAATCCTTTCAAATCATCAGCAAACCGTTCCAAGGTAAATGTCCCACGACCACGCGGAGAGCTGCCATGTCCACGGGTGTCCACCGCAATCACGAGATATTTTGATTCAAAAAAGGATATCTGGTTCACAAAATAGGAGCTGTCCTCTCCATTTCCGTGAAGCAGCACCATCGGCTGTCCGGAGCCTGACTCTTTTGTATATAAATTCACGTTTGTTCCTCCATATTAAATGATATGCATATTTATTTCAGCTTAACATCCAGCTATCTTCCAGCAACTCTTTCTCTGCTGTTTTCCAGAACTTTTATGCGTTTTTAATTCCTTATCTATTATATATGATCCTTTTGTCTCGCGGCAATTCTAAAAAATCCTTTCATCTCCTTAAATTTCCACATTCAAAAGCAATTTCAGATCGTCCATCCACCAATACTCCACTTTTCTCCTCTAAAAGCGCCTACTTAATGAGCATCCGCTCCTTCGTTCTCTTCCCCATACTCCTCCACAAAATCCTTAATAATCAACAGACCAATCGGACCCAGCAGAAATCCAAACAGACCGAACAGCTGCAAGCCCACATAGATCGCCGCCAGCGTTTCAAGCGGCGACAGCCCCATTTTCTTCCCCATCAGGTGCGCCTCCGTGAACTCACGCAGAAAATAACAGAGCAGATACAGCCCGAAGAGAATCAGCGCGTGTCCCCACTCCCGCTTAAACAGGAGAAAAAGACTCCACGGCACCAGCGCCGTCCCTGCGCCGAAGATCGGCAGGGCATCCAGAACCCCGATTCCGATTCCGCCCAGAATGTAATATGGATTTCCAATCAGCAAAAGCCCCGCCATCGAAAATGCCGAAGTCATCAGGAAAATGACCGACTGGGTTTTCAGCCATGCGCTTCCTGTCACCGCAAGGCGCCTGCCGAGCAGGAAAAATTCGCGGTGAAACATCGAATCAAACCGCCTCCGGCGCAGTTCGTCCATCTCCTGTAAACTCAAAATCGAGGCAATGAAAAATAAAACAACCACAATAACCGCGCGCACAATCCCCGCCGCAGCAGGAACTGATTTCTGAAGGAGCTGCGGCAGCAGGATCTCCTTGACCTGTCCACCGCCCTGCAAGCCTGTTCCGCGAAAGAGCTGCCCGATTTTACCGGCAGGCAGATGAAGGACTCGCTCGATCGACTGTTCAAATTGCTGTCCGAGCAGTGACAATTCCTCCATCCGTCCTGGAAGCTCTTCTAAAAAGTGTTCCAGCTCCTCCGTGAAACGCCGTCCCCCTGCTGCCAGCAGACCGACCAGAAAAATGCTCAGCAAAATCAGCTCCACGCCCCCGATCATACCGATGGGAACGCCGATCATGCGCCCGCGGAAGGAGATTCGCAGCCGTTTTTCGAGAAATGCTGCCGATGGCTGGAGAAGCAGCGCCATCAGATACGCTGCCAGAAATGGGAATATAAGCGGCAGCAGGTAACGGAAACTCAAATACACGCCCGCCGTGACTGCTACTGTGAGAAATGCTTTTTTCTGTTTTCTGCTGAGTGCCATCTGTCTGCTCCACCTTCCCGATTTTTTCTTTATGCCATACACCGTTATGGTTCTATGATTTCTACAGACATCCATTCAAACAAACGTCTTTTCCTTAAACCTACACGCCCTTTTTTCCGGATGTATGGCAACGAAAAACCACAGGAAACCAGTGTCAGCTCCCGCTTCTCCCGGCTCCTGCGGTCTCTTTTGTAAGCCCTCTTTAGTCGCTCCGGGGCTTACCCATGGACTTTGCCCATTTATGATTCGTACTTCCTTTGTACACACTCTAGTATGGGCAGGCTGGATAAAAATATACACGTCTTACCTTCTATTCACCCTTGACCTTTTATTTTCTTGACTTATAGAAAAGTTCGCTCACAGAACAAATTGCGGTTTGGTGGAAAACTCCATTCTTTTTCCCGTCACCGGGTGAAGGAACGATAAACGGACCGCGCACAGCGCCAGCGGTTCCCGGCGGGCACGTCCCACGGAAGCAGCCGCTGGTGCGCCATACTTGGTATCTCCCATGAGCGGTGTCCCATGCGCGGCAAACTGTACGCGTATCTGATGGTGGCGTCCTGTGTGAAGATGGATTTCCACCAGTGAACGCACGGTACCGTCTTCCTGTTCTTTTTTTTCTAATATCTGATATTCCAGCTCTGCCCGTTTCGCACCGGCGACCGACTTATCCACAATCCGGCTGGTGTTCGTTTTCCCGTCTTTCAACAGATAATCCACGTACTTACCCACATTATCCACAGGTTTTCCACATACGAGCGCCTGATAGATTTTCTCCAGTTTTCCCTCCTGTACCTGACGGCTTAAGTGCGCTGCCGCTTTCAGGTTCTTGGCATATACCATCACACCGCGCACCGGCTTGTCCAGTCGGTGGATAACTCCAACATACGGATCCACCGGGGCTGTGGACGCTTTTGGGGATAATCCTGTGGATAACTTTTTCGTCTCCTGCACCTTCTGGTGGAGATAATTTTTTATCTCGCTGACCATATCCGGCTCCAGGCGTCTCGATGTCTGCGACTCAACTCCAGCTGGTTTGACCACAACTAAAATATCTTTATCTTCGTATAATATATCTAACATAACCGATTTCCTCTCTACTTCATCCATGGATTCCCGAGCATTTTAACTTCTCAAATCATCTATGAGCCTTTTTTCTTTCTCTTCTTTAAAATTTTCATATGCAAACCATTGCATATATTTATTGCCAACTCACACGAAACGTGAAAACCTTTCGTTACTGTTCATACATTATATTATAACATATCCCATTCCCCTCTTGCATATTTTTCAGAAAAGATGTATAGTATATAAAAACATTCTATGTAGTTTTAAATACTACATATCATATTCACAATTACTTTATTGAGATTACGGCAAAGGAGGTTATCCTATGATTTTTAGTCAAAAACATACATCTGACACAACGGAACTCGTTGAAACAAAGCATCATAAATTCCACGTAAAGGATCCCGGAAGCGCGCTGACGCATTTTATCGCGATGATCGGCGCGGTGATCGCGGCAGTTCCGCTGCTTCACAAAGCGGCTGGAGAAGCAGATTCGCGCCATCTTGCGGCGTTGGCTGTGTTTATCGTCAGCATGATTCTGCTCTATGCCGCCAGCACGACCTACCACACCTTTAATATTTCCGAGCACGTTAATAAAATCCTGCGTAAGATCGACCACATGATGATTTTCATCCTGATTGCCGGAACTTACACACCGGTTTGCCTGATCGTCCTTGGAAATAACGCCGGTTACCGGCTTCTGGCGCTCGTCTGGGGTATCGCGATTGCCGGGATTCTCGTCAACGCGCTCTGGATCAACTGCCCGAAGTGGTTCTCCTCGCTAGTTTACATCGCGATGGGCTGGATCTGCGTGCTGGCGTTCCGTCAAATCGTACTGGCACTTCCGAAAAGCGCATTTCTCTGGCTGCTGACCGGCGGACTCATCTATACGGCTGGAGGCATTATCTACGCATTAAAACTGCCGATTTTCAATGAAACGCATAAAAATTTCGGTTCGCATGAGATTTTCCATCTGTTTGTCATGGGCGGAAGCCTGTGCCATTATGTGATGATGTACGCATTTGTAGCATAAGCGTGAAATACCCATTTCGTCTGACAGGCATTATGCCTCATACGTACACGAAATGCATACATTCAATTTTTTATGTCACATTCATTCTCCTTTCAAAAAAGGAACCGTCCTGATGCCAGTTGATAGACTGACCCAGGCGGTTCCTTTTCAATTCATTAAAAGCGTTTAAAAATTTTCTACGAAACTATTTTCTATGTTTTTACGTGCTTTCTCATGCTGCTCCTTTATCAAAGTCTCTTTTGATTTCCTTGTAATAAAGCACGATTCCCGTGACACCGACCAGCACTTCCGAGATCGGAAATGCAAACCAGGTAAAGCGCAGGTCAATCAGCGACAGCAGCCAGAAAATCGGAATCAGGCAGCAGATCTGGCGCATCACGGACAAAAAGAGACTGATCTTTCCATTTCCGATCGCCTGGAAGAAGACCGGGGTCATCAGTGAAAATACCGCCGGAATAAAACTTGCCCCGATGATAGGGAATGCATTTTTTCCGATCGCGATGACCTCACTGCTCTTTGAAAAAACCTGGAGCAGCTGCACCGGAAAGAAAACGAAGCAGATCACACCGACCAGCATAAACACACAGGAAAATCCATAGCTGTCCCGCATAATTTCCCGGCATCTCGCATAGCTCTTGGTTGCATAGTTAAAGCTGAGCACCGGAACGATACACGTCTGCAAGCCCATCAGCGGGATAAAGAAAAACGTCTGCATTTTATAATAAAGCCCCAGCACCGTCACTGCCGAATCTGAAAATCCGGCAAGGATCGCATTTAAGATCACGATATAAACTGTAAATAATGCCTGCATAATAATCGACGCGTAGCCAAACCAGTAGATCTGCTTGATATAGAGCGGCATTTTTGTGCGCTCTGGCAATCTGCCAACCCCGCCAAACGATGTGATGACCGCAGCTGCCACCTGTCCGCAGACAGTCGCATAGGCAGCACCCGCGACTCCCAGCTCCGGCACCGGACCGAGTCCGAAAATCAGGATCGGGTCAAGCACGATATTCGTCAGCGCCCCCACGGTCTGGGCGACCATCGGACGGTGCATATTGCCCCGCGACTGATGGACCTTCGTCCAGTTTCCTTCCAGAAATGCCCCGATGCTGCCGATACAGACAATCTGTCCGTAGATAACAGCACTCTCGATCGCTTCCGGGGTATTCGCACTTGTCAGGACATACGGACGCATACAGAAGATCGAGAAAATGGCAAATATAAACCAGGTTCCAAGCGCCAGAAGCGTGCCTGTTCCCGCTGTTTCTTCCGCCTGTCCCGGCATTTTCTGTGCATACAGGCGCGCCATGTAGGTATTCACGCCCACACCGGTTCCCACCGCCAGCGCAATGATGATGAGCTGCAACGGATAAATGACCGAAAGCGCCGTCAGCGCCGATTCGGAATATTTTCCCACAAAAAAACTGTCCACAATGTTATACATCGCCTGAATCAGCTGCGCCAGCATAACCGGAGGTGCGATTTGCAGCAATATCTTCGGAATTTTCTCCGTCCGGAAAAATTCTGTATCCGTTCCCGCCTTACTCTTCATCGTCCGTCTCCTCCAGTGCCTCTTCCAGAATCTGGTCATACTCCATAAACAGTTCCGTCATTCTGCGGATCTTGTCCTCTCCCAGACGTTTCGCCGCCCGTTCTTCCATCCGGCTTAACGAATATAATAATTTTTCCGAATACCGTTCGCCCTCCGGCGTCAAAACAAGCGCCTTTTCCTTCCCGGTGCTCTTTTCCGGATCCGCTACAAGAATCCCGTCTTTTTTCATCTCTGAAATCACATGGTTCACCGTCTGCCGCGGAAGCAGATATGAATCACAGATCTGCTTTTGCGTACAGAATCCGAATTCGCGGATGGTGTAAAGCACCAGCATCCGGTTATAGCTCACATTGTTATTCTTTGCCCACATCGAGTATATACCACGGCAGCGGATGATCGCCTGGTTGACCTGATCGTAAAGTTTTTGTATTTTATATTCCATAACCTTCCCCATTCAATCCCATTTGGGACTGAAAGAAGTATACGACAGGATTTTGAAATTGTCAATCTTTACTCGCTCCGCGATATCAAACCGATATGTTACAATGTACGAATAGTGATTTCCATGGTTTTTTAACTAATAGGCACGCACAATCATCGTCTTCCAGGAGCGGTCCTGGCATTTGTATTCCATCTGGATTTCAGTAAATAACATCCCCGCCTGCCTGTGAAACTTCGTAATCTTTGAAATAAGAAAAATATTCTGATGAAAATATCCTATATCGTTATTATCAAATTTGTTTCTGTGGAAACAAGCCGATGGTATGCTTGTTTCCACAGAAACAGTAACGTCAATAAAAATTGATATCACATTAAAAATTACACCTAAATGACTAAAGCGCCGTTCCTTTCTTCGGCGCAAAAAAACGACTCATATCGGTATGTTCCAGCGTAAGCAGTTCCACTTTCTTATCAATTCCACCCGCATACCCGGTCAGGCTTCCATTCGTTCCTACTACGCGGTGACATGGAATGATGATGGAGACCTCATTATGCCCCACTGCACCGCCTACCGCCTGCGCGGACATATGGGACGCATTTTGCATCTTCGCCAGCTTTTTTGCAATCTCCCCATAGGTAGTCGTCTGTCCATACGGAATTTGCAATAAAATCTGCCACACCGCCTGTCGAAATGCGGAGCCAGTCGGATGCAGCGGCGGAATAAAGTCCGGTTCTTTGCCAGAAAAATAAATATCCAGCCATCTCTTTGCCTCGGTTAAAATCGGGGATTCCTGTGAAATAGCTCCGTCTGGAAGTGTATTTGCAAAATACTTCTGCCCCTCAAACCACAGACCCGTGAGTCCGATCGCGTCTGCCGCCAGCAGAATATCGCCTAACTTTGATTTATATGTACATGTATATACTGTTTTATCCTTCACCGCGGACTCCTCCCAGGGTTATCGACTGCTTTTTTACATCCAATCGCTTTCTGCTTCCTCCAGCTTCTTCACAAGTGTATCTTTAAGAACCGTAAAAGCCAGAATAAAGCTATCGCGTATCAGCAGAATCAACTCGTCTATTTCATCCTCATTATATATAACAGAGGTATTGCGTTTTTTTAACATGAGTAACCATATCTCAGCATCATTGATAAATCCGATCTTATAACCAAGCTGGAAGTTAGTGATTTCTTTTTCCGGTATTCTCTGTCCCACGGATTTCCTCATGATAGAAATAATCTACGATCACCGGATGTCCCTGCGGGACTCTTCCATAAGGCATTTCATTATCCACAAAGGCACAATCATACTTCTTAGCCATTTTCTCAGCTTTTACTTCAAGTGCTTCAAAGTAGCTGCGGTTATGCTTGTTATAGATCTCGTCGTAAAGTGGTACAAGATCAGGATATTTTCCGGCGATATAATCCATAATTGTCTTTTTGAAACCGCCTCGAAGATTGAGATTTTCGAGCCAGAACAGATCGCACTGATCCTTTACCCGCTCAAAGATTGCTTCAAAATCCGTGATACCGGGGAATACCGGGGATACGAAACAGACTGTACGGATACCGGCTTCATATACCTGCTTCATAGCAGAGATACGGCGCTCAATGCTCGAAGCAGAGTCCATATCGTTCTTGAAATTTTCATCTAGTGTGTTGATCGACCATGAAACGGTTACACGTCCAAGCTTCTTCAGCAGATCAATATCCCGTACCACAAGATCCGACTTTGTGCAGATCAGAATATCTGCGTCACTGCCGATTAACTGCTCCAGAAGTTTTCTGGTATTCCCGAATTGCTCCTCCTGTGGATTGTAGCCATCCGTCACAGAACCGATGACCACACGCTGCCCGGCATATTTCTTCGGATTTTTAATTTCCGGCCAATGCTTCACATCAAGGAAAGTGCCCCATTCCTCCTTGTGCCCGGTAAAGCGCTTCATAAAAGAAGCATAGCAATACTTGCAGGCATGTGTACAGCCCACATAGGGATTGACCGAGTAACCGCCTACCGGCAGACTAGACTTAGTCATGATGTTCTTTGTTTCCACCTCACGAATGAGGATTCCATTTATTACTTCTTCCATGATTTCTGTACCTCTAACACTTTATTAAATTCTTCCGGCATTTCCTGAATCATATTTTCATCCCCTATGATAGGGACAAGGTCTTCCTTCATAAACACCGGAATGCCGAGCTTATGTGCCTGGTCCGCCAGAGACCATGCCCATTCCGGCTCCGTATGAATCTTCCTGCTCTGAGCCCCGGTCATAGTGCCGACAACGATCCAATTGATTCCGAAAAGGTCAACTGTGCCGGGATCGTCGAATAACGGTTCAAAGGTAACATGGTAATGTTTTGCTCTGACGTTTTTCCGAAGGGCGTCGATACGCCACAGTTCTGCTTTCCTCGTCACCGTAACGCCAAACCATGCGTTTTCCAGATCGGTATCAAAATCCAGCAAATCAGGTCGCTTGGTAAGGAACAGGAACTGATGCTGTGGATTTTCACGGATCTTTGCAAATACCTCGTCTCTCCATTCCGGCTTCCATCCGGAGAGATCGCTCATCCCGGTAAGAAGAAAGTTCTGCGGACGTTTCTTTTCCATCATCTTGAGCTTACTCGGAAAGAATTCAGGGTCAGCGAAGTCATCAATCATATGCCAGCGTTTCACGTTGTTGCGGGCATAGCAATATGTACACCCCACTGTGCAGCCGATGACGATATTCATGTTCTGAATCTGATCTTTGATACAAATACTCATGACTTCTGCCACTCCTCAAGATTCTTTCTGATGCGGTCGAGGCATTCCTCAAACCGGGTAATTTCTTCCTCTGAAAAACCTTTGTAGTAAATACTGCCCATCTCATCAGATACAGAATCGTACTCGCCCTTTAAGGCATGTGCTTTCTCAGTCAGAAACAGGAGTGTTTTCCTTTTGTCCGTTTCAGACTGAACACGGCTTATCAGCCCTTGATTTTCCATTCTTTCCAGCATCGTAGTAAGAGATGTTATCGCTAATCCGCATTTAATCGAGAGTGACCTGATTGAGATACCATCCTCCTGCCACAGCACATAAAGAATACGTCCCTGGGCTCCATTAAACGCATCGATATTTTTTTCGCTGAGAATCTTCTCAAAAATCCGGTCACCAAGCTGTTTTATTTTGGTGACAAGAAATCCGCCATTTGTTTTCATGCAAAAACTCCTATATAGTAGTTTATTAAAAACATACTATATAGGAGTTTTATTGTCAAGAGTTTATATGTCTTAATAGGTAAATTCCGTTTTTTTCAATTCTTCAAACTGGAATTGTTCAAGCTTTTTCAAATACTAACGTCCTTAATTCTGTTCAATAATTGATTTATAGTAGTTACCAAAGTCAGCAAGTGAATTAACAATTGGAAGCATTTTTGTTCCGAGTTCCGTTAAGCCGTATTCAACTCTCGGTGGCTGCTCATGGTAATCGTGGCGATATGCCAGCCCATCACTCATCATTTGTCTTAAACTATCTGTCAAAACCTTTTGTGAAATACCATCTATACTTCGTTGTAGCTCATTGAATCTCCATGGACGCTCTTTTAAGTTACGCAAAATCAGCAGTTTCCATTTTCCTCCGATAAGAGATACTGCTGTTGCAACTGGGCATTCCGGTAATTCTTCTTTTGCTCGCATAATTCTCACCTCCGAGTCTATTGTAACACATTCATTTTTGAGTGTACAGTTACAAAAAGGTGCGTACTTGTTTTTGTATGTGTCTCACACTATACTAATACCAAGCAACCAGAAACTACAAATTAACTATGGAGGTTATTATGGCAAATTACACAAAAACAACTATTGGAAAGGAAAACCGAATTGAGCTGCATGAAAAGTTGTCTTTAACAGGTGCAGAAATCAGTTTAAACGAACTACCTGCAGGAGCAAATGTCCCATTTGTTCATTCTCATAAAGAAAATGAAGAAATCTATGGAATTCTTTCAGGTAACGGCAAAGCCATAATTGATGGAGAAGAAATCAGTCTTTCAACTGGAGACTGGCTAAAAATCGCATCTACTGCAAAGCGTCAGTTTTTTGCATCCGATATTTCTGGAATTACTTATATCTGCATTCAGGTAAAAGAAAATTCTCTGGAACATTTTACAGCAGAGGATGCCGTAATCGGCTAATTAAAAGTATTTATTTACAGAAATGCACAGTTCCCGATATGCTAAGAACTGTGCATTCTTTTTCTTCAATTTTACGATTTCTCAATTTTTCAAACTTGAATTTGACTTGCCTATTTTCTTAAAATCTCATGTGGAGCTTCTATTTCATTTGCCAAGGTATGCTCTGTTAATTCTGACATCAATTTCAATTTTTTATTAATCAATGGTCGCATACAATTAGGAACATGTTCCTGATGCGCTCTGTGGATTGCTACACATTCCTTACAGTTTCCGTGATAACGACAGGCTTTCAGGCAAGGACAGTGATCTTTGTCTTTATACTCCTTACGAAATTCCGCTGCAAATTCTTCTTGCAGTCTCAACCCCTCGACACGGTTTCCCTTATGAAATTCTACCATTGCATCCAGTTCTTTCTGGTTCCCTTCAATCTTCATGTTATTATAGCGCCTCCATTTTCAACTATTCCTCATTTTCTGATAAATCCCGATTGTTCTAATCTTTTTTACGCCCACCTTCTTGCCCTTCGGACAAGAAGTATCCCTCGCTCAAAGAGCTCGGTCAATTCCGATTTTTCCACGTAAAAAAGGATGTGCCTTTTTGTGTAATAGGGAATTCCAGGGAATTTCCTATTACACGAGAAATTGCTCTCTCATCACAGTTCACACATTATGTAAACTGCAATCTCATCCCGCACAATCTAATTATATCGCAACTTTATTATCTCCGTTTATCCATTTATAGTCAAATACTATCATCAAATCGCCAAAATGGACAGCGCTTGCCAATACACTGATTGTTCTGAGCATAATGCGTACAATGGACTTCTGTGCATTCCATTTCGATTCCAAAATGCGTTTTTACAAAATCAACCGCCGCCAGAATCGCCAGATAAGAATCTCTTTTACAACACCTCGGACCGCCGGTGTGCGAAATCGCTTCCAGTGCTTTTGATGTCATCTGATTCGAAAGTCCCCAGGATTCCTCCGTCAGTGGCGTCGCCCCAGACAAGATAGATACAAACATACCTGCGCTGATTCCCGCTCCGCAGGCACCCCAGAATCCGCAGGTTCCTCCTGGAACGGCTTTTCCACGGTTCAGCATTTCCATCACAGATTCCCGCAGATTAATAGCACCTCCCGCATTTTTATATGCAGTAAGCAGCGCCGCTCCCACCATGACATGATGCTCCGGTCCATGCATATGGCAAAACGGTGCATCCATCATCTTCCGGACAATCTCGATCGGATTTCTGGATGTTTCGTCTATACACAGGGAAAGAATGGTGTCCAGTCCCTTCGTATGACAATCATTACAAACATAATGCCCGTTCTGGCATCTGGTCTTGCTCAATTCTTTTTTATGACATAATTCGCACTCCATCCATTCATCCTGTTCCAGATAAATAAGAGGTGCTTTACAGACAATACATTCTTCTTGCATGGGATTTCCATCTCCTTCACATTCATTTCCCGGCCAGCGCGTTGAGTTTCTGCACTATATCCATACTTCCCGACCGGAAACCTTCCAGATCGAGTGTAATGTACAGAAAACCCATTTCTTTTAATGTCCTGCAGATCGTCTCCCGCTCGGCAATCGCTTTTTCAAATTTATCCGCATCCACCTCGATCCGGACAATATCGCCATGCAGGCGCAGGCGCACATTTCCGCCAAACACGCTTCGAAGATAATCTTCGCCTTTCTCAATCCGCTTCAAAACTTCCATGTCAAAGGAAGTTCCATATGGAAGGCGGGTCGCCATACATGGCATGGACGGACGGGATGCAACGGAAATTCCTAAGTCAGCTGCAAATGCCTTGACATCCTTTTTCTCCAGTCCGCACTGTGCAAGTGGACTGACGACACCCAGCTCACGGAGTGCCTGGATACCTGGGCGGTACACATGCAGGTCGCTCTCATTGGTTCCGTCCATCACGCACGGAATCCCCTCTTCTTTTGCAAAATCCAGAAGTGTCGCGAACAGGTGGTGTTTGCAGATATAACAGCGGTTGACCGGATTCGTCCGGATGGCTTCCAGCTCCATCTCATTGATCTGGATAATTTTATGGATCGCGCCCAGCTCCTTTGCCACCCGCTCCGCGATCTCCAGATCACAGGCTGGGTGCAGCATGGTGTGAAATGTCACGGCATAAACCGGCATTCCCGTCTTCTTCGCCGTATCACACGCCAGCTTGAGAATCAGGCTGCTGTCCACACCGCCCGAAAAGGCGACACAGACCGGTGCTTTCGCTTTTTCTGCCATGAACTGTTTTAAAGCTTCTCTTTTTTCTGTCTCTGATATCATTGGTTTATTTTCCATGGTTCTTGATTCTCCTCTTAATTATCTAACGAGAATGCACTGTGCCGTTTTTCAATCTCAAAAGTGCCTACTGTAAACTAATACTTCCGTCTTCCATTACTCCGTGGAATACTTCCATGAAGCGCTTCCCTGTCTCCCGGCAGATCGCGCGCACGCTCTCATACTCCGGATAGCACGTATCCACGCCGCCGCGCGTGCAGATTTTTACCTTTGCTGCCCCGTAACGGGTCTGGATCTCCTTTACTTCCCGTGGCAGTATCGTCCTCTCTACTGGATAACGGCGCACACCAATCGTGGTCGTACAGGAGAATACAAGCTGTTCTAATTCTTCTCGTTTTTCTGCCGTTGTCAGTACATGAAGCACATACGCCGGACGGTTTTTCTTCATATATGCCGGTGTGTACCACACATCTCTGGCGCCCGCTTCCAGAAGCACCTCCATCGCATATCCCAGCGCCTCGCCGGTGCAGTCGTCCAGGTTTGCCTCCATGACCCACATGGAGCTCTCGTCGTGACCGTCTTTTCCAGTTTCTACTTCCACCGTTTTATCCGTCAGAAGCATCGCCCGCAGGATATTCGCGTGCGCGAAATCCTTATTTCCGGCGCCGATACCGATCTTTTCGATCTGGTACTTCTTCGGAAGCGCCGCTTCTGTCCGGAATGCCGCCGCGATCGCCGCGCCGGTCGGCGTTACCATCTCTCCTTCGACATCCCGAAGCGTCAGTTCCAAGCCCTGTGCCGCTGCGATATTTGCCGTCGCCGGAACCGGAACCGGCATTAAACCGTGCTGGCAGCGTGCGAATCCATGACCTTCGGAAAGCGGCGATATCACCACGCGGTGGATTCCCAGATCCTCCAGGCAGAATGCCGCACTGATAACATCCACAATCGAGTCAATTGCACCGACTTCATGGAAATGAACCTCGCTGACCGGGATTCCGTGTGCTTTCGACTCTGCCCCCGCCACAATCTCAAACATCCGGCGCGCCAGGTTTTTAACGCGGTCAGATGCATCCAGACGATCGATGATCTCGAAAATGTCATGGATGTTGCGGTGGACGTGAGGATGCATATGATCGTGGGTGTGAGCGTGATCACGGCTGTGCTCATGGTCGTGAGTGTGTTCATGATTGTGATGATGCTCATGGTCGTGCTCATCATGGCTATGTTCGTGCTCATGACCATGTTCGTGATCGTGATGATGTTCGTGGTCGTGATGATGCTCTTCTTCCTCTAAATGTACATCGAAATCATACGCATCGATTCCACATTTCTTCGTCCGCCCAAAATGCAGATGATACCCGGACACGCCCAAACTTTCCAGTGCCTGTACCAGTTTTTCCCGGCTTGCTCCAAGATCTAACAATGCGCCGACCGTCATATCTCCGCTGATTCCAGACGCACAATCCAGATATAAGATTTTCTCATCCATTTTTTACTTCTCCTTCCAGTCTTCTCTCTTTTGATACATTCCCGCTTTTCCGCTCTCATGCATCTATTGTCCTGTTTATTTCCACAATAACACAAACTTTCTATCACTCTGCCGTCTTCTTCGGCTCCCGCACCGCCAGGCGGTTGATCTGCGCCGCCAGATAGGCTGCGCCGTAGCCGTTATCGATATTTACAACCGAAATACCATTCGCACAGGAATTGATCATCGTGATCAACGCCGACAGTCCATGAAAACTTGCACCATAGCCGACCGAAGTCGGAACTGCAATGACCGGATTTTCCACCAGTCCGGCGACCACCGTGCCAAGTGCGCCTTCCATTCCCGCCGCCGCGATCACACAATTCGCCTGCGCGATCGCCTCGCGTTTAGATAAAAGGCGGTGGATCCCCGCTACCCCTACATCGTAGTAGCGTTCCACATGGCAGCCGAAAAATTCTGCCGTTTTGGCAGCTTCCTCCGCCACCGGAATATCTGCGGTTCCGCCCGTGCAGACCGCTACCAGTCCTTCCAGCTTCTGCGGCGTTTCCGATGGTTTTCTTGCCTGCAAAATTCTTGAAACCGGATCGTACTCTATCTCCGGAATGCGCGCCCGCACTAAATTCCACTGTTCCGGCGTCGCCCGTGTTCCGAGCACTTCCCCATTTTCCCGGTACAGCATCTCGAAAATATCCGCCAGATAGGCATCCGGCTTCCCTTGGCAGAACACCGTCTCCGGGAACCCCGAACGCAATTTCCGGTGCAGATCCAGCTTCGCATACCCTAAATCTTCGTAAGGAAGATTCTTGAGCACATTCTCCGCTTCCTCAATACTTGTATCCCCCCGTTTTACCTCTTCCAACAGCTTCCGAACATCCATTTTTCCTCCTCCTTACCAAATCCCGAATTATTAATCTCTTACTATCGCCCATCTTCTTGTCCTTTGGACAAGAAGCATCCCTCGCTCTTATGAGCTCGGTCAATCCCGATTTTCTCTGTCAATATGTGAACTGGCTAAACTGCTGCCATCTTTTCCTGCAATGCCTTTAAATCAATCCGCCGCGTGCAAATCCGCTTCAAAAGAGATTCCGAATGGCTCACAATCACCATTCCCAGCTCCCGCTCCTTTGCCTCCTGCAAAAGCGCCTGCCAGATCTGGCTCTGGGTCACTGCGTCAAACATCGCGGTGATCTCATCCGCCAGCAGATACCGCGGATTTGCCGCCAGCGCTCTGGCAATACAAAACCGCTGCAGTTCGCCTCCGGAAAGCTCCGATGGGAACCGATCCAGCCATTCTTCCCGGATGCCAAGCCGTCCCCGGCTCTCCTCATCCACCTGACCGCCCTCACTGAGAACCTGGCGCATCCGCCAGCGCGGGTTGACCGCCTGCTCCGGGTGCTGCCAGATTAACTGCACCGGCATACAGCCCCGGATATTCTCAATCGGTATGCCGTCAATCTCTACCGTTCCCGCCTCCGGTCTCTCATATCCCGCCAGCAGGCGACACAGCGTCGTTTTTCCATATCCGCTCGGCGCCACCAGCCCCACGCGCTCTCCCGGCTCAATTTTCAGGGAAATACGCGTCAGCACGTGGCGCCCGCCATTTTCATATGAAAAAGATAGGTTTTCCACCTTTAGTGACATCTCATTCTCCTCCAAAAAATTCATGTTCCGGCAGTGCCCGGTAGAGCGCCTGCGTGTATGGCTCTTTCAGATTCCGTCCCTCCCGGAAGTTCTCCGGCTTTACTTCCTCCAGAATCGTCCCGTCATAAAACACCAGAATCCGGTCCGCCATCTCAATCGCCAGTTCCAGATCATGAGTAATCAAAAGCACCGCTGCCCCGTCCTGTGCCATCTCTTTTAAATGACGGATCACATGGCGCGCGGTCATCGCCTCCAGCCCCGGTGTCGGTTCATCCGCCACAATCAGCCTCGGCTCCTGCATCAGTGCCGCTGCCATCAGGACGCGCCGCGCCATGCCGCCCGACAGCTCAAATGGATAACATTTTTCCACTGATTCATCCAGCCCGTACCGCTTCAAAAGCTGGCGGCATTTTGCCCGCGTCGCTTCATCTTTTCTGCCGCCGCAGATCTGATCCCCGACCCGCATCAACGGATCGAGGTAGGAAACCCCCTGCGGAATCAGGGAAATCCCATTGCCCCGCAGCCCGGCAAGCCGCGTCTCATCCAGAACCTCTCCCTGATAGGAAATTTTTCCTTCCATCCGGCAGTTGTACGGCAAGATCCCCAGAATCGCGTGCGCCAGCAGGCTTTTTCCCGAACCACTCGCCCCGACCACCGCCGTCAGCTCCCCACTGAAAAGTTTGCAGGAAAGGTCGCGGAGCGGATGGAGTTCGCGCCGTCTAAGCCCACGCGCGTACTGCGTAAAATATAAGTTTAGATTTTGAATTTTCAATATCGTCTTTTCCATGGAATCACGATTTTCACGCAATCTCCGTTCTTTGAGAACGTCTGTCTGTTCCAAATCTGATAGCCGCATCGTTTTTGATTGTTTCTGTCTTAATCGCATCATTTTATCAAAATATATGTTTTTCTGCCTCATTCCCAGCATCCTCTACTCATGCACGCTCCCCGGATCCATCAGCCGCCCCAGGCTCTGCCCGATCGCCTGAAATCCCAGCGTTACCAGCACCAGTGCCGCGCCCGGAAAGAGCGCCAGCCACCATTTTCCGGTAATCAGGTACGACATACTCTCGGATAAAATAACACCGATCGCCGGTTGCTCGGAGGAAAGGCCGAAGCCCAGAAAGGTCACGCCCGCCTCATGAAGAATCGCATGGGGAAAGAGAAGAATTAACCCGGTTACAAATTGCCGCGATACCTGCGGTACTATGTGGTTCCAGGCAATCCACCAGGGCTTTTTCCCCAGTTTTTCGGAGATCCGCACATACGGACTGTCCCGGATCTGTAAGATTTCCGCCCGCAAAAGCCTCGCCAGGGACGCCCAGTGCGTCAGGGCAATCCCGGCTGCTACACCCCGGAATCCCTTTCCCAGACTGTAGGAAATCAGGATCAGGAGAAGCATGTGCGGGATTCCCATTACCAGATTAATCAGCCCGCATACCAATGAATCCATCAGGCCCCCGCCAAGCGACGCCAGCAATGCAAGCGCCAATGCCACCGCGGCGCTGATCGCCGCGGTCAGAAGCCCCAGCCGGATGCTTAAAGAAAGCCCCGCAACCGTCCGTTTCAGCATATCCCGCCCCATCCAGTCGGTTCCAAACAGCCCGCCGGTTCCCGGAGGCAGGTTTTTTCTCGCAAAATCGACCTGCTGTGCGGCATCCTCCCAGACGATTCCAAGCACTGTCACCAGAATCAAGAAAAGGAGGGAAATTCCCAGCAGCCAGAGTGTTTTCTTTCTCATGCCCTACCTCCTTTCCTAAGTCTCGGATCGACCAGCCGGTACAGCCCATCCGCCGCTGCATTTCCTGCAAATACAAGCACGGCACTGATGAGTGTAATTCCCAGCAGAAGCGGGATATCGCTTCCCAGCCCCGCCGTGACCGCCGCCTGTCCGAGTCCCGGATAGGAAAAGACCTGTTCCACCAGCACCGAACCGCCGAAAATCTCGCTGATCGAGCCAAATTGCAGCGTAATTACCGGGAGAAGCAGGTTGCGGAGTCCATGCCGGAAAATCAGCCGCCAGCCGCTCTCGCCCCGCGCCCGCGCATAGAGTACGTAATCACTTTCCAGAATCTCAATCACTTTTTCGCGCGTGTGCATCGCAATCGAAGAAGTCCCTGTCAGTCCCAGCGTACACGCCGGCAGAAATGCGTGATACAGGCGATCCGCCAGGCTGACCTCGTCCGCCGCCATTCCCACCGGGACACTGAACCCGATTGGGAAGATGGGAAGCTGCACTGTAAAGAGAAGCAGCAGCACCAGCGCCAGCCAGAAGGACGGCGTTCCCGCGATCACGATGCAATAGCCCGTAATCAGGCGATCCACCCACTTGCCCCGTTTTGCCGCCGCTGCAATTCCTAAAAATATCCCCACGATTCCCGAAAACAGCCACGCAGACAGAAGGAGCCACACTGACGCAGACGCCTTTTCCGCGATCACCTCCAGCACCGGTCTGCGGTACAGAAGGGAAATGCCAAAATCACCATGACAGATGCCCGAAATCCAGCTAAAGAAGCGCTTCCAGACCGGCACACCAACGCCCCAGTACGCCTGCAGCTTCTCGATCTGCTCCGGCGCCATCGAGCCGAGCGCCGTCTGCCCGACATTCGTCTGCAGCGGATCGACCGGAGACATCGACACCAGCAGAAACGATACCAGACTGACTGCCAAAAGCAGCAGAATCAGGTGCAGCAGACTGCGCCCAAACCATTTCATCCTACTCATAGTACCACCGATCGACATTGTTGACGATGGACCAGCCGTGACCGTGCGGATGCACCTTCTGCTCTGCGACATGAAGCCCGTCTCTCACCCAGTACAGATGATCGACATTCACCAGCCAGATCCACGGAAGATCACCCTCGGCTGAAACACCCGTCTCGCCGTCCCACTGCGCCTTTTTCCACAATTCATACGAACTTTCCAGATCCGGTGCTGCCAAGGCCTCATCCATATAAGCGTCCACAGTCTCATTCGCATACGGCGAATATTCTGCCAGCCCCGTATCTGCCTTTGTATGGTAAATATTATAAAATTCCATCGGCGTGTGCGCGCCCCAGCCCCAAAGAAGCGGCTGCGACTGTGCTTCGTCATACGCAGTATCCCAGCCGGTGCCGCGGATCGATGCGTCAATTCCAATCTCTTTTAACTGCTGTGCCGTATCGGCTGCCAGCGCCTGACGCACCGAATCCCCGGTCGGATAGAGAAATTCCAGAATGGCTTTCACTCCATCCTTTTCGCGGATGCCGTCAGCATTTTTCTTCCATCCCGCCGCACCCAGCATCTCTTCCGCCTTCTCCACATCATAGGAAATGTTCTCCATTTCATCGTTGTACCACGGCATCTTGTCACAGACACTATATGCCGGGCTGCCGTAACCATTTAACACATGATCGATCATTTCCTGCCGGTCAATCGCCAGATTGATCGCCCGGCGCACCTGCACATCCGCGGTAAAATCATTGCCGATTTTTACGCCATCCTCCCGTACCGTCTCCGGCACTGCCGGGAGGTTAAATCCACGGTTGTCCACCGTCTCACAGTCCAAAAGACTGAATTCTGGAACCGACTGGTCTGCATAGGACGCCGCCGTGTACGCCACATCCACCTGCCCGGCGCGCACCGCCGCAAATGCCGCATCCTCTTCCATAAAGAGAATCGTGACCTGCCGCATCTTCGGCGCATCCCCATAATAATCCGGGTTGGCTTCCAGAATCACCTGCTGCCCCTTGTCCCACTGTTTCAGGATATATCGCCCGGAACCGATCGGATGTGTGCCGTAATCCGTTCCATATGCATGCTCCGGCACAATTCCCGTCACCGCCATCGTGTATGACCAGATAGCAAACGGGCGTTCCATCTCAAACACAACCGTCACATCATCGATCGCCTCCGCCTGTTTCAGCATTGAAAAATCGTTGACGGAACTCGTCTTTTTCAATGTGTTATAAGTGAATGCCACATCCTCCGCGGTCAGCGCCTCGCCATCCGTGAATTTCGCATCGTCGCGGATCGTCACCGTCCATGTCATTCCATCCTCGGAGGTCTCCACATCCGTCGCCAGATCATACCCGATACTCAAATCTGCTTCTGTCACCGTCAGGGTGCTCTGGATCAGCGGTTCATGCATATGCTCGCCCGCGCCCCAGCCATATGCCGGATCAAAGCCCGCCTCCGGCTCTGAAGTCGGCGGCATCGCGATAATAACGCTTGTTTGGGTATTTTCCGTCTGTTCTGCGCCGGAACCGCCTTTCTGCGCCTGATTTCCAGCGTTTCCGCATCCGGAAAGCATGACTGCCGCCGCTAAGGCAGTGACGCCAAGTGCCCTGGCTTCTCCGAACACCTTTCCAATGATTTTGCCTGTATTTTCTCGTTTTTTCATATTTTCTGTTGTACTCCTATATTTTTCTTTATGAAACAAAAGGATATCAGAAAAGTGCGGTCCCTGCTGAACCGCTGTACCTTCCTGGTATCCTTCTCCATTTTTCTTATTTATTTTATGTGCGGCTATTTAACTCGCTTCTCTGCCAACAGCATAGACACCTGATTCCTATTTTTTCGTTCCCCCGCTTCTGCAAGGCAGCATCTGCTTGTGCAGCGCTGTTTTCTTTTTCTTATATACATTTAGACTCATTTTAGATGTCTGTTATCTTATTATTATTCCGTCGGCGTCGTCTTTCTCACATTCGTCTCCAGGAAACGGTTATATCCGAGCCAGCCCGGATTCTCCCCGCCGCTCTTTAAGACTTCCAGCATCGTCTCCATCTTCGCATCGGTATTGTCCGCGAAATTCAATGCCAGCGCCTCCAGAAGCGCCGGTTTCTTCGGGGAACCGTACTCTAATTCGCCGTGGTGCGCAAGGATGCAGTGCTTTAACTCCGCCGCTGTCTTTGCCGGGAATCCCGGAATCTCCTTAATACGGTCTGCAACCATCATCGTGCCGATCACGATATGACCTAAGAGCTGACCATCGTCCGTATAATCATTTTCCGGAAATGCGGATAATTCCTGCACTTTTCCGATGTCGTGGAACAGCGCCGCCGTCAGAAGCAGATCGCGGTCCAGCGCCGGATATGACTTCGTGTAGAAATCACAGAGTTTCATAACACTTAACGTATGTTCCAAAAGTCCGCCCACAAAACCATGATGCACACTCTTCGCCGCCGAATGGAAGCAGAATTTCTTCACAAATGCCTTATCTTCCAGGAAATAGCTGGATGCCAGCTTTTTCAGGTACGGATTCTGGAAAGACTGCACCAGAGCCGTCAGCTCCTGATACATTATCTTGATATCCTTTGAGCTGACCGGAAGGTAATCGCTTTCCTGATACTCGCCCTCGTCCGCCTTGCGTATGCGCTTGATATTTAACTGGTTGGAACCCTGGAAAACCGTCACATCGCCGTCCACATAGACATACTGCAGCGGCTCAAAATCATTGATGCCCGGGGAACTTAAATCCCAGATTTTGCAGTCTACCGTGCCTGTTTTATCCTGAAGCAGCACGGAAGCGTACTCTTTTCCGTTTTTCGTCACCGCGTGCTGTTTCGTCTTACATAAATATACGTCCGAGACTCTCATTCCTTCCCGGAACTGTTCAATATATCTCATTCTGCCTATATCCTCCTGAATTTCTATCTGGCGCGCAGAGATACCAAAAATGGAATTTCCGTGTATCCGTCGCGCCCTTTCCGCATCACATTTACCGATACAGACACGCCGCTCGCGGAATTTTCAATCTGCGCCTGGAGATCTTTGAAACTTCCGATCTCCTTTGTGCCAAATTTCACAATAATATCGCCGGGCTGGATGCCAGCGTCATATGCCGGGCTGCCGGAGACTGCCTCCGTCACGTAAACGCCCGCCGGAATGCCGCTCCCCTGCATCGCACGGCTCACATCCTGTCCCAGGATGCCCAGATATGCCGCCGAAGCGCCATTCGTCAGCCGCTCCAGAATCGGCTTGTAGCTGGAAATGGTGTACGCCGCCGTCCGATCCGTACAGCTCTCGCTGCGGCAGGACTCCGATGTCCAGCCGACCATCTCTCCGGCTGTATTGATCAAAAAGGTACCCGTCTGCGAATTGCTGCTGATATCCGCATACAGGATCCGCGTCAGTCCATCTGTAATCTGCACATTGCGCGCCACGTAGGATACCGTTCCGAACGAAAGCGAATGCACCTGTCCGGACGGACCGCCGATACCTACGAGGACATCGCCTGCCTTGACCGTATATGAATTGGCAAGTGAAAGCACCTGCACCTTTTTCCGCTCTTCTTCCGGCAGATTGCCGGACGGCACCGCCACAACTGCCATTCCGAGCACTTCGTCAATCTGGCGCACTGTACCAGCGATCTTCGTTCCATCCGAAAATCTCACATTGATCGAATCTGCCGCCCGCACCGCATCGGCGTAAGTAAAGATCAGAAATTCTCCATCACTCTCCGCGATGACTGCACCTGCATAATCACCCGTATTTTCCACCGGATTTCCAAATATATCCGTATCCTGTTTGCCGGAGCTGACCGTCACGATCGACTTATCACCCTGTTCCCCGATTCCACGCAGCACCGACGTCATCGAATTAAAATTGTCTGCGGAAAACTGATAGCTGGAAAGCGCCTCGCTGACCGCCTCATCAATCTCCTGCTCCATTTGTTCCGGCTGCGCTGTCATATCCGCATCTGCACCGTCCGACGGCGAAACAGAGTCCGGATCGTCCTTGGAAAACTCGACTGAGGATGTCTCCTGCATCCTATTTTCCTGAAAACACCGATCCGCAAACGGCTTTACCGCCGCAAACGAAACCGCCGCGACTCCTCCAAATGCGGCTGACGCGCATACAAAGAGAGCCACCCGCTTCGCAATCTGTTTTCTGGTCAGCGGCGGCTTCACTATCGTTTCTCTCATGAATTCCCGTTTTTCCTTTTTTTCAAGTTCTTCTGAATCCGGCATTTCACTTTCCCCTTTGCATAACATATCCTAATTATACTTTCCTTCTTAAGGTTATGCAAGAAAAAAGTGCGAATGCTTGGCTAGACGGCGGGGAATGTGATATAATGTGAACACTTGACGAGGTCTTTTCGAGTCTAGTGAGAACTTATACCTGACCACTTAATGAGGTCTTTCACGAATTTAGTGGTCACGGTATCATGTGAACACCATTTAAATTAAGAGGATTACCACAACATGAATGAAAAAGCATTAAAAACTCTCGAATATACAAAGATCATCGACCAGCTCACGGAGTACGCCTCCACGGAGATGGGAAAACAGATGTGCCGGGAACTGCAGCCGTCCTGTGATCTGGGGACGATCCGGCAGAGCCAGACGGAGACGACCGATGCCCTGACGCGCGTCCGCATGAAGGGAAGTCTCTCCTTCGGCGGCGTGAAGGATGTGCGTGGTTCCATGAAACGTCTGGAAATCGGAAGTTCCCTGGGGATCCCGGAGCTTCTCTCTGTCAGCTCCCTGCTGACAGTCGCTGCCCGCGCGCAGAGCTACGGACGCCATGAGAAATCCGAAGAATTTCCAGATGATTCCCTTGATGAGCGCTTCCGCGCCCTGGATCCGCTGACGCC
This sequence comes from Clostridium fessum, assembly GCF_027698965.1. Classification (NCBI taxonomy): domain Bacteria; kingdom Bacillati; phylum Bacillota; class Clostridia; order Eubacteriales; family Clostridiaceae; genus Clostridium; species Clostridium fessum. The sequence goes on from NZ_JAQEQF010000008.1 coordinate 45,862, forward strand.
GGTCAACAATGAGATCAAGCGCTGCCTGCCATCCGAGGATGAGGTCAGCGATGACGCAAGTCCGGGACTTGCCAAAGTGCGCCGCTCCATGAAGATCGTGGGCGGACGCGTCCATACCCAGTTAAATTCTATTTTAAATTCCAGCCGGACCTATTTACAGGATGCCGTCATCACAATGCGCGACGGGCGCTATTGCCTGCCGGTCAAGGCTGAGTATAAATCCCAGGTTCCAGGCATGGTGCACGACCAGTCCTCGACCGGTTCGACTGTATTTATCGAGCCGCTCGCGATCGTCAAGCTGAACAACGAACTGCGCGAGCTGGAAATCCAGGAAAAACGGGAAATTGAGTTCGTTCTGGCAGCTCTTTCCAGCCAGCTTATGCCTTACACCGACGCGATCCTCTCGGATCTTTCGATTCTGGCAGAGCTCGATTTCATTTTCGCAAAGGCAGCTCTTTCCCGCCACTATAACTGCGTGGAACCGAAATTTAACAACAAACGGTATATCAATATCAAGGACGGACGCCATCCGCTCTTAAATCCGAAACAGGTCGTTCCGATCAACATCTGGGTTGGCGATTCGTTTGACCTTCTGATTGTGACGGGTCCAAACACGGGTGGTAAAACCGTTTCTTTAAAAACCGTCGGACTCTTTACCCTGATGGGGCAGTCAGGACTCCATATCCCGGCATTTGAGGGATCCGAGCTGGCTGTATTTGACAATGTATTTGCCGACATTGGCGATGAGCAGAGCATCGAGCAGAATCTGAGTACATTCTCCGCCCATATGACGAATATCGTTTCGATTTTAAATGAGGCGGACGCCAATTCGCTCTGTCTCTTCGATGAGCTCTGTTCCGGTACCGACCCGACCGAGGGCGCGGCGCTGGCGATTGCGGTTTTAAATTTCCTGCACAACATGACCTGCCGGACGATCGCAACCACGCATTACAGCGAATTAAAAGTCTTTGCGCTGACCGCGCCAGGCGTTGAAAATGCCTGCTGCGAGTTCAACGTCGAGACTCTCCGCCCGACCTACCGCCTGCTCATCGGTATTCCAGGAAAAAGTAATGCATTTGCCATTTCCCGCAAGCTGGGGCTGCCGGATTATATCATCGACGAGGCGAAAAACCAGATGGAGCAGAAGGACGAATCCTTCGAGGATCTGCTTGCCAATCTGGAAAACAGCCGCGTGACCATTGAAAAAGAGCGCGAAGAGATCGCCTCCTATAAACAGGAAATTGAAACGCTGAAGAACCGCCTCCAGCAGAAGGAAGAACGTTTCTCCGAGCAGAAGGAAAAAATGCTTTCCAAAGCCCGCGAGGAAGCTCAGAAGATCCTTCAGGATGCGAAGGACACCGCCGATCAGACGATCCGCAACATCAACAAGCTTGCCAAGTCTTCCGGCGTCAATAAAGAACTGGAAGCTGAGCGGACCAAGCTACGCGGCAAGATCCAGGATGTAGACAAGAAACTGGCAGTTAAGAAAACCGCCGCACCGAAAAAAGCCGTTTCCGCGAAAAAGCTGCGTCTCGGCGATACCGTGCGCGTTCTCTCGATGAATTTAAAGGGAACCGTCAGCTCCCTGCCGAACGCCAAGGGCGATCTGTATGTACAGATGGGAATTCTGCGCTCCCTCGTCAATATCCGCGATCTGGAAATGGTCGAGGAAGCATCCATCACCGGACCGGGACTTTCCGGCACGCATACGGGTGGTTCCCGCGGATCCGGAAGCGGAAGCAGCAAGATCAAGATGTCCAAGTCCTTCAGCGTATCGCCGGAGGTCAACCTGATTGGCATGACCGTCGATGAGGCGATCCCGGTACTCGACAAATACCTGGATGATGCCTACCTGGCGCATCTTCCGCAGGTCCGCGTCGTACATGGTCGTGGAACCGGCGCTTTGAAAGCGGGCGTACACCGCCACTTGAAGAAATTAAGCTATGTCAAGGAATACCGGCTTGGCGAGTTTGGCGAAGGCGATACAGGCGTTACAATCGTGACATTTAAATAAGAAATATCCATAACTGTGAAGGTACTGAACAGTTACAAATATCCAAAAAAACAGGAGGAATCAACATGGCTGAAAAGCAGCGCATTCTCATCGTAGATGACGACTACAACATTGCTGAACTAATCTCACTTTACCTGACGAAAGAATGTTTTGAAACGAAAATTGTCGGAGACGGGGAAGAAGCTCTCCGGGTATTTCCCGAATTTCAGCCCAACCTGATTCTCCTTGATCTGATGCTTCCGGGCATCGACGGCTATCAGGTCTGCCGGGAACTGCGAAGTACCTCCCAGGTGCCAATCATCATGCTCTCCGCCAAGGGCGAAATCTTTGATAAGGTGCTGGGGCTGGAGCTGGGCGCCGATGACTACATGATCAAACCATTCGATTCGAAAGAGTTGGTTGCCAGAGTCAAAGCCGTTCTGCGGCGCTACCAGCTGCCGGTGCAGATGCCTGCATCGTCCGTGACCGAACAGCATGGCAATTTTGTCGAATATCCGGATCTCATCGTCAACCTGACGAACTACTCCGTCATTTACAACGGACACTCGATCGAGCTGCCGCCGAAGGAACTGGAACTGCTCTATTTCCTCGCGTCCTCACCAAACCAGGTATTCACAAGGGAGCAACTTCTCGACCATATCTGGGGATATGAATACATCGGCGACACGCGGACGGTAGATGTCCATATCAAGCGGCTCCGTGAAAAAATCAAGGGCAACGACAAGTGGGCGCTGACGACCGTCTGGGGGATTGGATATAAATTTGAGGTAAAACGGTAACTGTTAGTAAAGGAACTGAACTGTTACGTGAAGAGGTAACCGGAGGTTTACCATGAAATCAAACCACTACACACATTCTCTTTATTATAAACTGCTGATCGGCTATCTCATCTTCGGTCTGCTTGGATTCATCACGATCGCGACCATCTCATCTGAGATGACCTACCACCATCTGGTGGAACGCGAATCGGAGGTTCTGTATGACGAGGCGACCATGATTGCCGATCGGTGCAGCAAAGCCTACGAGGGCAAAACCATCAATCTCGACTCGGCATACCCACAGCTCGAGGCGGTTTCCGCCTATCTGCAATCGGATATCTGGATCCTGAACCATGAGGGCACCATCGTTGCGGACAGCAGCGGCAGGCGTACCGGCATCGCAATCGACGATTTCGACCCGACCGCACAGGGCAACCGGCTCTATTCCATCGGACAGTATTACAACCTGTTTGACAGCAAAGTACTCTCCGTTTCCGCCCCGATCACAGGCAATATGAAGACCTACGGCTACATCGTGATTCATATGCCAATCCAGAACATTGAGGCGGAACAGAACGGATTTCTAAATATTATTTACATAACATCGATCATCCTGTTCTTCCTATCCCTGGTGGTGCTTCTTGTTTTTACAAAAGTGGTCTATTTCCCGCTCAAAAAGATTACGGTCGCAGCCAATGAATATGCAGCCGGAAACCTGGCACACAATATCCCGATTACCACCCACGACGAGATCGGCTATCTCGCCAGCACATTAAACTATATGTCCAGCGAGTTAAATGAAATGGAACAGTACCAGCACAATTTCATCGCGAACGTATCGCACGATTTCCGCTCGCCGCTGACCTCCATCAAGGGCTATCTCGAGGCGATTCTCGACGGCACAATCCCGCAGGAACTCTATCATAAATACCTGCACATCGTCATTTCCGAAACCGAACGCCTCAACAAGCTGACCCAAGGCATGCTGACACTCAACTCCCTGGACAGCAAAGGCTACTTAACCCGGACAAATTTCGATATCAACCGGACGATCAAGGATACCGCCGCAACCTTCGAGGGCACGTGCAGCGCGAAAGGCATCACGTTTGACCTGACCTTTGCGGATAGCATCCAGATGGTCTACGCCGATCTCGGAAAAATCCAACAGGTTCTCTACAACCTGATCGACAACGCGATCAAATTCAGCCACGAGGATTCGATCATTTACATCCAGACCTCCATCCGGTATGAAAAAATCTTCATTTCCGTCAAAGACACCGGCATCGGCATCCCGAAGGACAGCCAGAAGAAAATCTTTGAACGTTTCTACAAGACCGACTTATCGCGCGGAAAAGATAAAAAGGGGACCGGACTGGGGCTTGCGATTGTCAAAGAGATTGTTCAGGCACATGGGGAAAATATCGACGTTGTCAGCACCGAGGGCGTGGGGACGGAATTTATTTTTAGTCTGCCGAAGGCGACTGCGCTATAGCAAATTGAAACTGTCCAATTCCTTCGCAATTACAGCAAATCTTCCATCTGGCATCCCAGTGACCGTGCAAGCGCACGCACGGTTTCTGCGGATGCTTTTTGAATCTTCTTTTTTCCCTGTTCATACTGCTGAATACTCCGCAGCGTAACCCCCGATTGCTCTGAAAGATCCTTTTGGGTATATCCCGCCATCTTCCGGATCCGCCGCAACGCGTTTTTCCCCTGCTCTTTTCTTCGAATGATTCTGTCTGCCGCCTCAACAAATTTATCCTCCGGAGCTTCATGAAGTGCCGGATACATTTCCACAACCTCCCGGACCGGAAGCCCTGCTTCAATTTCCTTAAATTTCTTCTCACTGTACCACTGATAATACGCCAGTATCCAGCCACTCCAATACTCTCTGGAACAGGTAAATTCTACCTGCGGTTCCGGCAGTTCGTCCTTTTTTCCCGCTTTTCGAAGCACTTCCTCCGCAAGCTCCGTTCCAGAAAAGCCGCTCACTACTCTTGGTACACCTTCCCCAAATTTTTCTGCATACCCGGTTGTAAGAAACAATTTCCAAAAATCTTCCAGATCCATCCCACAGGCATTGACCGCATAATCTGTCATTTCCCCCAGATTCCTCATCGCATCATCCAGATATTCAATCCCATAAGCGCTCATCCTCAGCCGACACCTCCCCTCGAATCAAATCCCGCATATAAATACCGTCGATATCATCCTCTTCCACCTTTTTCCGGTATGCATTTCTAGCTTGCTCATCTCTGGCTCTTCGTTTTACATAATATTCCACTGAATCTACTCCTTCATAAGAAAGAAAGTGTATCGCCTGAAATGCCTTCTGACTCTTTAATACATACTGCTCTCCCAATTTTCCCAGCCGCATCGCATACGAAAGCTGCTCTAACGATATTTCATTATTTACAAACGCCCTTGCAAATGAAAAATACGAATCATCCGCCCGGTACCCAATCACCACATCATATCCGTCCACATCCGGGAGGAAATGTTCCAGCAGCCACTCTCTTCCCCGTTTCATGACCGCCGAAGAAAGGCGGATTTTCCGGTATTTCATCAAAATCGCCAGCCAATGAAGAACGCTGTAGTGCTTCTCCATCAAATTTAAAATCAAAAGACCGGTTTCATCCATTTCATACTGATTCACATAGCCGTCCTCCCGCTCGGCGCACGACCACTCCTTCGCCAGCTCCAGACTCTCCGTACAATAAAAGCCCTGTCCGTAGTCATTATAGACCTTTCCCTGACCATACATAGGAGTAGAAATAATTTCCAAGGAACCGTGATATAAAATTTTTCTCATTCTGAGGCAACCTCCTTATCTATTATGGGAGCAAGTAGAAACATGGGGTATATAAAAAATAGATTCGTTTTAATAAAAATAACTCTATAGAGATATTTTTATTAATATTATATCTCTATAGAGTTATTTAATCAATTTTTATTTCAGATCTTAAAAAGATATGCCACCTTACAGTACGCACCTTACACAAACTGTAACTGTCCTTTCACGATGTTTTGAATTACACCTACCGCGCCTCTTCCCCCGGAAAATGCGCGTCGGACCGCTTCAGAATCTCCCGTGCGGTCTTTGTCTTTCCAAGACCACCAAAGGTACACCGCAGTTCCAGCGGCAGCGACAGACCGATCTCATAGATTGCACCAATTGTCTCATCCAATGGGATCACTTTGTCATAGCCTGCCAGAATCATATTGGCGCTGGCGAGCGCATTGCTTCCGCCCATGATATTTTTGCCGAGACATGGCCATTCAACACGGTTTCCAACCGGATCGCAGGCAAGCCCTGTGATATTCTGAAGCCCTACAGACGCCGCATCCATACAATTTTCGATGGTTCCGCCCATCATCGCCGTGAGTGCCGCCGCTGCCATACCGGAACCGGCACCGCACTCTACCTGGCATCCTGCTACTTCCGCCGAAAACGTCGCTTCCTCTGCGAAAAAGACACCGACCAGACCCGCAACCAGAAGTCCCTGTACTACCATTTCTCTCGGAAGTGACAGCGCCCGCGCCAGTCCGATGACCGTTCCCGGCAGGCATCCGCAGGAGCCACAGGTCGGTGCTGCTACGATCACGCCCATGGAGCTCTTGCTTTCCATCACCGCCGTGATGCAACGGATGAGCTCATTGACAATCGGATCCGGAATCAGGCGTCCTGCCTGTTCGGCTGCTGCCACCCTGCTGACCTGCTCGCCCAGAATACGGTCCTGATATTTCGTCCCGGCTAATCCCGTCTCAACCGCCTGTTCCATGACCGACAAGATCTGTTCCATCTGACGGTATACGGCTTCTCTCGACTGACCGCCCCGACAAGCTTCATATTCCAATGCATACTCCCAGGACTCCATCGGATGCTCTTTCGCATAATCAACCAGGGCGGCTGCCGTTGAAAATGGAACCTGACAGGTTCTGCTGGAATGCGTCGGAAGCACCGGTTCAAGATAGCACGCCTGGTTGACACCCGCCACATCACGGACGGCTTGGATCACATTTTTTGTCAGCGGAACAGCTAATTTCCAATTATATAAGATCTGACCATTTTTCTGATCGCTCTGGAAAAATTCAGCATCCGGCAAAAGTGCTTCTATTTTTTTCTCAATTCCCGGTGCCACATCCGCAATCACCAGAAGCTCATAGAAATCTCCGGCTATCTGCACCGAAAATTCCTCGTATTTCTGCATCTCGACCATACCGCCGCCGACTGCGATCGCCTCCCAATGCACGACATTTCCATTCTGGTCCCAGACCTCTGCCCGGTAATTGCCCGGATGCTCTGCCCCATAATCAAGGATCCGGTATTCAATCTCCAATCCCCGTTCTTTCGCAATCGCCTCATACTGTGCGACATCCGGCGCATCCAGCTCCATATTCAAAAGCCCGCTGGCAAATCCCATATCCGTTCCGTGTCCCGTGTGCGATGCCGCCAGCGCACCATTGACATCAAAATCAACAATCGCTTTTTTCACCGGTGCATCCAGAGATTGCCGGATCATGGAGGCGATCCGCGCCGCCCCCGCCACATGGGAACTGGAAGGTCCGCGCATCACCGGACCGAGCACATCATTGAAGATACTGCAGGGTAGTTTTTCCATGGTTTGTCCTCCTTTTTGTATCAATCATTCCATGTTTTTTATTCATCATTTTTGATTCGTGTTTTTGTAAAGGAAAAGGGAACGTCCAACTTCAACGTCCCCTCTCGTTTCTATCGTCCCATTAAAATAAATGGAATTCTGGATACTACCGGAACATTCGTAATAATCGCTAATGCTGCCAGCATCGCTACCAGGAATGGTATTGCATTTCGAACCGTATCTCCAAATTTACATCTTGCAATATTGGTTGCCGTGTATAAGCAGACACCTACCGGCGGAGTTGCCAGACCGATGGTCAGGTTCAGGCAGACAATCATACCAGTCTGAATTGGGTCAACGCCCAGGCTTGCCATCGCCGGTGCCAGAATCGGCGCTACCAGCATGATTGCCGGAGCACTATCCATAAACATACCAACAACCAGAAGAACCAGATTGACCAGTAACAGTTTCACTGCTAAAGAAGTATGAAGACCAACCAGCATATTCGTTACAGAAACTGCCCATCTCTCATTGGAGATAACCCATCCAAACAGATAGCAGCCGCCGACAATCAGCATAACCGTACCACTGTCGATCGCGCTGTCGATAATCGATTTCCAGAGCTCTTTCCAACCAACGGTTCGGTATACAAATACCGACAGAATCAGGGAATAAAGAACCGCTGCCGCCGCTGCCTCGGTCGGAGTAAAGAAACCACCCATGATACCGCCAACAACGATGATCGGAAGTCCGATACATGGAAGTGCCTGTCTGGTTGCTTCCCATTTTTCCTTCCAGCTTGTCTTAGGACCTGCTGAAAAATCACGTTTCACTGCAAATACATAGACAACCAGCATCATGATAATACCCATCAAGATACCCGGTACTACTCCGGCGATAAACATATCGCCAACGGATACCTTCGCTGCCGCACCGTAAATAACAAATGCCAGACTCGGTGGGATAATCGGGCAGCAGCAGGATGCACACGCGGTCAGACCTGCTGTAAACGCCGGATCATACTTTTCATCCTTCATTGCCGGAATCATCAGGCATCCAACTGCCGCCGTACCAGCTACCGCCGAGCCTGAAACTGTACCAAACATCATACATACCAGAATGTCTACCATCGCCAGACCACCCTTGATATGTCCAACGAATGCCTGTGCGAAACGAACCAGACGCATGGTAATACCGCCGTGATTCATAATATTTCCTGCCAGAGCGAAGAATGGAAGACAAAGCATGGTAAAACTATTAATACCATAGATAATTCGCTGCGGAACCAACGCCAGGTTGGCATCACCGGTACTTAAAAGCGCATAGGAGACCGTCGCTACGATCAATACAAAAGCAATCGGAACGCCTAATGCAAGAAACAAGAAAAAGCTTCCAAATAAAATTATACTGCTGAACATATTGACCTCCTACTCTTCATCCCCCGGAAGAGGAATCTTTTTCGCTTCCCCGTAACATATATTTTCAAGAAGCTGCACAAATGTATAATAAATCATAATGAGACCGCTGACCGGAAGGGCTGCATAAAAGAGCGCCAGCGAAACCTTGATCGTCGTTCCCAGATGTGGAATCTGTGCAACTGTATAGTTCCAACCTGAAATTGTAAATAAAACAAGTGCAAATAATAAAATCACATCCGCCAGAACCAGCATAAACTGACGTGTTTTTCCATGGCACAAGTTAATTACCATGTCAACACCAATATGAAGCAGATGACGGCTTGCTACGGCACTGCCAAGCATCGTGGTCCAAACGAAGATATAACAGGAGAACTCCGTTGCCCATGGCATCGTAGCTCCAAACCATCGCAAAATAAACTGGCCGATTACCGCGATACATAAAGCAATTGACGTAACCCCTAATGCAACTCTGGCAACCGTATTGATCACGTCGCCAATCTTGTGAAGTTTTTCAATCAATCCTGCCATTTTTCTCCCCTCTTTGTAAATGTACTCCCGAAAACAGGCTCCGGGAGTACATGATAGTTCAAAAATTATTGTACTTTATTTCGCTGCGCGAACCATCTCAACCAGACCTTCCCAGGTCGGATGTGCCGCGTACATTTTATCATATACCGGAGCAACTTTTTCTTTCCATGCATCAATATCAGTCGGACGTGTTACGGTATAACCTTTTTCTTCATACTCAGCAATCTTTGCCTCGTCATTTTCCAGGAACCAAGCTCTCTGCTCTTCGCCTGCTTTTATAGCTGACTCTTTCACGAGTTTCTGGTCTTCTTCGCTTAAACCCTCATACCATTTTGAAGAAGCAACAATGATACCGCTGGAATAGTAATGATGAATATCGCAGATATTATTAATAACCTCAATATAACCATCTGCTACTGCATATAATGCACTATTGTCTGTTCCATCTACAACGCCATTCTGAAGTCCTGTGAACTGCTCACCAGATGCCAATGCAACCGGTGTAGCACCAAGTGCTTCGTAGGTTGCCACGCAAACTTCATTCTGCATGGTTCTCATACGAACGCCCTTCATATCATCTACGGTATTAATTGTCTTATCTTTAGTCAGGATATTTCTCCAGCCATCCTCATGGAAACCAAGTCCTGTAATTCCATCAACCGCGCTTAACTGCTCCAGAAGGGAATTGCCAAATTCTCCCTCCAGCGCTTTATTGACATTATCCTCATCCTCAAACAGGAATGGAAGCTCAAAAATACCTAAATCTGGTACAAATCCGCCCAGTGCACCAGTTCCTACCCAGCCGATTTCCAGGTTATTATTCTGAACCATCTCAACACACTCAACCTCGTCGGTTGTCATATCGCCTGCATAAACCTCTACTTTAATCCGTCCGTTGCTGCCCTCCTCGACCAGCTTTTTAAAAGCATTCGCACCGTAATCATACGGAGAACCGGTTCCACATACATGTGCTACACGGATCGTCATCTCCGCTCCGGAAGTATCTACGCTGGAACCACTATCTGCTGCTTCGGTTCCGGCTGCAGATGCGGATGAAGAAGAATTTCCGCCTGAACACCCCGCCATTGCCATCGCTCCGATTACCAATGCCATCGTACCGCAAAGCCATCTCTTTTTCATAAAGTATCCTCCTTTATACTGTTTTTATGTGAACTCCCGAGGTACTTCTTTCCCTCAGAAGTACCTCCCTGTACCTTTAAACTCTTATTTTATTTCTATCGATTTAGCCTAATAAGAAACCTTCCGGGAATGGATCGTCCGGATCGAATAACCATGTACTCTCTCCCATCACAAACGCCCGTCCGCTGATCTCCGGTACTACTGCCGGAATTCCTGCCACCTCTGTCTCTTCAACGATATGGCAGTGGAATAAACTTCCAATCAGGCTCTCATGCACAAACGACTGTCCGACTGCCAGCTTTCCTTCCGCATGAAGAAGTGCCATCTTCGCTGATGTACCGGTTCCGCAAGGGCTTCGGTCAATCGCTGCCGGGGGAATGACAACTGCATTTTTTACATCCGAAACCCCTTCTGTACCCGGTTCGAAAAATTCCACATGCGTTACCTGGTTCATGATTTCCAGATACGGATGCTTGACTGTTACCTGCTCATTGATAAACTTTTTAAGATAATTTCCTTTTTCGACAATCTCTTTTGCATTTTCTTTATCCAGCTTTAAGCCCATTGCCGATGCCGGTACTAACGCAAATACATTTCCACCGTATGCGATGTCTAACGGAATCTCACCATATCCAGGAACCTGTACCTTTACATCCCGATTCATCACAAATGCCGGAGCATTTTTAAAGGATACCCGCACCGCCTTGCCATCTTTTACCTCAATTTTCACTTTTACCAGTCCAGATGGTGTATCTAAGGTCGCATATGTATACGGTTCCTCCGCTTTTAAGAGTCCGCTTTCAATCAGTGCCGTTGAAACTCCGATCGTATCATGTCCGCACATCGGCATCCAGTTTCCAACCTCGTAATATAAAACACCAAAATCTGCCTCCGGATTGCACGGCTTGGTAACAATCGTTCCGGACATTACGTCATTTCCACGCGGTTCAAAACAAATTGCTTTTCTCATCCAGTCCTGTTCCTGCATCATATAGAGCATCTTTTCTTCCATCGTGTTCCCCGGAATTTCCGGAAATCCCGATAAAATGGTTCGGGTTGGCTCTCCCTCTGTATGTGTCTCGATACAGGTTACTGCCTTTCTCCCCTTAATCTCCTGCAAACAAAATTCATTCTTTTTTTCCATAGGCTCCTCCGTATTAAAAATTTTGTCCGTTCTCTTTCAGTTTTCTGAAATCTCGTTGTTAAAATCATATCATGATGAAAACTTTCAAAAAACATCATTTTTAATACAAAGTTTTTTGTGTTTTGGTTATTATGATGCATGACGTCAGTTAACGGTAGATACTTTCGATTCTATCATAGTATACTTTTGGATACTTTTTCTATTTTCAAAGTTTTTCCACTTGCAATAATCATAACAACATTTTATTATGCTTTATATATTATCAGTCTATTAAAAATAGTTTAAAACAATAGTTGGACTATAGTCTAGTATTGATTCCATTTTGTTTTCACTAATTGAATACTCACGGGAAAGGAGGCATCTTCATGAGTGCTGAAAATCTTTTTACAACATCACGAATTGAAAACGTCAATCAGATCATTGCTGAACTTTACGACGATTCAATTCTTCTTGAAAAACGGATGGAGAGTTTTTTCCTGAACCTGAACAATATTGTTTTCTTTGAAAAAGCAAATTTTTTGTTTTACCAAAAGCAGGGACAGAATTACAAAACCCATTCCATCTACACCATCAACTGGAATGATGAACAGAAACGGCGGTATCAGGAAGAATACTGCCATATGGATGATGTTCTGTCGATTCTGGACTCCGACAGCAATGTAACTTTCCTGACTAACCAGCTGTTCAATCAGGAGGTTCGAAAAAATTCTCTTTATTTTCAGGAATTTCTACTTCCCATGGGGCTGCATGATTCCATTGAAACGAATTTTTCGATTCGGAACCGGGATCTGCGGGGTGTGTTTTCCATCCACCGATCCAACGATAAAAAAAATTTCCTGCCAGATGAATTAAGCCTTGTCCGGTTATTCCAGCCGCATTTCTGCAACGTATTTAAAAATTACGGGCGGGAGCTCAACATCGGACGGGCATTTCATGTACTGGAAAATTACAACTGCATCGGAATCGGCTGTTTTGACGATAAACTGAATTTTATCGGGTGCAACACAACCTACCATACATACATGGAGAATCATGGATTTGCAGATTTATCCAACAACCCCATTTCCAATTGTTTTCGCTCTCTTTGCCGTCAGCTGCTCCGTTCTGGAAGCATTACCGGACAAAATATCGAATACAAGATGGAAAACAGCCCTTTGTTTCTGGAGGTAAGCCGCTCCCATCTTAAGGAGGGACCAGACAACGACTGCTTTGTATGTCTGTTCTTCGATTTATCCTATGTGATGGATCGTACTCTTTCCCAGATCAGCCGGGATTTTTCCCTGACGAACCGAGAAGTAAATGTTTTAAGCCTTTTACTGCGCGGCTATTCCAACGATCAGATATCTTCCACCCTCTTCGTCAGCATCCCTACTGTCAAAAAGCATCTGGCTTCCATTTATTCCAAAATGGAAATCAAAAGCCAGAAGCAAATTCTGGAACGCCTTCATTTCTACGACAAATATTTTTCGCATTAATCTTGTTTAACCACGAAAAAAGGGAGTCCGCTCATCCTGCAGACTCCCTTTTTTCGTGCCCCTTTTTACTCTAGCTTTCCTCCTTGCTCTTCCTGGGTTTCTCTTTTTTCGTTCTTGATCTCCCAATGAATCAAAAATGTAAGCATTGCCCGAAGGACAATGATGGCTCCCAAAATTCCAAGTTCCGACCATTCCCGTACCACAACCGTCCTGAGTACCTCGCCGCCCATCTTAAATTCCAACGCCAGCGCAATTCCCTGTGCCAGATTCAGGCGGATCAGCTGACGCTTGTTTCGTATCCACTGAACAAAGCAGGATACCGCTGTCGAAACCAGCACAATGATTCCAAACAATTCTAGCACGACCGTGCATATCTGTACCAAATTCTCTAACAACCAGTCTAATACTTTAATTACTTCTCCCATTACCCCTTCCTTTCCAGGTATTCTTCCCTTCTCGCTTGTGCTAATTTTATCCATTTCCTGTAGCTCAGTAAATGCGTAAACCTACTGAACCGCTACAATTTTCTTTACTATACACGCCCCATTTCAAATATGCAACTTGATTTTTATTCTGTTTTCATCTTGACAATGAAACGTGAAACTGCTACAATCCAGCTATACAAACCACATTTGATTTGTGATAAATCTATTTTTAGTATATATGTTTTATTTCATTCATAAATATTCAGGAGGTTTTGATATGTTATTTCTCAGCGAACAAGAAATGTGGCAGTCCATCACCTTAGAGGATGTCATGGACGCGATCGAAGATGCGTATGCGATTCACAAAAGCGGCAATTATAAGATGCCGGATCGTTTTATCGCACAGCGTGATAAAAATATGATGCTCTATATGCCGTGTTTTCTGGATTCCGTCATCGGTACAAAGATGTTATCCGAATTTCCGGACAATCCCTCTCTGGGAATTCCGTATCTGAACGGACTTATGATTTTAAATGACGCAACGACCGGTCTGCCGAAGGCGATTATGAACGGCAGTGCCCTGACCGCAATGCGGACCGGCGCGGTCGGCGGTGTCGCACTGCGCTATCTGGCTCCAGAGGATGCTGCCTCAGTTGGTCTGGTTGGCTGCGGTATGCAGGGACTACACCAGCTTCTCTACGCCTGCGAGGTGCGCCCGATCACAGATATTTATCTGTATGACGCATACGCTAAGGATCTTTCCGGCTTTATCGAGCGCTTATCGGCGCGTCTGGCATCGTTTGGAAAAAACGCCATCCAGATTCATACCTGCGCGGATACCCGTGAACTGGCTGAGCACAGCCGCGTCCTGATCTCCGCCACCCAGGCGGTCGATCCGGTCTACCCGGATGATGAAGAGCTGCTTCGCGGCAAATGCTTTGTTGCCATCGGCTCCTGGCGTCCGGAACGGCGCGAACTGCCGGATGCGGTGTGGAAACTCGTCAAGAACGCGTACACCGAGCTTCCGTATGCCTGCGAGGAGAGCGGCGATCTGAAAATTCCGCTGGAAAAGGGCGTTCTGACACAGGAGCGCGTCCACTTTATCGAGGATCTGATCGAAGATACCAAGCAGGGACATCCGCATGAGCAGAACGAGACCCGCTGCTTTAAATCAGTCGGCATGGGACTCTTTGATGTGCGGACGGCACAGCTTATCTATGAAAAAGCATTGGGCAAAGGAATTGGACAAAAACTTAATTTCTAGAAAAAATGGTTGGTATAGAAAAGGCTGTATCACCTACCGCGCACTTCCATGCGGCAGGCAATACAGCCTTTTTCTTATTGTTATATGTGCATTAATTTTCCAGCATTTTTCTGAATCTATAGACCGGCAAATTTTTCGCTCCATATTCTTCTCTACTTATTTATATAACGGATACTTCTCACACAGCTTCGTCACTTCCGCACGGATGTAATCAGCCTTGTTCTCAAAGTCGGTAGCTGCCAGCCAGATGCACTCTGCAATCACTTCCATGTCCTCTTCTTTCAGTCCACGGGTGGTAACAGCCGGAGTACCGATGCGGACACCAGAAGTAACAAACGGGCTTCTCGGGTCGTTCGGAACGGTGTTTTTGTTCAGGGTGATGTATACTTCATCGCAGCGGTTCTGCAGCTCTTTACCGGAAATATCCATGCCGCGCAGATCAACTAACATCAGGTGGTTATCGGTTCCGCCGGTTAGAATCTTGAATCCCTGCTTCTGAAGTGCGGCTGCCAGCGCTGCTGCATTCTTCTTTACCTGAAGCTGATACTCTTTAAATTCTGGTTTCAGCGCCTCGCCGAAGCAGACTGCCTTGCCAGCAATGATGTGCTCTAACGGACCGCCCTGGGTTCCCGGGAAAATCGCCTTGTTGAAGTTGAACTTCTCAGCTGCTTCCTTATTTGCCAGAATCAGACCACCTCTCGGTCCGCGCAGTGTCTTATGAGTGGTTGTCGTAACAACATCTGCATACGGAATCGGGCTCTGGTGAAGACCGGCTGCTACCAGACCAGCGATATGAGCCATATCGACCATCAGGTATGCGCCTACTTTGTCTGCAATTTCACGGAAACGTTTGAAATCAATCTCTCTTGCATAGGCACTTGCACCTGCAATGATCAGCTTCGGTTTTGCTTCCAGTGCAATGCGCTCTACCTCTTCGTAATCAATCACGCCATTGTCATCGACACCATACGGCACAATGTTGAAATATAAACCGGAGAAATTGACAGGGCTTCCGTGTGTCAGATGTCCGCCGTGATCCAGGTTCATGCCCATAACAGTATCACCCGGTTTCAGCATTGCGATAAATACCGCCATGTTTGCCTGCGCGCCGGAATGCGGCTGTACGTTTGCATAATCACAGCCAAACAGTTTTTTCGCTCTCTCGATCGCGATGGACTCTACAACATCGACACACTGGCATCCGCCGTAGTAACGTTTTCCCGGATATCCCTCCGCATATTTGTTGGTTAATACCGATCCCATCGCCATCATAACCGGCTCCGATACAATATTCTCCGACGCGATCAGCTCCAGGTTTCTTCTCTGACGGGCTGCCTCTGCTTCAATGGCTTCTCCCACTTCCGGGTCTGCCTCTGTAATGAACTTCATTACCTCATCTACCATGTCTGTTTCTCCTATTCTTTTTCTGTCATCCATACAAAATCATCAAGTGGATTTTTCATATATAAATATAAAACCACACTTTTGTCTCTCCGGATTTTTTATTTAAAAAAGCCTTTTTCAGGTCTCATTAAATACTGTCACCAGACGCTTCTTATGCCAGCAGCGCTTCCGCCATCTGCTCCAGCGACGGAATATCGCTCTCCTTGAGCGCCCCGCGAACCGTAACGACCGGTTCAACCACCGTGATCTCCTTCATCGCATCCAGCATTCCCTTCATCGTGCGCGCTGCACTCGGCGCCCAGGAACCGTTTTCAATCAGGGCAACGGTGCGTTTCTGGTAATTCTTGCTCTGTAAGTGGTGCAGGAAATCTGCCATAACCGGCATCACACCCGCGTCATAGGACGGTGCTGCCAATACAATTTTTCCATACCGGAATGCATCTTCCAGCGCCTCCGCCATATCACCGCGCGCCAGATCCGCGATTGCCACCTTCGGGCATCCTTTTTTCTCAAGAATTTCTTTGCATTTTTTCGCCGCATCCTCGGTGTTGCCATGCAGGGACGCATATGCGATAAATACACCCTCAGACTCGACGCCGTAGCTGCTCCAAATCTGGTATTTTTCAAGCACATGACCGATCGTCTCTTTCAGAACCGGTCCATGCAGCGGGCAGATGATCTGGATCTCAAGACCGGCTTCTTTCTTAAGAAGTGCCTGCACCTGCATTCCATATTTTCCTACAATATTGAAATAATACCGTCTCGCCTCGCAGTCCCAGTCCTCATCCACATCAAGCGCACCGAACTTGCCGAAACCGTCGGCGCTGAACAGCACCTTGTCGCAGGAATCATAGCTTACCATAACCTCCGGCCAGTGTACCATCGGTGCCATGACGAACGTCAGCTCATGGCGCCCCAGTTTCAGGGTATCGCCCTCCTTGACCGTCAGCGCACGGCTGGTATCAAGATCAAAGTACAGTTTCAGCATCGGAAATGTCTTCGCATTGCCTACCAGTGTGATTTCCGGGTACCGTTCTACGACTGCCTGGATACTTGATGCATGATCCGGCTCCATGTGGCTGATTACCAGATAATCCGGGGTTCTTCCAGCCAGTGCGGTTTCCAGATTTCCCAGAAATTCCGTCTGTTTGCGCTTGTCTACCGTATCCATGATCGCGATCTTTTCATCCATAATCACGTATGAGTTATATGAAATACCATTTGGCACCTGATACTGCCCCTCAAACAAGTCAATGTCATGGTCGTTTACACCGATGTAGCGAATATCTTCTGTGATCATTTCCTGCTTCCTCCTGTTCTTTTCGCAGCTGCTCCATCTCTTTACAGCTGCCTCTTTTTGTTCTCACAGGCATCCCGCATCCTGCTGTCAGCCTGCCTTATGATTTCATCCGTTACCTCTGACTCTGAATCAGTCTTTCTCCTCAATCGCCATAATCATATCCACGCGTCTCTGATGGCGTCCGCCCTCAAATTCTGCGTTGATCCACTCGTCAACGATCATCTTCGCAAGCTCACTTCCTACCACGCGGGCGCCGAAGCAGAGTACATTGGCATCGTTGTGGCGGCGGGACATCACCGCTGTGTACGGCTCGCTGCATACGCAGGCGCGCACGCCTTTTACCTTGTTAGCTGCCAGTGAAATACCAAGACCGGTACCGCAGATTGCAATACCCAGATCGGCTTCGCCGGAAACAACTGCACGGCCTACCTTCTCTCCGTAAACTGGATAATCACAGCTCTCGCTGCTGTCTGTACCCAGATTTAACACTTCGATTCCTTTTTCTTTCAGGAAATCCACAATAATGTTCTTCAGTTCTACCGCCGAATGGTCATTTCCAATCGCAATTTTCATCTCATCTTCTCCTCATCTGACTGACTTCCGGAACAAATGATATAGTCCGGTCATTATGGAATCATTTTAGTAAAGTTGCCGGGCAATGTCAAGACTGTGAAAATCTCAGAAATACATAAAAAGAGCGCAGAGGAAGCTCTTTCGCACTTCTCCGCGCCCTATTGTTTCTTCTATATAATAGTTATAAATCCGCCGTAAGACGTTTTCCGCTTACGCGCTATGGACAGCCGAAGCCGTCAGCTTGCCATCCGAAAGCCCGATCTCTATCGTATCGCCCGCACGGACGCCGTCCGCCAGAATCAGCTTCGCTGCCAGTGTCTCAACGTTCTTCTGCAGGTACCGTTTCAGCGGTCTTGCACCGTAAACCGGATCGTAGCCATTTTCAATGATGAAATCCTTTGCCTCGTCCGTCAGGGCAATCTTTAACTCCTTATCCGCCAGACGTTTGTTGACATCTGCAATCAGAAGCTCAATGATGCCTCCGATGTTGCCTTTCGTCAGCGGCTTAAAGAGAATAATCTCATCCAGACGGTTCAGGAACTCAGGACGGAAGTGAGCTCTCAAGTCATGCATAACGGAGCTTTCCGCCTCCGGCTTGATCTGTCCCTTTTCATCGATGCCGTCCAGCAGATACTGGGAACCGATGTTGGAGGTCATAATCAGGATCGTATTCTTGAAATCGACAGTTTTGCCGGTCGAATCCGTGATACGTCCATCATCCAAAACCTGCAACAGGACGTTAAATACATCCGGGTGCGCTTTCTCAACTTCATCGAAGAGGACAACGGAATACGGTTTGCGCCGTACTGCCTCGGTCAGCTGACCGCCCTCGTCATATCCGACATATCCTGGCGGCGCTCCGATCAGACGGGAAACGGAATGTTTCTCCATGTATTCACTCATATCGATACGAACCATGTTGTTCTCATCGTCAAACAATGCCTCCGCCAGCGCTTTTGCAAGCTCTGTCTTGCCGACACCGGTCGGACCTAGGAACAGGAACGAACCGATTGGTTTCGTCGGATCCTTGATGCCCGCTTTGGAACGGATAATCGCCTCCGTTACCTTGGTAACGCCCTCATCCTGTCCGATGACACGTTTATGCAGCAGTTCGTCCATATGCAGAGTCTTGCTGCGCTCGCTCTCGGTCAGTTTGGCAACCGGAATACCGGTCCACTTCGAAATAATCCGGGCAATCTCATCCTCGGTGACACTCTCATGTACCAGACTGAGATCCTGATTTTTCACTTTTTCTTCCTCTTCCGCCAACTGTTTCTGCAGTTCCGGCAGCTTGCCGTACTGGAGTTCAGCCGCTTTGTTTAGGTCATATGCCTGCTGCGCTGCCTGAATCTCGCCATTTACATGCTCAATCTCTTCACGCAGTTTGGACAGCTTATCAACGGAAGATTTTTCATTCTCCCACTGGGCTTTCTGGGTCGAAAAGCTGCTCTTGAGCTCTGCCAGTTCTTTCTGCAGTTCTGCCAGGCGATCCTGACTTAAGCGGTCAGTCTCTTTCTTAAGCGCAGCCTCTTCAATCTGCAGCTGCATGATACGTCTCGACAGTTCATCCAGCTCCGCCGGCATTGAATCCATCTCTGTCTTGATCATCGCACACGCTTCATCAACCAGGTCGATCGCCTTATCCGGAAGGAAACGATCCGTGATATAACGATCCGAGAGGATTGCCGCCGATACAAGCGCAGAGTCGGTAATCTTGACCCCGTGGTAAACCTCATATCTCTCTTTCAGACCACGCAGAATGGAAATCGTATCTTCTACGGTCGGCTCATCAACGTGAACCGGCTGGAAACGACGTTCCAGAGCTGCGTCTTTTTCGATGTATTTACGGTACTCATCCAGGGTCGTCGCACCGATACAGTGCAGTTCACCTCTAGCCAGCATAGGCTTCAGCATATTCCCGGCGTCCATCGCGCCCTCGGATTTGCCCGCGCCGACGATCGTATGCAGCTCATCGATAAACAGAATAATCTGTCCCTCGCTCTTCTTGACCTCGTCAAGCACCGCTTTCAGTCTCTCTTCGAACTCGCCGCGGTACTTCGCGCCCGCCATCAGAGCTCCCATATCCAGGGCAAACAATTTCTTGTCCTTCAAGCCCTCCGGGACATCGCCGCGCACGATACGCTGTGCCAGTCCTTCGACAACGGCTGTCTTACCGACGCCAGGTTCACCAATCAGAACCGGGTTGTTTTTCGTCTTTCTGGAGAGAATCATAACCACGTTACGGATCTCACCGTCACGGCCGATGACCGGATCGAGCTTCTGATCTCTCGCACGTTCCACCAGATCGTAACCGTATTTATTTAAAGTGTCATACGTTGCCTCCGGATTATCGCTGACAACACGCTGGTTGCCGCGCACTGTCGAAAGCGCCTGCAAAAAGCTCTCTTTCGTAATGCCGTAGAGACGGAACAGTTCCTTGACCGCCTTATTCGGCTGTTTTAACATCGCCAGAAATAAGTGCTCGACGGAAACATACTCGTCCCCCATCGCCTTGGCTTCGTCCTCCGCGTTCACCAGCACCTTGTTGGCATCGTTGGAGAAATACACCTGACCGCCGGATACCTTCGGCAGCTTTCCAATCGCCTGCTGCACCTCATCACGGAACTGGTCGCCCGAGATTCCCATCTTTGTTATTAATTTAAAAATCAAGCTGTCTTCCACAGTCAAAAGACTGTACAGCAAATGTTCCTGATCAATCTGCTGGTTTCCATATTCATACGCCAGCTTTTCCGTATTTTGAACGGCTTCCAGAGACTTCTGGGTAAATTTACTGATATTCATAAACCTGCCTCCTTTCGAACAATCTGTGAAAACCTTTTGGTCTTCTTTTGTTCTAGCAGTAATATAACACTTGTTATTAGCACTGTCAAGAGGAGAGTGCTAATTTTTTATGAATAATTTGTGAAAACATTTTAAAAAAAACGGCACACCGCATTCTCATCACTAAGTAACGAGAATGCGGTGTGCCGCTTTTCAAATCCTATTTTGTAAAATATTTCTCTTTAATGATCTCCACCGGCATCTGCTGTCCTGTCCAGAGTTCGAAGGATGCAGCTCCCTGATAGAGAAGCATGTACATACCGTTGCTGGTCTTGCAGCCTGCCGCTTTTGCTTCGCGCAGTAAACGGGTCTCCTGCGGGTTGTAGATGACATCGAATACGAACAGGTCTTTATGGAACATCGTTGTATCAGTAATGATCGTATTGTCCGTCTTCGGAGCCATGCCGACGGAAGTACCATTTACCAGAATCGCGCTGTCTGCGATGGACTGGCGCAGGATCTCCGGATCGGAGTAATCATGCAGGGTTACCTTGCACCCTGTGCGCTCGTTCAGTTTCTTTACAATCTCCTCGGCTCTCGGATAGAACGCGTCCTTAACGTTAAATACGTTAATTTCTGCCACTCCGTCTAAAGCTGCCTGTACAAGAATCGCGGTTGCGGCGCCGCCAGCGCCTAAAAGCGTCATTTTCTTGCCAATGATGTCTACACCATTTTCTGCAACTGCACGCATAAATCCGACGCCATCGGTCGTATAAGCAGTCAGAACACCGTCGTCGTTGACAATCGTATTGCAGGCGCCGGAAATCTCGGAAGCCGGTGAAACCTTGTCTGCCAGCTTGCACATGATATTTTTGCCCGGCATCGTGATATTCCAGCCGCGCGCGCCCATCGTCCGCAGTCCCTCAACCGCCTGCGGCATCTTACCTTCCGGCACATCAAATGCCAGATATGTATAATCCAGACCTAACTGGCTGCACGCCTCGTTGTGCATCTCCGGCGAAACACTGTGTGCGACCGGGCTTCCCAGTAAACAAAGTAAACCTGTGTGTCCTGTGATATGATTCGACATCTTTTTCCCCTTTCGTTTTCTCTGTCAGAACTTTCTGAGCAGTCACATTATTTAAACTTCTTCACCTGTGCAATGATCTCCTCGCAGATCTCATTCGCTGATTTTCCATCGGTCGCGATCACAATATCCGCTGCCGCTTCATACGCCGGTCTGCGCTTCTCCATCAGCTCGGAAACATATTCCACTGTCTTATTATTTTCCAGAAGCGGACGGTCATGGTTCTCTTTGACACGCTCCAGAATCGTCTCCGGCTTCGCGGTCAGAAGTATAATCTTGCCGCTCTTTCGCATCTCCTGTACATTGATCTCGCGCATCGCTACGCCGCCGCCGCAGGATACAATCTTGTTCTTCTCGTTTCCTACCTCTTTAAGCAGGTTTGTCTCCTCGTTGCGGAAATATGCCTCGCCGTGCAGATCGAAGATCTCGGAAATGCTCATGTTGTTCTTTTTCGCGATCATTTCATCCATTTCCACCACATCCATCGCAAAGGTGTTCTGCAGTGCATTCGAAACGGTGCTCTTTCCAACTCCCATAAATCCGATCAGGAAAATATTGAATCCAAACAACTCATGGGACTGGATCCGTTTGCTCCGGTAGAGGACGCTGTCGTAAACTGCCATGATTGACTTTTTGTATTCATAATCATCCAGCTTCGCAAGCATCTTGCTCTTCTTGCGCTCTTCCTCCTCTGCCTGGTAAATCGGAAGTCCGTTTTTCTGTTTATAATTTGTAATCTCCTGGATAATCTGGCAGCGCATCCGCAGGGCATCGATCAGAATCTCGTCGCACATGTCCAAATCATTTCGCAGCTTCTTTAATTCATCCATCTGTCTCATCCTTCTTCACTTGTATTCATTCAGATCACTTTTGCACTTTACATTGAAAGTGTGTTTTATTATTATACCCGAATCAGGATATGAACGCAAGTGCTAATGAGGAATAGCAGGTATAACTGTGGGGGCTATCGTTTAATTAGATTCCCAGCTTCTCCTTCATGTAATCCACCGGTGTTGATTTTCCTGTATACAGTTCAATCGCGATCAGCGCCTGGAACAGCATCATGCTCATGCCGTTGTATACGCGGGTGCAGCCAGCTTCTTTGGCCTGCTTCATCATCACGGTCTCACGCGGTGCATATACCGTATCAGTTACGATCAGATCCTTGCGGAAATAGGACGGATCCGGGATATTGGACAGATCCTCCAGCGGGTGCATACCAACGCCGGTTGCATCACAGAAAATGTCTGCTTCGTGCATTTTCTCTTTTAAGAGTGCCAGATCGCCCAGGTCATGCATCTCGGCCTTGCAGTTAGAGTTCTTGTTGATGATGTCAACGATCTCCTCTCCGCGTGCATAGAACTTATCTTTAATATTGAAGATATGCAGCTCTGCAATGCCGTCCAGTGCGCCGCGTACTGCGATAGCGGTCGCTGCACCGCCGGTACCGATGAGAACCATCTTCATTCCCTTGAAATCAATGCCTTCTTCCTTGATTCCCTGCCAGTAACCCATACCGTCAGTGTTGTAACCCTTCAGGTATCCGGTTACATTGCCGTCTTTGTCACGGGTGTTGACTACAGTGTTGATCGCGCCGCACAGCTTTGCAGCCTCGTCTACCTCATCCAGATATTTGTGAACGACGGTCTTGTTCGGCATGGAGATGTTGGAACCCAGCATCTTCAGCGCACGGATACTCTCAACCGCTGCTTCCAGGGTATCGTTGTCTACCTCGAACGCAAGCTGGATAACATCGTCGCCATTCTTGTCATAGGCAAGGTTGTGGGTGGTCGGAGACTGTGTATGACGGATCGGGTAAGCCATTAATCCTACTAATTCGGTATGTCCTGTAATGTTTGGCATGATAATTTCCTCTTTTCTTCTCTATTTTTATAATCAAATAAAACGATATCATTCGTTCAGCGAACAGTCAGAATCTTTCAAATGCAATATTCAATTTCTTACTCCAACGGTGCCAGCTCTAAAAATCCTCTCGCTTCCAGCACGTTCAGAATCGCACGTCCTTCCATCGTTCCCTCCATGATACGGCGGGCGCGGACGGAATCTCCGATCGGGTAAATGAATGTATCTGTGTTGTCAAATGCCTCTTCAAGCTGTGCCAGAATCGGATTGTTGGCGCGCATTCCCAGACAGTTGAAACCGAGGTCAAAGTTCAGATCCTCGATCGTGCCATCCGGCAGCTTCACGGTAAATGCGTTTTCTTTGACTTCCTGCAGCGCAGTATTCACATACTCTTTCACACCATATTTGTCGTGTGTCTCACGCATGGAACATTTTGTGATCGGATCTGCCAGCATACCAATCTGCGGGAGCATATCCACGATGGTACACTTCGCGCCGCGCGGTGCGAAATACTCCACAACATCCAGGCCAACGGAGCCGCCGCCGACTACAACCACTTTTTTGCCCTTGCAGAAATCATCCGGGTATTCTCCGGCTTTTACTTTCTGAATCATCTCGAAAATGGTATCGACATGACCGGCTGCGATGTTTTCCTTGAGTCCCTTGATCGGCGGAACGACTGGAACGGAACCGGTTGCGTTGACAATGATATCCGGCTTGAACTGTTTGATCTTGTCCACGGTTGCCTCGCAGTTCAGAAATACATACAGATTTTTCAGTCTCTTCGCACGTGCTTCCAGATATTTCGGGAAGTCTTTCATACGGTTCTTGCTTGGCAGGTCGGAAATGAAGGTGGAAAGTCCGCCTAATTTACCACTCTTTTCTAATAAGAATACGTTGCATCCAACCTCGGCTGCCGTGCAGGCTGCTTCCAGACCGGCTGTACCGCCGCCGACTACAACTACGTTGCAGTTTTTATTGACTTTCAGCTTCTTGTAGATATCGCCCTCCGGAACAGCCGGGTTGACGGTACAGCGGATCGGACGGTTGACGCCGATTCGGTTTCCCGCACAGCCGACGTTACAGGAGATACATTTACGGAGAATCTCCTCCTCGCCGTTCTGCACCTTGCTGACCCAGTTCGGCTCTGCAATGAGTCCGCGTCCCATGCCGACAATATCGACATCGCCGCTCTCCAATACTTTCTCAACGACCTCCGGATCGCGGTAGTTGCCCGCATTGATAACCGGTTTACCAAATTTATCCTTCACGGCTCTTGCCATGTAGGAACGCCAGCCATCCGGCAGAAAGTTCGAGTCAATCTGATACTGTAAGGACGGGTTCAGACCGCAGGATACATCGTACATATCTACGTACTCATCCAGATATTCGAGGTATTCCAGTGTGTCTTCCAGCGTGTTGCCGCCCGGCACGCGCTCTTCCGCAGAGATACGGACGATGATCGGGAACCACGGACCTACATTTTTCCGCACCTCTTCCAGAACCATCTTCGGGAAACGGAGACGATTCTCGACGGAGCCGCCGAATTCATCGGTTCTTTTGTTGTAATACGGGGAAATAAACTGACTCATCAGATAAGAATGACCGCAGTGGATCTCAATCGCATCAAATCCGATCGCCTGTACACGTTTCGCCGCCTCGCCGTATTTTTTTACGGTCGTCAGGATCTCTTCCTTTGTCATCGGACGCGGAATCTCGCCGCCTGCCTTGGTCGGGATATTGGAGGAAGACACCGTCTCCATACCGGTTCTGGCAGAGGATGCAGAAGCACCCGCATGGTTGACCTGAATCGCTACCATCGCGCCATTCTTGTGAAGATTCTCGACTAACTGATAATAACGCGGCATAAAGCTGTCGTGATCGATGCGGATCTGGCTTGTGCCATTGGAACCAACCGGATATTCAATATTGGCATTCTCCAGAATAATCAGACCAGTTCCTCCCTTGGCACGCAGGGAATAATAATTCATATGGCGGTTGCTCATCTCACCGCTCGTCTCGCCATAGTTAGTACCCATCGGCGTCATGGCAACACGGTTTTTGATCGTCATGCGCTTAATGGTAATCGGTTCAAAAATTTTTGGGTATTTGCTCTTCATGATGAAATTCTCCTTCTCCATTGCATGAGAGGCATCCCTGTGTTTGTGACACTTTTATCATAACCGTTTTGCTTAAAAATTAACAATATCTTTCAAGTAAATTTTCAATACGTTTTTGCTATCGGTTTCCCTTTCCGCCTGCAGACCGTCCTGACGCGCCTGCTGTTTCATATATTCAATAAAGCGTTCCACCGCCGGAAGCCGGTAGCGTTCTTTCATCCAGAACATAAAAATCTGGTGATAAATGTCCAGATTTTCAATCGGATGAATGCAGACTCCCTGAGAAAGCTCCAGAATATCCGTGCGCGGCATCAGTGCGATGCCAAAACTCTCCCGCACCAGCGCGACGATCGAATATTCGTCCGGACACTCCACAATGATGTCCGGCTGAATGTTGTATTTCGCATAGAGCGCGCGGGTGCGCGTCCCCATCCAGGAGTCCTTATCGTATCCAATTACCGGATACCGGTTCAGCTCCGCAAATGGAATACTCTCCCGCTCTGCCAGCGGGTGATCCTTCGGCGTGATGATGACAAGCTTCTGGTTCGCCACCGGGAAAAATTCCATGTCATCCTTTTCCAGACAGCCGCCAAAGCCTACATCTAATTCACCCGTTTTTACCTTTTTTGCAATCGCCGGTGTGTGATTCTGCCAGAAATTAAACACAACCTTTTGATTTTCCGGCTGTTCTAAAAAGAGCTTGACCCGGTGCGGGATATAGTGACCGGCCAGTGGAAAGACATAACCGATGTCGATCTTTCCTCCATCCATCGAAATCTCCCGCATTTTTCCGACCGCGATGTGGCAGTCTGTGAGAATCCGGTCCGCGTACTCCAAAAACATCCTCCCCGCCTTCGTCAGGGTCACCCCGCGTCCTTCTTTTTCAAAGAGCGTCACGCCCAGCTCATTTTCCAGTGATGCCATTGACCGGCTCAGGGATGGCTGTGATATATATAATTCTTCCGCCGCCTGATGATAATTTTCCAGATTCGCTATCTTCTGAAAATATAAAATCTGATTCAATGTCATTCCTAACGTCCCCCGTCTTTATGTATCTTCGTATTAACTCTTCGCAATATCAGCCGTAAATGCATCACACCAAACTTCCATAATCGTTACTGTTCACGCATACGTGCCCAGTAACGGAATTTGCCGTGGCTTCGCATTTAAATACGGCAAATTCCTGCTGCCACCACGTTTTCTTACGGCACTTTCGGTTCCAAAAGTGCCTACCCGTGAACAGTAACCCATAATCATATTTATAACACATTAATGCTTAAAATGCATTGTTTTTTTGCTATAAAAGTATTAGACTTCGGCTATAATAATTATTAGAATAAAGGCATCAAACGTGTTATTTTTCTAACACTAAAACAGAACTTTTTATATCGGCATCTCCTTTGTGTTTGTGACAGAACATCAGCCATCATCCGCCCGGTTTCCGAAACGGCAGCACGACAGGCGGATCTTGAATTAAGGAGAAAATCATGAACAAGAAATATCTGCCAAGTGCACTTATCATGTACTTAAACTACTTTATCCATGGCGTCGGCTGTTCGATTCTCGGACAGGCAGTCATCAAGGAAGCGCTTGCCGCAGCCTGGGGCGTTGAGGCAATGGCGATCACCGCGATTTCCGCTGCTTTAGGACTCGGACGTCTGATTGCACTTCCATTTGCCGGACCACTTTCCGACAAACTGGGACGCCGAATCTCAACCGCCATCGGCAGCGCCTCCTATGCGGTTTACCTGATTGGACTTGCCTTTGCATTCAGCGCCGGACAAAACGGCGGCTACCAGATTGCTTATGTATGCGCGATCATCGGAGGTATCTCCAACTCGTTCCTTGATACCGGTATCTATCCGGCGGTTGCCGAGATTATCAGCAGTGCTCCGGGTGTCGCTACCATGGGGATCAAATTTTTCATCGCGATCGCGCAGATGCTTCTGCCGTTCGTACTCGGTGTTGCTGTGACAACCACCGCCACCGGCATGGTATCTTACAATCCGTTATTTATCGGATGCGGTATTATTTACGCTGTTTTATTTGTACTTATTTTCCTGTTCCCGCTGCCAGATTCTGAGCAGAAGGCAGAGGGCAAATCCGAGGGACTCATCGCCAGCTTAAAACACACAAATTTTTCGTTTGAGTCCATCGCCATGATCGTGATTGGTTTCACCTGCACCGGTACCTTCCAGTTATGGTTAAACTGCGCGCAGAACTTCGCAAAAGAAAATGCAGGCTGGGCGAACCCGTCCATCATGCAGACCTACTATTCCGCAGGTACCCTGATGGCGCTCGTTGTCACCTCCCTGCTGACCCGTAAAATCAAGGATGTACGTTTCATCCTCGTTTACCCGGTTATCTGCCTCGTTACTTTGGTTGCCGTACTCATCGGTCACAGCCAGACCCTTATGATTGCAGGCGCTTTCATCATCGGCTGGGCAGGCGCGGGCGGTCTGTTACAGATTGTAACCTCCGTCTGCAACATGCTGTTCCCGAAGATCAAGGGAACCGTAACCGCACTGGTTATGATTGCTTCTTCCTTATGCAATTACACAATTTTGACTGCCGCTTCCAAAATGGCACCATCCCATGTTATGATAATGAATATCGTACTGACTGCCATCGGCGTTCTCTTAGGACTCTTTGTCAATGCCCGCTACGCGAAAATGGTGTCTCTGGCAGAAAGCGACAAATAAATATTTATTGATAAAATGAAAGGATTCTCTGATTATGAATACTATCAAAGTTAGAAATATCGAAATCGGCTCCGGCACACCGAAGATCATCGTTCCGATCGTAGGCGTTACCAAACAGGAAATCATCGACGAGGCAAAAACGTTTGATTCTATTCCGGTTGATGTGGTAGAATGGCGTGCAGACTGGTTCGAGGGTGTCTTTGATTTTGAGAAGGTAGAAGATGTCTTAAAGGAACTGCGTGCCGTTCTCGGCGAGACTCCGATTCTGATGACTTTCCGTACCTCCAAAGAGGGCGGCGAGAAATCCATCGAGCCGGAAGATTACGCAAAGCTGAACATCAAGGCAGCTCAGACCGGCTATGTCGATTTCATTGACGTAGAGATCTTTACCGGCGACGCGATTGTAACCAAGATCATAGACGGTGCACATGCTGCTGGCGTGAAAGTCATCGCTTCCAACCATGACTTCCACAAGACGCCGGAGAAATCCGACATCATCTACCGCCTGCGTAAGATGCAGGATATGAATGCAGATATCCCGAAGATCGCAGTTATGCCGCAGAACAAGAAAGATGTTTTAACACTTCTCTCTGCCACTGAGGAAATGACTTCCCTCTATGCGGACCGTCCAATCATTACCATGTCGATGGCTGGCACCGGCGTTATCAGCCGTCTCTGCGGCGAGGTATTTGGTTCTTCCATGACCTTCGGCGCTGCCAAGAAGGCATCCGCACCGGGTCAGATGGGCGTAAAGGAGCTGGAGACTGTACTGGGACTGCTTCACAGTGCGATGTAATATCTGGCTTATACAGTTATTCGGTTACTGTTCACGCTAACGTGCCCAGTAACTGAATTTGCCGTGGCTTCGCATTTAAATACGGCAAATTCCAGCTGCCACCACGCTATCTTACGGCACTTTCGGTTCCAAAAGTGCCTATATTATACTTTTAGCCACCTATTTTTTTACTCCCGGAAATCCCTGTGCCTGCGGGTACGTGGGAATTCTCCGCGAGGCACTCAAGACCTGCTACCTCCATCGCAGGTCTATTATTGTTATCAAGCGGCACATCCGTTTTCAAACGTGCCTGCATAAACAGCAACCTATTATCCGTATTTACAAGGGGATTATTCATGAAAAAAACACTTCACTGGCTGGATGAAAACCTGGAAGAATTTCTGCTGGTTGTCATGCTGGCTGCGATGACACTCATTATGGGAATCCAGATATTTTCCCGCTACGCGCTTGGGCAGTCTCTGTCCTGGTCCGAGGAGGTTACCCGTTTTCTCTTTATCTGGAGCGGTTTTTTAAGCGTCAGCTATTGCAGCAAAAAGTGCCTGTCTATCAAGATCGAACAGTTCGTCGCTGCCTTTCCACGCAGAGGTAAGGCTCTTTTTAAGGTTGTCAACCACACCTTTGAGCTGATTTTTTTCCTTTATATGATCCCATTTGCATACTCTTACATGATGTCCGCCATTCACAGCGGACAGTTATCCCCCGCCTGCGGGATTCCGATGTACTATATTCAGGCAGCGCCGTTTGTTTCCTTTCTTCTGGTAACATTCCGCATTCTGCAGCGCTGGATCATCGAATTTAAGGTTGCCCGCGGCGAAGATGTCTACGATCCGGCCCACCCGGAGCGCAATACACCGGAATCCTTTATCCATGCAAATGCAGATATGCCGGAAAAGGAATCCAATGAAATCGAATCTCTCATCGAGGCAAATACACCATCTGGAAAGGAGGAACACTGATGCCTGCTGCTCTCTTATTTGTTATCTTTGTCGTGCTGCTTGTCATCGCGATCCCGGTATCGATCACGCTCGGTATCGCCTCGGTTCTCCCTTCCGTTTTTGACCCGTCCTTCACGGTCGGCGCTAAGTATCTGATCCGCGCCATGTTCGGCGGACTGGATTCTTTTCCCCTGCTCGCCGTGCCGATGTTCGTCTTATCCGGCATCATCATGGCAAAGGGCGGTATTTCCAAGAAGCTGTTTGACGTATTCGCCTTCTTTCTTGGCAATTTTACCGCCGGTATGCCATGCGCGGTCATCGTGACCTGCCTCTTCTACGGCGCTATCTCCGGCTCTGCCCCGGCAACCGTCGCAGCCGTCGGAAGCATGACGATTCCGATTTTAAGCGCCCTCGGCTATGACCGGACTTTCTCTACCGCGATCGTGGCAGTCGCAGGCGGTCTGGGCGTTATCATTCCGCCGAGTATCCCGTTTATCATGTACGGCATGGCGTCCGGTGCCTCTGTCAGCAGCCTGTTCTTAGCCGGCGTCATTCCGGGTCTGATGATTGGTCTGCTCCTGATGCTGTATGCCATCTATCACTGCCGACGTTACGGTGAAGATAGAGAAAAAATCCACGCTGAAATCCATCTGCTGCACGAAAAAGGACTGTTCCGGGTGCTGCGCGAAAGCTTTTTCGCTCTCTTAAGCCCGGTCATCATCCTTGGCTGTATCTACAGCGGCATCGCCTCCCCCACGGAAGCAGCAGTTATCTCCGTTTTCTATGCCCTGTTTGTCAGCCTGTTCCTCTACCGGACCATGAAATTTCGGGATATCCCGCCGATTTTTGTGGAAGCGATCCGCACATTCACACCGATCCTCTTTATTCTGGCAGCTTCCACGGCATTTTCCAGAGTCCTGACCCTGATGCAGGTGCCGCAGGCGGTCAGCAGCTTTATCCTGGAGCATTTCAACAGCCCGGTCATGATCCTGCTTGTCATCAACCTGTTCCTGCTTATCGTGGGAATGGTCATGGATACAACCCCGGCGATCCTGATTCTGACCCCGATCCTGCTCCCGATCGTGACAGCGATCAACATGGATCCGGTCCAGTTCGGTGTGATCATGGTTGTCAATCTGGCAATCGGCTTCGTAACCCCGCCGATCGGCGTCAACCTCTTTGTCGCCAGCTCCCTGACCGACGTCCCGATCATGGCGATCGCCAAAAAAGCGATGCCGATGATTGGATTGTTCCTGGTGGCGCTGCTGCTGATTACGTTTATACCGGCTTTGTCGCTGGGATTGTTATAATGCTGAATGGACGCTTGGAAATGTTGAAGTTCTGAAAGATTTCATATAACGACCTGCTTCACGCTTTCAGGCTGTGAATGGAATATTTCACATATGAAATGGATGTTTTTAAATTTGAAAGGATCTCCCATTATGATTTATATTTCAAACCTAGTGTCCCGCCGATGCCGGACTTCTTCCCGATTCGCTACGGCGCTCATTTCTTCGTCGGTTCTTTTATTCGGCGCCTCGCTTGCGCTGAGCGGCTGCGCCTCCAGCAAGAAAGAACAGCGCTATTCCTGGCCACTGGCGACCGCCAGCCCGGAGGACACGGTAACGCAGCTGTTTGCCGAAAAATTTGCGGAGGAAGTACATGACTTAAGCAACGGCGCAATGCGGATTCAGGTTTACGCCAACTCCACACTCGGCGGTGACCGCGACCTGCTCGAAACGTGCGCGGACGGCGATATCCCGTTTGTCGTGCAGAACACCGCCCCTCAGGTTTCTTTCATGAAGGATCTCGCCGTTTTTGACCTTCCATGCGTCTTTGATTCGCTGGATGACTGCCGCAAAAAGCTGGATGATCCGGATTTTTACAATCTCATCAGCCAGGTGTACACCGACGGCGGTTACCACCTGCTCGGCATGGCAGATCAAGGATTCCGCATCATGAGCACAAATAAACCAGTTTACTCCCTGGCAGATTTCAAAGGGCAGAAAATCCGTACCATGGAAAACAGCTATCATCTCGCATTCTGGAAAGCAATCGGCGCCAATCCGACGCCAATGACCTTCAGCGAGGTGTATATCGGTCTCCAGCAGCACACGATCGACGCGCAGGAGAACCCGTATGAGGTCATCGTCTCCAACCGTCTCTACGAACAGCAGGATTATGTGGTCGAGACGAACCACCTGCCGCATCTGATCTCCTTGATTGTCAATGACGATTTCTTCCAGAACCTGACTCCAGAAGAACAGGAAATCATGACGCAGGCAGCCAAAACCGCGACCGAGTATGCCAGAGAACAGTCCGACGCGCGCATCTCCAACCGTATCGCTACGATCGAAGCGAGCGGCACCGCGATTTTAACTCTCTCGGATGAAACGCGCGATGCCATCCGGGAGGCGGCTGGAAGCATATATGAGAATATCCGCGAGAATATTGATCCGGAAATTTATGACGCATATATGGAGCCATAACCTCATCCTCTTTTACCGTCTGCAAAAAAAGTTTATACAAAATTCAAAAGCGGATATACCGACCATCTGGTCAGTACATCCGCCTTTTCTCATGTTTCAATCATTCCGCGAAACTTTTTATCTGCCTTGCGGACAGCATCCCGTTTCGCTTCATCCTGGCACTGCGCTTCAATTATTTAGCTTCTTCTGCGTCAGCCTCTTCATCGGTCTCCGGTACATTGTTGTGAACCGCTGTGACGGTAGCAACTACTGCCTCCAGATCGGTCAGAATATCAATGTCTTTATCTTTTGCGATCGAAAGGTCTTTGACACGAATCGTATCACCAATCTCCATCTCACCAACATCAACTTTGACTTTCTCAACCAGTGCAGCCGGTAATGCGCGGTACGATACTTCTTTCAGTACCTCCTGCAGAACGCCAGCTTCTACCTTGTCGTGGTTCTCGAAGATAATCTCAGCAACGGAATGAACCTTCTCATTGCTTACCAGCGCCTGGAAATCTATCTCTACAACCTGATTTGCCATTGCATCATAGTCAACTTCCTTGATCAGGACATCGTAGACTTCACCTTCTACATCCAGCATAATCTGTCCGCCCTTGGTCTCGGTCTTCAGCAGACGATCCACGTCTTTCTTTTCCATCTTAACAGGAATGGAGCCCTGAATCTTCTTGCCAAATACGTTGCCTGTTACATAGCCTTCTCTTCTGAGTCTCTTTGCCTTAACATCCATGCTTCTTTTTTCAGCTTTTAAAGTAGTCATTTGTCTTTTCCTCCAAAAATCTGATCTGCGCCTTCCGCACACCCTGTGTGGAAAACACATTGTGCTTAGCAGCCCTCAGCCATGGGGTTTTGTTAAGTATCTATCTCCTTGTTACGGCTCATATTATAGCAGGGTTCTCTGAAAACGATTCACCAAAAATAAAATCATTTCGGCTTTATTTTCAGCATTTTTTAGCTTGAAATTTAGAATTTGTATATTTTTCTTTCTGTCTTTTTTATACAAGAAGTATCTCCCTAAATCCGCCACCCGGTTTCAGGGCACACACACTTTTAAATCCACACGCCACCGCCAGCTCCTGCGCCTGCTTAAACCCATATCCGATCGTGTCGGTACTGTGGCTGTCGGAGTTGATGAGGATACGTCCGCCGCAGGCACACAGCTCTTTTAACAGAGCTGCGGACGGGTACGGCGCACTCCGATAGCCGCGGGACATGGCGCCTGTGTTGATCTCAAACGGAATCCCCAGAGCCGCCAGTTTGTGCATCGCCGTGATCGCCGGTTCCAGATAGGCGTCTTTCGTCTCGTCAAAATGTTTATATCCCTCGTTAAATTTTGTCAACAGGTCAAAATGTCCGATGAAATCGCATTTTGTCCGGTCATAAATCTGCGCCTCTGCCTCGAAATACTCCCGTGCAAACGCGTACCAGTCACCATGCCACAGCGTCTCGACTGCTTTTACCAGTTTCTCTTCCGTATCATCCACACAAACATACTCGCCATCCTTGATGAGCGCATGGGTCGAGCCGATCGCGTACTCTGCTTTCTGCACCGGTCCCAGTCCATCCAGCTCGATCCCGATATAGAGATTCATCTTTCCCCGGTATTCCTCCTGGAGTTCTTGAAGTTCTTCGGTATACTGGCGAAGCTTCTCGTCGTCCATCCCGAATCCCGGCTCAAACATCGAAAAATCAGCATGTCCTGAAACGCCCAAATCGGTCATTCCCATCCGGTATGCCGCCTCCACCATCTCCCGCGGCGTACTCTTTCCGTCGCAGAACGTGGTGTGGGTGTGAAAATCCGTATGAAGCATCGGTAATCTCCTTTCTTATTTCACTCTGTCAAAACGGTTCAGCCTCTTCACAGCTGGGGGCAAACATCCTTGCGGATTTGTCTTCAACAAAGGATTTATCGCAAACTCCGCTCCGCCATCTGCATCCGCTTTTCAAACTGCTCGTAAAAGTCCTTCTCTCCATCATACGGAAGCAGATAGAACAGTTTCATAATCAACAGATTGCGCCGTTTTTCGCGCCCGGCTGCCGCAGCGGCACGGTTTTTCTTCTGTATCTCCTGTTC
Source organism: Clostridium fessum (assembly GCF_027698965.1). Lineage (NCBI taxonomy): Bacteria > Bacillati > Bacillota > Clostridia > Eubacteriales > Clostridiaceae > Clostridium > Clostridium fessum. The sequence continues at coordinate 80,756 of NZ_JAQEQF010000008.1, forward strand.
CTCCGACGTTCCGATGCATGGTTCTGCCAAAAGTTTCTGCGCCGCCTCCGTTTCCGCCATTCTTATATCTTTTAAGAAATAATGCCACCGGCTGATATACGCCTCATACCGCTTTAAATCTGGCGTATCAATCCATTTTTTCACTTTGACTTTCGTCCGGTTTTCCTTTTTACACTCATGAATCTGGAGAAAATACTGGAAACTTCCATTTTCATAAAAGCGCCCCAGTGGAAACAGGCGGCAGATACCCGGCCGGTATGCATGGATCCGGCAGCGCCCTGCTTCATCGAGAAACCCACAGGCTTCATCCGCCCCGCTCCGGAGAGCCAGATTCGGCAGAATCTGTCCGTCCACGACGTTCCACTCCACCTTTTTCTCCTCCAGCAGATGTTCCAGCGTGTCCCCGCGCAAGGTGGTCAGACGGTACACATCATATGGATCCAGCACGATCGAATTACCCATTCCGTGGCAGCACGCCGAACAGCCCCGGCAATCATCGCATCCGGCTTTTACCATATCGTCCCGGCTGTACAGCTTTCCATCTGAAATCTCCGCCATCGTTACATTACGTTCCATCTCTACTTCTCTCTTTCTGCCTCAATCCGATCTAAAATCTCCCACAAATGTTCCAGATCCGCCTCTCTGGTCGCCCAGCTCGTCGCAAAACGGACAACGGTGTGATCCTCGTCATACCGCTCCCAGAAGCTCACGGAAACCTCTTTTTCAATCTGCTCCATCCGGTCATTTTCCAAGATCACAAACTGCTGGTTGGTCGGGGACTCACGGAAAAACGTATAACCGCGCTGTTTTAATCCTTTCTTTAAAGCCGCCGCCATCTCTACCGCATGGCGTCCCAGGCGCTCGTACAGCCCGTCTGTAAACAGCACGTCAAACTGGATTCCCAGCAGGCGTCCCTTTGCCAGCAGCGCGCCCTGCTGCTTGATCCGGGTAATAAAATGCGCCGGAACATTCTTTTTCTCACCAAATACAACTGCCTCTCCGCAGAATGCGCCCACCTTCGTGCCGCCGATATAAAATACATCACACAGATGCGCAATCTCCGAAAGACTCAGGTCATTTTTCTCTCCCGCCAGACCATATCCAAGACGCGCCCCGTCCAGATAGAGCGGGATTTCATACGAACGGCAGATCTCCGAGATCGCCTGCAGCTCCTTCCGGCTGTATAAGGTTCCGTATTCCGTCGGATGGGAAAGATACACCATTCCCGGAAATACCATATGATCATGGTTTGCGTCCGCCTCGAAATTTTGCAGATATTCCTGCAGATCCGACGGATCAATCTTCCCATCTTTTTCCGGAAGCTGCAACACCTTATGCCCGGTGTACTCGATCGCCCCGGCTTCATGAATACTCACGTGCCCTGTCTGCGCTGCCACTACGCCCTCATACGGTGCAAGCATGCTACTGATCACGGCCGCATTCGTCTGGGTACCGCCCACCAGAAAATAAACCTCCGCCTCCGGGCATCCGGTCGCCTCCTGTATTTTTCTGGCGGCACTCTGGCAGTAGCGGTCCATGCCATATCCCGGCAGACTCTCCCGGTTCGTCTCCGCCAGCTTCTGAAGTATCTCCTCGCAGGCGCCCTCTGTATAATCGCTTGCAAATGAAAGCATCGTAGTATCTCCTCCTGTTCTTTCTTCGAGCAAACACAATCCTGCGTTCTCGAAATTGTTTGTATTTTTATGTCCTCACCAGTGCCAGAGAAGCCCCCGCATCAGCATCGCCGTCAAATTTGCTGCACTGTGAAATAACACAGGTTCCCACAGACGGTTCTTTTTTTCATACAGCCACGCCAGTATAAGTCCCATGAGCGCCGCATAAATCCCCTGCGCCCAGTTTCCATGCACCAACCCGAAAAATGCCGCCGACCCAAGTGCCGCCCAGAAAAATGGGAGCGCCATACGCAGGCGCTCAAATATAATGCCGCGAAACAGCAGTTCTTCGGAAAGTGGGGCGGCAATGCCCATGAGAAAGAACTGCTGCCACAGGGCGCCGGAAAATAAAGCGGCGGTGCCCTCCGACGCACCTTTTCCCAGAGCTGCCGCAAGCATATCCCCCTGAGGCATTTTCAAACACAGAGACACCGCTTCAGCTGCCTGCCCAGTCATCCGAACCTTTTGCACTGCAATATGCAGCACTCCCAGGAAAATCTCCTTTTTTTCTAATGCCCAGAAAATCATGTTAAACACAGCACTGAACGCAGCTGCCCCCAGCAGGATTTTCCACACATCCGGCACTTTTTCCCAGAAATATCCACATTTTTCTTCCTTTGTCGTCTTTATCTGTGGAGAGACCTGCTCTTTCATCCCGTCTGCCTCTGCTATGCGCCTGTTTTCTTTCTTTTTCTGGATCCTCCGCCAGTAAAATGGATAAATCACAGCAAATGTAAGAAACGACGACACGGTTCTTCCCGCATTTCCCTCCAGATGTCCCAGCACATCCACACATCCGCCGATTAAATCGCTGATGACGCACGGAAAAAACATCTGCCAGACGATACGCCAATCCGCTGTCTCCTGCCGTTCTTCGTCCATTTTTCTGCCTCCTGTCATCCTTTTCCTATCTGCATCTGTTTCCATGACTTTTTCAGACTTTCTACTCCACGTCTGCCTTCGCGCAGATATCCTGCAGACAGCACTTGTCACAGTACGGCTTCGTCCGCGCCGTACAGACTTCACGCCCGTGATACACCAGGCGGTGGCAGAAATCGCTGCCTTCCTCCGGTGGAATCAGCTTCCAGAGTGCCATTTCCACGCGCTTCGGGTCCTTGATTCCTTCCACCAGCCCTATCCGGTTTACCAGGCGGATGCAGTGCGTATCCGTGACGATCGCCGGTTTTCCAAACACATCCCCCATAATGAGGTTGGCACTCTTTCTGCCGACTCCCGGAAGCTTTAACAGAGCGTTAAAATCATCCGGCACATGCCCGCCGTACTCGTCGCGCAGCATCTTCATACAGGCGCTGATGTCCCGCGCCTTGCTGTGTCCCAGACCGCACGGCTTCACAATCGCCTCGATGTCTTCCACCGGGGCATCCGCCAATGCCGCCACATTTGGATATTTCTCAAACAATCCTTTGACTACCACATTGACACGCGCATCGGTACACTGCGCCGCCAGACGGACACTGACCAGCAGTTTCCACGCCTGATTGTAGTCCAGCGTACAACCCGCATCCGGATATTCTTTTTTCAGGCGGTCAATTACCTCTAATGCAAGCTCTTCCTTTGTCATGTTCCTGTCTCTCCTATCTTCTATCCTTCACTTTTCAATTTACAGTCTGTCTTTGTAACAGCTGACACAACACTACAACCACTGCTGCATTCTTCCAGCCTCATACGAATCACAACCGCTTCTGCAACTTTTTATTCTCATACGAACCGCATATGCTTACTATTCTTCCGCGTCCGCATCCTTCTTCCGTTTTCCGCCGCGCCGTACCTTGGAAAGTACCGGCTTTTCTTCTTTCTGTTTGACACGCACATAGATGATCGACAGAATCTTATTGTGCGGATTGCGCGCTGACCGAACCTCAACGGAATCAAACAGCTCGATAAACTGCTTCAACTTCGTGCATTTATAATTTCGCGGGTCAAATCCCGGCACACGCTTTGGAAGGTTGTCTCCCAGCTCCGATAAATCCACCCATCCGTCATCGTCCGCATGTGTGTTGATGATCGAGATAATCTCTTTCTCCATCTCCTCCATGTTCGGAATATTGCTGACTGCATTCGGATCGCTTTCTTTCTCTGCCTCTTTTCTGGAACCATCCGCCTCACTCTCCTTGCGCGTCTGCGGCAGGGACGGATTCTGCGACGGATTTTCATCGTTTAATAAAATATCCAGGAATTTAAATGTCTCACACGCCGAGACAAACGCATTCGGCGTCTTGCGCTCTCCCATGCCGATCACCGTCATGCCTGACTCACGCAGGCGCAGCACCAGCTTCGTAAAATCACTGTCCGAGGTGACGATACAGAAGCCATCCACATTGCCCGAATATAAAATATCCATCGCATCGATGATCAGCGCCGAATCGGAGGCATTTTTCCCCTGCGTATAATTGTACTGGAAAACCGGCGTGATCGCATAGTCGCGCAGGTTCTTCATCCACGCCCGCACGCTCGGCGTCTGAAAATCGCCGTAAAGGCGCTTGTATGTCGCACTTCCATAATTGCTGACCTCATCTAAAATCAGCTTGATATACTTGCCGGACACATTTTCCGCATCGATCAGTACGGCTATTTTTTTGTCATCCATCTCCTGTTTCCTTTCTCAAATACCGCTCAAAATAGTTATTGTTCACGCATACGTGAACAGCAACCCCAAATACTCTCTGCCACTTTCATCAGGGCGCAGCGCCTCCCGCAGACTTCTTGAATAAGCAAGTCCATATCTTTACTAAAAAGGCACCGGAACTTTCGCACGGTCCCATGATCGTGACTCTGAAAGCCTCCGGTGCCGGAATTTCTCATTTTCACACCGCCGAAACGGTCGTGAGCGACAGCCGATACAACTTATCTATAAGTGTATCACGTTCATGAGAAATCAGCAAATATTCTTTTTATTGACACAGTTTGATTCCTGTGTCGGATATGGGGAATATGGGGAACGTTTGAAACCGTCAAGGGCAAAAAGCGCTTCTGCAGCTGCAACCACGGCTTTGCTCAGATTGTCATTTGCGGCGAATGTGGCGAAATGTTCCGCAGAATCCACTGGCACAATCGTGGCTGCAAATCCATCGTCTGGGAGGGCCACTTCACTGTGGAGCTTAAATCCGGACTGAAAATTGAGATTGATGAATAATCCCATAGATGCACGAAACCCTCTCGACCATGATGGCCGGGAGGATATTTTCTATAGCCACAAAAATTGAAAGTTATAGTGCTATCTTTTTCCATTTTCTAATCTTAGTTCTAAAGGTTCCGAATGGAGCAACTGTGTTAACATGTATGAATTTGTATACTTCCCAGACAGCTGTTTTAGTTGCCTCGTCAGCCCATTTTCTCATATGTGGTTTAAATAATTCTTCCTCACTTAGCGAATCGATCATTGTATAAATAGAATTAATATTCTCATTCAACATGTCTTTCATCTCTTGCAGTGACAGGTGCGCATATGTATCTGTGAACCACTGATATAATTCACCAAGCTGATTCCACTTAAAGTTATCAGAGGGAGTTTTGACCTGAATACCCTTTCTTTCGTCTGCTTCCCATTTAAGAATGAGCGCTGTCCATCCAACCTGATAAGCAAGATTTTCTGCAGGAGTTCGATCAACCTCATCAATTCTCTCATCTTTTAAGGATTCCGGAATATCATTAAATTCTGATATATACTTTGCAAAGCTTTTATTTATCTCGTTTTTAAGTTCGTCTTTATTCTTATATGTTCTCACTATTCTATCTCCTCAAATCCCGATTCACCGAATTTTTCCTTCACATCTATTCCACTGCCTACAAACACCAAAAACGGTCGAGTTGCCGGATTGGTTGTCAGCTCTTTCCGTTTTTCAAAAATCAGCCCGAAATGCCTGACATCTAATCCACTGTCTCAAATCGTGACATCCAATCCGAGGTTACAACCTGACACATATTTTGCCGTAGATATGTTTCCATATAAGAAAACCGGGCCTTTTCAGATGTCGGGTCTTACATCCCAACTTCCGAAAAAGCCAGGAAATACGCCACTTTCTGGCACTTATTTATCTTTTCTTGACATCAAGACAACCGTCTCAACGAGGTCACCACTCGTTTGTCCGTTGACCTCTATCTTCTCAAACTGTTTTCCTCCAAGCTTGATAGGAAAACGAAATGTGACACTCTTAATCACAGAACCATTATCTCTTTCCTCATGAAAAATTTCAATCTTTTCTATAAACTGATTAGCAAGATTTTTCTTCTCAATTTCCGACAAACCTTTATAGGCTCTACCGAACTCAAGTATAAAGCGAAATAAATTGTCCTTTGTAACCTGCTGACTCTCAATGCTCTTAATAGTATCCTCTACCTCCCTAAGACTATTCTCAAGAGAAATAACCTCGTTACGTAGTTTCATATACGGATAGTCCTTTAATTCCTGCGGTAGTTTCTCATACATCGGCTTATTCCTCCTTTCTCTTGTTCTCACTATACGGAGATTTAAAAGGGCATTTTGATGGGGTATTTTCACAGATTTTCTTGAGTTTTTTCTGCGATGCCTTGATAGATTCATTTGCAGAACTGTAATCAATGCTTTCTGTTTTTGCTATCTCGCGGATGGATAACCCTTCAATAAAAAGCTTGAACCTTTGATACTGTACCACCGTAAGGTTTTCTTGCATCCAAGCATCAATCAGCTTCTCCTCCTCACTCATCTCCACGTCTGCCTCCAAGTCTTCTTGCGATGCATAATCAACTCCGTCATAGGTAAGACCTTCCAAGTGATACTTCGTGTGGTATCTTTCCTTTCGTTCCATGTTCTGTGTCAGCCCTGCATCATCATTTAAAAATGCCAATATTTCCTCCAAGCCTTCCTCATCATCGTCATTAATCTGTATGACTACAGAAAGTGGTTCATACGGATCTTTGTAACTAACTGTCTTCATATACCGTCCTTCCCGTCTGTCACGAAAAGAGCTGACATAACTAGACATAAAAATAGCCTGATTACAAAAAGGGCATAGTTATCCTAGTAACTCATATCCTTCACCTTGTGGTTACAGATATGAAATACCAGCCCTTATACGTAATCAGGCTTTATTTATTTTTAGGAGACGGTAAATCTGCGAGAGCAAAGAAACGGAGAAAACAGAAAAATCACCGCCTCCTAATATGTAGCTTTGGGAAGGGGTGAAATCTTACGGTTTTAGAAAAAATATTAAGATTGAATTTGGTGTCGCTATCATTTACCCCCTATATTGACGGTTATAAGTCAAGAATAAGAGGGCATATTCGAATATAATAAATAATGTCAGGAGGTGATCAGTTTGAATTCAGAATTTAACCCAAAGGATATCTTATTAGTATTTGGTGCCAATATTAGAAAAACTCGCGAAGCACAAGGACTCGGTATTGCTGAATTAGCCTCTTCAATAAAATACGACCGTGGTTGCCTTTCATTATTAGAATACGGCGAACAAAATATCGAATACATAACAGCACTTAACCTTGCTCGTAAATTAAATGCACCATTTCCTGCTTTGTTTTCAAGAAATTATTTCAATGATTTATTAAGTGACAATTCATTCAACTCATTAACTTTTACTGAAGATGATTATCTTCTTGTTTTCATTGAAAACATTCAAAAAGTTATGAGAAACAAACAGCTTAAACAGATTGAATTTTATGGAGCAACTGATATTCAAACCGCAATTGTAAGTAGAATTATGCATCGTAAAGCACAAAATCCAACAATTAGGACCTTATATGCAATGGCTTACACAGTTGATGCAGATATGTACAGTTTATTTTCAAGAACGGAGGAAAAAATATGATTTTTACACCTTATTCAGATGAAACAAATGTGATTAATATGATACGTAAATATCGCAATGAAGATTATGCTTTAATCCGTATGACTTATACAATGATTGACAAAAACAATTTAGATGCTAATGGTATTCTAAGAGATTTATTATTTGACAATGGACTTGTCGACTATGAGCAGTTAGAGCATGGTGGCAAATATGGTGTGACATATGATGCATTATTTGTTCAGCATGGTAAAACTGATGTTATCAAATTAAAGTTCTATCGTGTATCAAATAATCGTGGTGATAGACGTTTTTCCATCGAAACAATAAAACGCAAAATGGAATCTGGAGAAATCAATGAAGGCGATCTTCTCTATATTTCCATTTTCAAACAAACCGATGGCACTCCTGTAATATACATAATCAATCTTACTCACAATATTCCAACCGAAAATGATTTACTCAATGCCATTGGTATGGATGCCATTACCGATTTGTTCTATCGAATCAAACCTCGCTTATATGAAATTATTCATGGTGGTTTCTTTGATAATTCAAAAGGATACGGTCCAATAGCACCGAAGGATGTCGGAGACACTTTAGAAAGTCTTTTAGGAATAAATACAAATAACCGTGTTGACGCAGATTACAATGGACTAATTGAAGTAAAATCCAAAGGTGGTAGCAATACTCTAGATACTCTTTTCACTTTGCGTCCACAATTTGAAGGTACTAGAGTAGCAGAATATGAACCATCAGATAGAAACAGAGTATCCGCATTTGCTAGAATATATGGATATGAATCAGATAAGCATCCTGGTGCCAATAGCCTTTACATTACCATCGGTTCAATGGACGCCCCACAAAACAATCAAGGCTTTTATCTTCATGTTAATGATGAAGAACGTACAGTAAATCTTGTTTGGCGTAATTCAAATACTGGAAAACCTGAAGTTGCTGCATATTGGCATTTTGATGACTTACGTCAACAATTATATGCAAAACATCCATCAACTCTATGGGTCAAAGCTGAAAGCAGAGAAATTGATGGGATGGTTCAGTTCAAATACAATGAAATTGAGTTTTCTAGAGCCCCACAGTTTACAACCTTTCTTTCATTAATCAAGTCTGGTATTATCACTTATGATTGGCGTGGCTACACAACAAAAGAAGGTCGTTACATAGGAAAAAATCACGGTAATGCATGGCGTATAAAACCGTATGCAAAATCAGATTTATTTGGTGAAATCGAAGTTGTTGAACTGTAATCATATTGATATATAATTCACATTCACTGAACAAACAAAGGGTAGTCCAATTAATGGGCTACCCTTTATCTTATAAAACTCTCATAATTTCGTCTGCAACTGCTTTCGCTAATAAAGGCGGAACTGCATTTCCAACCTGTGTGCACTGTGGCACCTCAACACGTCTTTTCAGCCCCCCAGTAGTTCTCTTCCCAAGAAATTCAAAAGAATCATCAAATGATTGGCACCTAGCCATTTCTCTAACACTAATTGTTCTTGCCTCCCACGGATTTATATAGTCATCTGGAAGTGTAACTACGGTTGGTGATGGCTCTGTAGAATCTAATCTCTGTCGAATATTTTTCTTTGTTAGAAGTATATCGATAGCATCATCTGGAGCATTCACATTTCTAAACAAATTAACAACCTCATCCGCTTGCATATTTAGTTTTTCACAACAAAGTTGAATCAGTGCATTTTTGCCTGTAGTATCTATTCCCTGCTCTTTTATTCTTTTTCTCAACATAGAACCCGATTCACCTTGATTAAACAAGTCAAATCTTTCCAAAACAACATCTGTTGCATTAGGAAGTTCAAGATTTTGAAGATGCCTTCTATCACAAGGAATTGGCTGTCCTGTAACAAATGATGGTGTTCTACCTGCTCTACTATCTCTTTGATAATCAGATAGTCTCTGATTAACTCTATTTCTTATATTGGCATCATTTACTAAATCACCAATAGCATCCCTTAAGGATAGATGATGTCCGGCTTCAACTGTAGGCTCTGGATATGAAGGGGCAGGCAGATTATTTCGATATCCAATAAAAATAACTCTGTTTCTTCTCTGTGGAACACCATAATCTGCTGCATTCAAAATACTTGGTTCCAAAGTGCTATAACCAATTCTATTTAACTCAGCTGTTAATATATTCGGTGTAACAGAACCATCTGGATACACTGGTCCTTCCTCAACAAGATTTCCCTCCTCATCATATAAATTTAATCCTTTATAGCCCAAAAACTGCATATCCATAAAGCCCTCCACATTTTCAAGAACAATGTATTTAGGCTTTACTTCGCTTATTACTCTAACATATTCTCCAAATAATAAATTTCTCGGATCTTCTTTATCACGCCTTCCTGCGCGAGAGAAACCTTGACAACTAGGTCCTCCTATCATCAAGTCAATTTCTGGAACATCTTGATTACGAAAAATCTCTAATTCACTGATTTTTTGATTGATAAAATCTCCATGAAGATTTCTGATGTCCGCTCTTTCAAACCAAGTATTTTGACCTTGTATAAGTCCTAACTGTGCATGACGATATTTATACGTCACCTCTACCATATCACTTATATCCGAACTGAAAAGGATATGAAATCCTGATTGTATCAGTCCTTCAGAGCATCCTCCTGCTCCACAAAATAAATCTATAGCATATGGCATATAGCCACCTCCTTGTTATTTCATTTTAATCGTACCATAGCCAACAATAAAAGTCCAGGAATATTTATATTTTTCCCAAAACTCATTATGTCGTAGACAAAAGTATTTGTAAGCATACTTTATTTGTTTTTCTCATTCTTTTCGTCTTCCAAAGAGCGATCTAACCATGCTTTTTCAACATTTCCAAATTCTATATTTAAGGCATCACAATATGCTTTTAATCGCTTCATTGCAGAAACATTAGGATTCATCTTTCCATTTTCCCATCGGTTAACAGTTGAATAAGATACTCCAATGCGTTCAGCGAACTCAACCTGCGTGTAAAACCCTTTTTTTCTTATGTATATTATCTCATCCGACAATGCCATTTTTCTCACCTTCCTTTAGTAGCATTAGTATAGCTTTTTTATAGCGTTTTAGCAAGAGATATTTTCAATATTTGTAAATAAAAACACCCCTCCGAAGAGGGCTGCTCAAATAATACTACTTTTTCTTATATTGCTGCTTAAATCTAACCTCTGCTTGGTGATAAATTACATTAAGTTTATCCTTATCACCAACAATTTCTGCCATTATAATATCCGCACACTCTTCATTGGTAAACAGCCTAAAAGGAAGCTTGATTTTAGAAATTCCTGTTACTAACTGTTGACGGAGTTCATCTGAAGACCATCCAAATTTTTCTCCATATTCTTGTATTCGCTTTGTTATTTCTGGAGCCATCGTGTGATTTGAATTTTCATAAGAGAAAAAGAACTTTGAATACATGTCCAAAAAATCCATTCTAAATCCATTAGACAATCCACTCAAGTCATAGGCTACAACTTCACATAAAAGACCAAAAGCAATATCCTTCTTACCTTCACTTGCTACAAACTCCGACATAGTAAATCTGCTATTTCGATATAATCCGAAGTTTCCTTCTTTCATATGAACACCGCCCCGTTGATTAAGATAGCCCCATATTTTGTCACGATACTTGGTATAAGGTGGTTGCTGAACAAGAGCTGTCAAATTCCATATATCTAAATCCTCAATATTGTTTGAATGAATAAATGGTATCCATTCGTACTTCTTTAATAGTTCACTTCCTGTATCTGTAAGTTGAAATGGTCTTTTAGGAAACACTGTATTTAACTCTTCTTCTGTGGCATTTTCTAAAAGCCTTGTTACTAATTCTTCCTTCTTTCCAGATACTTTAAGACCGCGCTTCTTCAGTTCCTCTTTTATAGCAGGAAGCTTTTCCATATTAACGGCATCTTTTACTGAGCCAATTTGTATAAGCCCTTTTCCTTTTAAGGATTCAACTATTTTCATTACATCCTTAATTCCATATTTATACCACCAAAATCCTGCAAAAGAGTTTTCTCCATTTACAACAAAATGCGGTGAATAGCTACGGACAAGTATTTCATGCGGATACAAACCATCACAAGTTGGCGGCTGACCTTTTATTCTCTTTTCAATTGGAATAACCTCATCCGTTTCAAATGAAACCTTTGGAGTACTGATTTCCACTTTCATTCCTATATTCTGTTGTTGATTACTTTGTTTCTTAAAAAAATCAAATAACCCCCTATACCAATGCCTCCTTTCATTTTTATATCAATCTAAAGTATTTAAATGCCTCCATAATAGCCTCTTCCTTCTCCTGTGGACAAGTAGACACCCTACCTTCTCCAGAGCCGATATTGTAGTTCTTACGCTTCTCCATACCTAGCTTATCCTTAATCTGACCGATATAAAGGTTTGTTACATTGAAGCCGTATCTCTCCTTAATCCACTTCTTGATGTTTCCATATGTCGGCTTTTCTTCCGGCTTATATTCACCTTGATTCAACTGTATCCCTTCTAAATCAACCTTTATGGATACCATCTCATCATCGTTTGCGCATTCCCTAACGAGTAGACAACACGTCTCCACATGTCCGCTCATTCCAAACATATCGCAGCACCTCACTCGATCCACCTCATATCCTCTCTCTCCCAGATATTTCACATCGCGCGCCAGTGTAGCGGAATCGCAGCTGACATAAACCACTCTCTTTGGCTGCATCCGGACGATCGTGTCGAGGCAGACGCTGTCACAGCCTTTGCGCGGCGGATCGACGACGATGACATCGGCATAGACCTGATTTTTTTCATACTCCCTTGGAAGTACCTCTTCAGCTTTTCCGACGAAAAACTCGACATTTTCCATGCCATTTAATGCCGCGTTCCGGCGGGCATCCTCGATCGCCGGAGGGACGATCTCTACACCGTACACTTTCTTCGCTTTCTGCGCCAGAAACAGGGAAATGGTTCCGATTCCGCAGTACAGATCCCATACAGTCTCCCCACCGGTCAGCCCCGCGTATTCCAGCGCCGTTCCATAGAGTTTTTCCGTCTGCACCGGATTGACCTGATAAAAAGAAAGCGGCGAAATCTGGTACGATACATTTCCGATTTTATCTGTGATATAGCCCGGTCCGTATAAGTTTACAAGCTCCGCACCAAGAATCACGTTTGTTTTTTCCTGATTGATGTTGTAGGAAATACTGGTCATGCCAGGGACTTCTTTTAAGCGTTCCACAAAAATATCCGCGTGCGGCAGCTTCTTTCCATTGATGACGAGACAGACCATCAGCTCGCCGTTTGAAAATCCCTTCCGAATCAATGCATGGCGAATTAGACCCTTATGCGTCTCCTCGTCATATGGCGCAATCTGGTATTCTTCCATGATTTTCTTGATAATATCCAGAATTACCGCATTTTCTTCGACACCCAGCAGGCAATCCTCCGCTTCCACAATATGGTGGGTGCGTCCCGCGTAAAATCCGGCAATGATTCTTCCATCCTTATCGCGTCCAAACGGAAACTGTGCCTTGTTGCGGTAGCGCCACGGGTGCTCCATCCCCAGGATCGGCTCCATGGTGATAGTTTTATCCACACCTTCCCCGGCACTTTTCCCCGACACGTTCTCTGCTTTCACCCCCGCATCGGTTGTCTCCATCCTTTCGGATGTATTTCTTTCAGATACATTCTCAGGCACACTCACTTCATCCGCCCGCTCCGGCAGCCGCAGATTCTCCATCCCGCCGATCCGGCGCAGGTTATTGTAGACCTTGCGCTCCTTAAAATGAAGCTGTGCCTCATAACTCATCATCTGAAGCTGGCAGCCGCCGCACTGTCTTGCGACCGGGCATTCCGGCATCACGCGGTCTTTGGATGCTTCCAGCACCTCCATCAGACGGGCAAAGCCGTAATTTTTCTTCATTTTCATCGCCCGCGCCCGGATCCGATCCCCGATCACGGCATCTTTTACAAACCAGATATAGCCGTCCTGCTTTCCGATCCCGGCTCCATCTTCGCTCATATCTTCGATTGTCAGTTCAAATTCATCATTTTTCCTGATTTCCACGTTTTTTTTACTCCTCATTTTCTTTATTTCGCATCCAGATAATGCGCCCGCTCTCCGCCAATATATTTCAGCCTCGTTCTCGCACACGTCACATGGGCGCCGCCGATCGCACGGATCGAGGTCCGCACCGGAACTGCAACCGGGCGCAGGTGCATACCGATGAAAGTGTCTCCGATATCGATGCCCGCGTGTGCCTGAATCCGCTCTACGGCTGTCGGATGTTCAAATCCCGCATAGGCTGCCGTTGCAAAGGAACCGCCTGCTTTTAGCTGCGGCACGACGTTTACCATCTCCAGACCATATTTTTCCGCCGCTTCTTCTTCCACAATCAGCGCCCGGTTCAGATGTTCACAGCACTGTGCCGCCAGATAAAGCCCCTGCGACTTGGTGACTGCATACAGCTCCTCAAACACCGCTTTTCCGATCTCGGCGCTGGAATAGGAACCGATCTTATGCGATGCAATCTCGCTGGACGAGCATCCGACCACCAAAATCTGTCCCGGCTTCATGTTTGCCGCACTGAGAAGTTCCTCTGCGGCAATCCGTACCTCCTGGCGCAGCTCCTCTAACTGTCCTGCTGTCTCTATTTCTTTTGAAATTCCTGTTGCACTCATCCTGCTGCCTCCTGATTTAATGCCAGAAAAAGCCGCGGACCAAACAGGCTGAGCCCGCCGCAGCTTTTCCAAAATTTTTATTTGCATTCCCTTACTTCCGGTAAAACTCCTGAATCCGATCCAGCCGCGCCGTCATGCCGCCCAGCAGCATATCCGCCGCCGCAAATGCCGCCATCGTCTCAACCACGACAACCGCTCTCGGCACAATGATCGGATCATGGCGTCCCTTGATGCTGATGCCGATCTCCTCGCCGCTCTTATTGACGGTTCTCTGCTCTGCGGCAATCGACGGGGTCGGTTTAAATGCCGCACGGAACACAACTTCGCTTCCATCCGTCATACCACCTAAAATGCCGCCTGCATGGTTCGTCGCCTTGCCAACGCTCCCATCCGGATCCATGACAAACGCGTCGTTGTTCTCGCTTCCTGCCATCTGCGCCGCATGGAAACCCTCTCCGATCTCGAAGCCTTTAACGGCACCGATCGAGCAGATTGCCTTTGCCAGGTTCGCATTAAATTTATCAAAAACCGGTTCGCCAAGCCCTGCTGGAAGACCGGCAATCACACATTCCACGATACCGCCAGCAGAATCTTTCTCCGCCATCTTCCTTTCCAGATACTGCTCTGCCTCTGCGGCTGCGGCAGCATCCGGCATATACAGCTTATTCTTTTCACATTCCGCCAGATCAAACCGATCCGGCGCCACTTCCACCGGTCCGATCGCTTTCGTGTATGCTTTTACCTGAATGTTCAAGGATTCCAGCAGCTTTGCCGCGATAGCGCCTGCTGCCACGCGTCCGATCGTCTCGCGTCCCGAAGAACGTCCGCCGCCCCGGTAATCCCGGAAACCGTATTTTTCATCGAAGGTATAATCCGCATGTCCGGGACGGTAATAACTGGCGATCTCACTGTAATCCTTCGAATGCTGATCCTGGTTCCACACCAGCATCGAGATCGGCGTGCCCGTCGTCCGCCCTTCAAAAACGCCTGACAGGATCTCCACCGTATCGCTCTCGCTGCGCTTCGTCGTAAAACGGCTCTGCCCCGGTTTGCGGCGGTCCAGATAACGCTGAACGTCTTCCTCACAAAGCGCAAGCCCCGCCGGACAGCCATCTACGACCACGCCCACGCCTGCGCCGTGGGATTCGCCCCACGTTGTCATTGTCAGTATTTTTCCGTATGTTGATCCTGCCATTCTCGCTATTAACTCCTTCTACCATTTAGTCTGCTTTCTTTCCTCTCGTAGGTACCTTTGTAATCACACAGCAGTTTGGCTCATTCACCGAAACACTGCGTCCGCTCATCACCAGCAGCTTCTCCTTATATTCCACCTGGAAGAAAGAAATGCTGTTACTGCCGTGATTGATCGACGCCAGATGGTTCCCATCCGGGAAAATCGCGATATCCTTCGGGTAATCGCCGCTGATCGGCAGACAGCAGAGCAGCTTCAAAAGCCCCGTCTGTGCATCGCGCTCGTAGACACTGACTGAATTATCGCCCGCATTGCTGCAGAACAGATGTGTCTCGTCCTCGGACATCCGGATCGTGCACGCTGCAGTCAGCTGGCTGGTGCGCTCCGGTGCGGTCGATGGGATCGTCTGGATCTTCTCGATCTTCGGCACACGATCGCCCGTTTCATACGTGTATACATCAATCACATTTTTGATTTCATACATCAAATACAAGAATTTTCCATCCTTGCTGAACATGAAATGTCTCGGACCAGATTCCAAATCACAGCGGATCGCGTCCACCAATGAAAGGGTTCCCTTCTCGCCATCAAACCTGTAAATCTTGACCTGGTCAATTCCCAGATCGGCTACCAGCAGGAATCTGCCATCCGGCGTGCGCTCCGCACAGCTCACATGCGGGCGGAACGTACGCTCTGCCACGCTTCCAAGTCCCTTGTGGTAAACTCCGTCGGTCACTTCCCCGATAGAACCGTCCGGTTTCAGGCGGACCACCGTCTCCTTGCCGTCATGATAGCCGGATACGAAGATAAACTTGTCCTCCGCATCGGTCGCAATATGGCAGCCGCGCATCGCCTTGATATTTGCGCTGTTCACACGGCTGAGTGCGCCGTTTTCCAGAATCCGGAACGCCACAACGCCCTCGTCCGCGATGGAATAGAGCATCCGCCCGTCATGTGAAACAGTTAAATAGGAAGAGTTGTCCACTTCCACCTCGCACCGGTAGATAAATTTTCCCTTTTTTACATCCACATCATACACGGTAATTCCCTTTGCCTGACCGTTGTATGAGTAAGAACCCACATATGCCATATACTTATCCTGCATGAAATGTTCCTCCTTTGATCCCCCAGAACCGTTATAACGGTTTCTATCAAATTATCTGCCCCTATTTTATCATCATACCGCCATTTTTGCACCCTTTTTTCACACAATTTGAGAACCCCCGGATTTTCCCGTTTTTTTCCTTGACACCTTCCCCACATTCTGTATAATAGATACTCGGAAGCAAGTTTATTATTTCTAAACAAAAAGATTAATTTTACATTCATTTTAGAATTTCTAAACTTTCATCTTACTTTTGTATGTTTCTAAAAACGCCGGACGGATGGTTTTCCCACCCGGTTTTTATAAAAAAGAATGTGCCCTAGCGCATCCTCGCGGAGCGTTTTTTGTTTCATAGGACGCAATTTCCTATGAAACCAGGAAAGGAGGTTCCCTCTGTTGAGTATAGGAGGAAAATTAAAGGAACTGCGAATTTTAAAGGGTCTGACTCAGGAAGAGCTGGCTGACCGCGCAGAGCTTTCGAAGGGATTTATCTCCCAGGTAGAGCGCGATCTGACCTCCCCGTCCATCGCTACTTTGATGGATATTCTCCAGTGTCTCGGCACAACCATAGGGGAGTTTTTCAACGAGGCTCCGGAAGAGCAGATTGTATTTGAAAAAAACGACTATTTTATCAAGGAAGATCCGGAACTGAAAAATGAGATTCAGTGGATCATCCCGAACGCCCAGAAGAACACGATGGAACCGATCCGCCTTACACTCGGTGCCGGCGGCTCCACCTATCCGGACAGCCCGCATGAGGGTGAGGAATTTGGCTACGTTCTTTCCGGCAGCATCCTGATTCATCTGGGGAATCAGACGTACAAAGCCAAAAAGGGCGAATCTTTTTACTATACGAGCGACAAGACGCATTACCTTGAAAGCCGCTCCGGCGCGACGATCCTCTGGGTCAGCTCGCCGCCAAGTTTCTAATACTACACATTATTTTACTATTTACGGAGGAAACGCATGAGCCAGCCATTAATCGATTTACAGCATATCTCGAAACGCTTTGACGACACTCTGGTCCTGGATGACTTGAGCCTTTCAGTAAAGGAAAATTCCTTTGTAACGCTCTTAGGTCCCAGCGGCTGCGGCAAGACGACCACGCTCCGCATCATCGGCGGATTTGAATCCCCAAATACAGGAAAAGTAATTTTCGGCGGCGAAGACATCACCAAACTTCCGCCAAACAAGCGCCAGCTAAACACCGTATTCCAGAAATACGCACTGTTTCCGCATATGAGCATCGCAGATAATATCGCATTTGGGCTAAAAATTAAGAATAAATCAAAAGCATATATTGATGACAAAATTAAGTACGCTTTAAAGCTTGTAAACCTAGACGGCTTTGAGCATCGCAGCATTGACTCTTTGAGCGGCGGTCAGCAGCAGCGTATCGCCATTGCGCGTGCGATTGTCAACGAGCCAAAGGTCCTGCTTCTTGATGAGCCGCTCGGTGCCCTAGATTTAAAACTGCGCCAGGACATGCAGTACGAGCTGATCCGTCTGAAAAATGAGTTAGGCATCACTTTTATCTATGTTACCCACGATCAGGAAGAGGCGTTGACGATGTCCGATACCATCGTTGTCATGAACCAGGGTTATATCCAGCAGATGGGTTCCCCGGAACAGATCTACAACGAGCCGGAAAACGCATTCGTTGCCGACTTCATCGGCGAGAGCAACATCGTGGACGGTCTGATGCTCCACGACGAGCTGGTTGAAATCTTCGGTGCGAAATTTGCCTGCGTCGATAAGGGATTCGGAACAAACCAACCGATAGACGTTGTCATCCGCCCGGAGGACATTGACCTCGTAAAACCGGAGGAAGGCACGCTGCAGGGCGTTGTCACCCACCTGATTTTCAAGGGCGTCCACTATGAGATGGAGGTCACCACCCCGGACGGCTATGAGTGGCTGGTTCACAGCACGGATATGTTCCCGGTCGGCGAGAAGGTTGGCATCCATGTAGACCCGTTTGACATCCAGATCATGAATAAGCCGGCGTCGGAGGACGAGGAAGCTGTGGGCGTCAATGAATAGAAAGGAGTCGGACTTAGCATGAAATCAAACGTGAAACGGCTCTTCGCCGGTCCTTATATTCTCTGGATGATCGGTTTCACCATCATCCCGCTCCTGCTGATCGTATACTACGGTCTGACAACCAAAAGCGGGGCATTTACACTGGCAAATGTCTGTTCCATCACGACACCGGAGCATATGAAGGCGCTGCTCTTATCCCTGGGTCTGTCTCTGGCTGCGACCGCCATCTGCCTGCTTTTGTCCTATCCGCTGGCTTTGGTGCTGCGCCGCCGCGGCATTGGGGCAGGCAGCTTTATGGTATTCGTCTTCATCCTTCCGATGTGGATGAATTTCCTGCTCCGCACCCTCGCGTGGCAGACGCTCCTGGAGAAAAATGGCGTTATCAACGGCATTCTTTCCTTTCTCCATCTGCCAAACATTGCCATCATCAATACCCCGTGGGCGATCATTCTGGGTATGGTATACAACTTCCTGCCTTTCATGATTCTACCGATTTATAATGTGCTGGCAAAAATCGACGATAATACCATCAACGCCGCCAAAGACCTGGGTGCAAACAATTTCCAGACACTCATTCATATCTGGATTCCACTCAGCATCCCAGGCATCATCAGCGGCATTACCATGGTATTTGTCCCGGCGCTGACAACCTTCGTTATTTCCAGTCTCTTAGGCGGCAGCAAGATCCTGCTCATCGGAAATGTCATCGAGCAGGAGTTCACCAAGGGAAGCAACTGGCACTTAGGTTCCGGTCTCTCGCTGGTTCTGATGATTTTCATTTTACTGAGTATGGCGCTCATCGCCAAATACGATAAAGAAGGGGAGGGCAATGCGTTCTGATGAAACATAGCCGCTTAAAACAGTTTTTCCAGGACTTTTACCTGGCGCTCATCCTGCTCTTTTTATACATCCCGATCGTGACCATGATCGTTTTATCCTTTAACAACACAAAATCGAGAACCGTCTGGGGCGGTTTTACCACCCGCTGGTATACGCAGATGTTCCAGAATTCCGCCATCATGAATGCCTTAAACAATACGCTGCTCATCGCGTTTGCGTCGGCTCTGATCGCGACCGTCATCGGCACGATCGCCGCCATCGGCATCAACAGCATGAAACGGATTCCGCGCACCATCGTCATGGGAATCAACAACATCCCGATGCTGAACTCCGATATCGTAACCGGTATCTCCCTGATGCTGGCATTTATCGCGTTCGGTATCTCTCTCGGATTTAAAACCGTGCTGATCGCGCATATCACATTTAATATTCCATATGTGATATTAAGTGTCATGCCGAAACTCAAGCAGACGAACCGGTACACCTACGAAGCCGCTCTGGATCTCGGCGCCAGCCCGCTGTATGCTTTCTTCAAGGTCGTATTTCCGGACATCGTCCCGGGTATCCTCTCCGGCTTTTTGATGGCATTTACGATGTCCCTGGATGATTTTATCATCACGCACTTTACGAGAGGTGCCGGTATCGACACACTCTCCACCCTGATCTACAGCCAGGTGCGCCGAGGCATCCAGCCAACGATGTATGCCCTGTCCACGCTGATTTTCGTGGCAGTCCTGGTGCTCCTGCTGATCACCAACTTTGCCCCGGAGAAAAAATCCGCCGGCAATGCGACTGTGATTGACACAGAGACCATCAAGCGCCGCAAACGCAACAACCAGATCAAGAACGGCGTTCTGGGACTTGCCTGCACGCTGATTCTGCTTGTCGTTGGTGTCAGCACCTACAGCCGCTACACCACGACTCATTCAAACGAACTGTACGTCTACAATGCAGGCGAATATATTGATCCGGACCTGATTGAGGAATTTGAACAGGAAACCGGAATCAAGGTTACCTACGACGTATTTGAGACACTGGAAGAAATGTATCCGGTCATCGAAGCCGGCGGCGTCAACTACGATGTAGTCTGCCCATCCGACTACATGATTCAGAAAATGAAGGAAAATGACCTGCTTGCCGAACTCAACTTTGACAACATTCCAAATGTCAAAAACATTGACCCGCAGTACATGGAAATGTCCAAGCAGTTCGACCCGGAAAACAAATATTCCGTGCCATACACCTGGGGAACCGTCGGTATTCTTTATAATACGAAGCTCATCGAAGAAAAAGGACTTCCGGTTCCGACCAAATGGTCCGATCTCTGGAATCCGGCTTATAAAGGCGAGATCCTGATGCAGGACAGCGTCCGCGATGCCTTCATGGTAGCGCTCAAAAAAGACGGCTTCTCTGCCAACTCGACCGACGAAACCGAACTCCAGCAGGCAAAGCAGGATCTGATTGACCAAAAACCGCTCATACAGGCTTACGTCATCGATCAGGTACGTGACAAGATGATCGGCGGCGAGGCAGCCATCGGCGTCATCTACTCCGGCGAGATCATGTACATCCAGGATGAGGTAGCCGCACAGAACCTCCCATTCTCCCTGGAATATGTAATCCCGGAAGAGGGAACCAACGTCTGGCTCGATTCCTGGGTAGTTCCGAAAAATGCGAAAAATAAGGAAAACGCAGAAAAATGGATCAATTTTCTCTGCCGCCCGGATGTCGCAGTCAAAAACTTTGAGTACATTACCTACGCGACGCCAAACAAGGCAGCCAAGGAAATGCTGGACGAAGAAATCCAGAACAACAAAGCCGTCTTCCCAGATGCGAAGCAGCTGAAAAACTGCGAGGTTTACCGGTATCTTGGGGATGAGGCGGACGAGCTTTATAATAGTTTGTGGAAAGAAGTTAAGTCGGATTAAGGGACTTACTGCGTTATTCAAACATTCTGTTAAAGATAGAAAAAGGCGATACCTGGCTATGAAAACCAAGTATCGCCAATTTTTCTTGTCGCACTCCTGTACGGCAGCTACCCTATGTCAGTAATGTTCTCGTACTGTCTTATTGGGAACTTCCCTTCTGCTGGTTCTTTTCTTGATAGAAATTTCTTCTATCTATCCATAAAATTAAATATACATTTATATTGATTTTTCAATTCTAAGCGCTATACTATCTCTAAAAAAGGAGGTCACTCATGAAAATTGCAGTCCCTTATGAAAACGGAGAAATCTGCTCCCACCTGGCTCAGGTGAAAGAATTTTTAATTTTTGATGTAGTTGACGATGAGATTATTTCCACCAAAACCGTGAAACAGACCTATGCAAACGATCCCGGCGCGCTGGTCGAGTTTCTGAAAAAAGAAAATACTGCCGTCCTCCTCTGCGACGCCCTTCCGATCCCGATGATGATCGCCCTGCGCGAAACCAGCATCCAGGTTCTCGGCGGCGCCAAAGGCGCTCCTAAAGACCGCGTCGAAGACTTCTTAAACGGAATGCTTCACTTTGACCGGAGCGGAAATAACGGACCATCCTGCGGCGTCCACCTGCCGGACAACAATAAAAATGGCACTGACTCCGACGCCGAATGCGACGGAAATATCAGTGCCTGTGGGACTTGGTGCCACTAATTCCTGTTTCATCTGAGACGTTGATGACGCACGTGTGGGAGAGAATCCACCTTATTTCCACTGGAGGTGATGCAGATGCCCCTCCGTATTCATCTTCTCAAACCCATTCTGCCGCAGCGCCTCATACAGAATGATCGCCACCGAGTTTGACAGATTCAGAGAGCGCGTCTCACCCCACATCGGGATGCGGACGCAGCGCTCCGGGTCTTCGATCAGGAGTTCTTCCGGGATGCCGCGGCTTTCCGGTCCGAACATGATATAGCAGTCCGGATCGTAGTGAACGTCCGTATACACCTGCGTCGTCTTCGTGGTCGCCATATACGGGCGCGCGCCCGGATTCTTCTCCAGAAAATCTTTAAAATCGCTGTAAACTGTCACATCCAGATGCGGCCAGTAATCAAGACCCGCTCTTTTTACCATTTTATCATTCAATTTAAAACCGAGAGGCTCGATCAGATGAAGCCGCGTGTTCGTTGCCACGCAGCTTCGTCCTATATTTCCTGTATTCATCGGCATCTCCGGTTCATAGAGTACAATATTTAACATCTTTCTTCTCCATTTCCGGTCTTCCTATTTCATTGCAGCAGCGCTGCATCTCTATCTCTTCATCACCGCCGGCAAAACTTCCTGCAAGTCTGCCCTATTCCAAAGCGATTTCTACGCTTCTGTCTTTCCATCCAGCCGTGCCACAAACCGCTTGATGCGCTCGATCGCCTTCTGCAGATCCTCCAGCGAATACGCATAGGAAACACGCAGATAGCCCTCGCCGCAGTTTCCAAACGCGGTGCCCGGCACAAGCGCCAGCTTCTCTTCCTGTAACAGGCGGTTTGCGAATTCATCCGAGGTCATGCCAAACCGTTTGATGCACGGGAACATATAAAATGCTCCATACGGCTCGAAACAGTCCATGCCGAGCCCCCGGAACTCTCTCAAAAGATAGCGGCGGCGCTCATCGTAGGCTTTCTTCATGCGGGCAATGTCCTCATCGCCATTCCGCAGAGCGTCAACCGCTGCATACTGGCTGGTGGTCGGCGCACACATAATCGCAAACTGATGGATTTTCAGCATCTGTTTTAAGATAAGCGCTGGAGCTGCCGCATAGCCGAGACGCCACCCGGTCATCGCATATGCCTTGGAAAATCCGTTGATCAGCACCGTGCGGTCACGCATCCCGGAAATCTCCGCGATGGAAACGTGCTTGCCGCTGTAGGTCAGCTCGGAATAAATTTCATCACTCAGCACAAACAGATCCTTCTCCTCAATCACCTTCGCGATCGCCTCCAGATCGGTGCGGTTCATGATCGCGCCCGTTGGATTGTTCGGGAATGGAAGAATCAGCACCTTTGTTTTCGGTGTGATTTTCTCCAGCAGCTTCTCCGGCGTCAAACGGAACTCATCCTTCTCCTCCAGCTCGATAATGACCGGCGTACCGCCCGCCAGCACCGTACACGGCACATAGGAAACGTAACTCGGCTGCGGAATCAGAACCTCATCGCCCGGATTGAGCATCGCGCGCAGGGCGATATCAATCGCCTCGCTACCGCCGACCGTTACCATCACTTCTGTATTCGGATCATACTCAAGGCGCTGACGACGTTTCAGATAATGGCAGATCTCCTGGCGCAGTTCCTTTAAACCAGAGTTCGACGTATAGAAGGTACGTCCTTTTTCCAGCGAATAAATGCCCTCTTCGCGGATATGCCACGGTGTATCAAAATCCGGTTCGCCCACGCCCAGGGAGATCGCGCCCTTCATCTCGCTGACAACGTCAAAAAACTTCCGGATTCCGGACGGCGGAATATTTACAATCGTATCTGATAATGGGTTTCTCACGGAACAATCAACATCCTTTCATCCTGAGGACCGTCGCAGAGAACGGTACCATGGTCTTTGTATTTTTTAAGAATAAAATGGGTCGCGGTACTCAGCACAGAATCGATCGTGGAAAGCTTTTCTGCCACGAACTGTGCAACTGCACGCATGGTTTTCGCCTCGATCATAACGGTAAAATCATAGCCGCCGGACATCAGGTATACCGAGGTCACCTCGCTGTACTGATAGATTCTCTCGGCAATCTTGTCAAAGCCCATCTCGCGCTGCGGCGTTACCTTTACTTCGATCAGTGCAATGACCTTCTCCTCATCTGTATTATCCCAGTTAATCAGGGTATGGTAACCGCAGATGATATGTTCATTTTCCATTTCGGCGATCTCCGCCGCGACCGCAGCTTCATTTTCCCCGAGTAAATCCGCCAGCTCTTTGACGCTGATGCGGCTGTTTTTTTCAATGACCGCTAAAATTCTCTCTCTCACTTTACTACCTCCTGTTAATGGGATTTTGGTAAGTCTTTCATTTTATCTATCTCATCCGGTTTTGGCCGGTCAAGAAAGCTATGTACTTCGCCGCTGTAAATCTCGCGTCCGATCGCTGTGCGCGTCCGACCGATGAGCGCCGCCGGAATGCCCTCTCTCTCCAGATTCTGGAGCAGTTTCGGACCGCTAGACGCCGTCAGCAGAATGCAGCCCTGGGACTGTAAACGGTATGGATTGAGGTCAAATACCTCGCAGACCTCCACCGTCTCCTGGCGGATCGGAAGTTTCCTAAGATCCATCTCAAATCCGAGTCCGAATCCATCAAAAAAATGCCACAGCGCTGCCATGACGCCGCCCCCGCCCGCCGGATACCACGCAGATGCGCCGAGACGGGTCAGCACTTTCCGCTCTTTATGTGCAGCAAATGCCTCCAGAAGCGGAGACGGATTCCATTTCTCATAGAGATTCTGGCATTCTCTCACATACCGTGCAGAAAATCGGTTCAAAAGCGCCGCCTCGCCGCTTTTTGCCGCCATCGAGGTACCAAGAAGCGCGGTGTAACCGACCGCCAGAAGATCCTGCTCGGCTTTCATCTCCCCGTATGCCTCGAAAATTTCATCTTTTATGTTCATTCTGATTCCTTTCCCAGCTTCACATTCAAGTACAGTAATTTTCTGCGTTTACCACGCCATGTTACCACAAATCTCTGCTCTCATACCATCACTATATATGATCCGATATAAGCTATCACTCCATCGGCGGCGCTGCTTCCTGCGCCGGACCGGCTGGTCCCTGCGGCTGTGCCGGGGTCGGCTCCTGTGCTGCCGGTGCTTCCGTCGGTGCCGGAACCGGATTTTCCGGCTGTGGCGTCTCAGGATGCGGTGTCTCAGGCTGCGGTCCAGCCGGAACCGCCGGTGCCGCAGCTGCAACGGCCGGACCTACACGGTAGATCGCCTTCGATGCCATATAGGTATCCGTCTGCAGCAAGGTTTTCTCCGTCTCCACGCCGTCCACGTAGACGTATTTCCAGAGCCGTGACTGCAGCCCATAGTGCGCCGACTGTTCCTTCACCCTCGCACCCGGCTTCAAAGATGCGTCCACCTTTGTGATCGGCTCGCCCGGATCCTTCTTCGACAGTGTCTCCGAAACGTATTTGATCGTCCGGTTTGCCGGCCGTGTCTCTTTTCCATATATCGTAAATGAAATAGTCCCGCCGTTCACTGCCCCTTCCATATAGATCGGGGTATCGTATGGATTTTTAAATTTCAGATCCTTATAAGTACCCGCGATCGCCGAATCCTGCGATGCCGGAACGTAAGTAACAATCATCGAATGATTCTGGCGCTGGGTGATATCCATCTCCGCCAGAAGCGCTGCATTGTAGAGCGTCGTGCAGATCTGGCAGGCGCCACCGCCGACCGTATCGACTACCTGACCGTTCGCATAAGAACCTGCCGATGCATAGCCATTTTCCACCGTAAATGGGGTCAGCCATGTATAAGCCGAAAATTCTTCTCCCGGCATCAGAACCGTGCCGTTGATCTTCGCCGCACCGTTCCGCAGATTCTTGGAACGCGACACATTTCCCGGGTTGAATCCGGTACTGAATGTTCCAAGTGCATCCTGAATCGTAGATAATGCCTCTGTCGTGCGGGTCGGCTCTGCATTTTTGACTGTTGCATCCACCGAAACCGGTTCCGAAAGACCGCCCGCGAGCGCCTCATTCAGTGCTTTTGTCGTCGCATCTATGTCCACTTCCTGTCCCGCCGAAGACTGGCTGACCTGAAAGACTCCATTTTCATGCGTGATCACAGCGTCCTGCGGCGCTGTCGTAAATTCCGCGCACCGGGTCTGCACAAACTCGGCAACCTTCGCTTCATCGACCGCTGTCTCAATCTGCAGATCCACGCCGGACTGCTCTAATTCCTTCTGATTCAGATACCGGCGCAGAAGATTTCCGCCGGAAAGTTTCTCCACTTCCTCATCAATCTCGTTCTGGTTGACCCAGGAAAATCCCAGCTCCGCCGCCGTCGTCTGAACCTCATGACCTTCTACCCGGATCGAAATGGTCTGATTTTCCATCTCCCCGATCGATTTCTCAATCGTCTGATCCGCCTCTTCCCGTGTCATCCCGGAAAGATCAAACCCACCGACCTGAAAGCCCGTGGGAATCGTCCCCGCTGACGCGGTGCCCGTACCGGCTATAAGCAGTCCCATCACTGCCGCACCGCATACGCCTGCCATCCAATTTCTTTTTTTCATCATCTACCGAACCTTTACATCATAAGACCTGCCAAAATGGTTCCCGCTACCATCGCTACTACTACGATTATAATAACAACCGCTGATACGATCTGGCGTGTTTTCTGATTTGAAAATTTAAACATATCTCTCACCTCTTCTGCATTCTGCCATGCTGCGCGATAATCTGATCCGTAAGTCTCGAAATCTCATTTTTCGAAAGCGAATCAATCTGCGCAGATAAATTTATTCTATGATATTTTAGTAATTCCCGCAAGACTTCTTTTTGCTTTTTTGACGCGGGCTGTTCGCGTTTTACCTTGTAAATCAAAGGCTGCGGTGCAAACACCTCCGGCACTTCCAGAAAATACCTGTTTTTAAGCTCCTGATACAGATGGTGCGCCGCCAGCGCATCCGAAAGCGCCCGATGGCTCTCGCCCGGATCCACCGTAAAATACCGGCACGCGGCTGCCAGATTCTTTTTTTCCTCCTCTGGCATAAAATGGCGGCAGATTTTCAAGGTATCAAGCCCCGCATGCTCAAATGTATACTTCCGGTTGACCGCCGCCCGCTTGAGAAAGCTGAAATCAAAGATAACATGATGCCCCAGAAGCGGCAGCTCCCCGCAGAATGCCAGAAGTTCCGGCAAAACTGTATCCAGCACCGGCGCATCCTTCAAATCATCGTCACAGATTCCCGTCAGCTCCCGGATGCGCGCATCCAGCTCCCGCTCCGGGTTGACAAACGTCGAATACGTCTGCACCACGGTTCCATCTTCCACCCGCGCCGCGCCAATCTCGATGATCCGCTCGGTCTTGGGATTTAACCCTGTTGTCTCCAGGTCAATCGCTATATAAGAATTGTCTGTTTTTTCCATTTTATTTATCCATCGTAACTGTTCAGTACCTTCACAGTCACGCGCAAAAATCCATTAAAAATTGCCTACGGCAATGGGATTTTTGCCTGCTGGCCCATGTTTTCGTACGGTCAGCGCAGAAAATGCACAGACCTACTGAACAGTTTACTATCCATCTAATTTAAAATATGGCTGTCCTACATTTCTTCTCGTTCGCAGATGTTCAGACTGCCGCCATCCGCAATTTCTTTTTCCTGTCTTTCTCTGGAAAATCCCATTTCTCACTATATTTCATCCTGTGAAATGGAAAATGCCGCCGCATTGCCAAACAGAGCATCCCGGTTTTTGTAATCAAACAGCACAAAGCTTCCGTCTTCCATCCGCTCTAAATGCGCCATTTTCGCCATCTGCCTGGAATCGTATGCCTCGTAGCCCTTCAAATAACGGCGTTCCTTCGCCTCGCGCATGAAAAACTGCTTCGTCTCGTTCTTCCACTCCGACGGATCCGGTGCAAAAGATGGACGGCTCTTGACGTTTTCACGGAGGTAGAGGTCATACATTAAAAGATCCTGATAGGATGTCTCATTGATAGAAAAAATTTCTGCCCGCTTCCTCCATTTCTGAATGAACCTGTATAAAATCTCATACCGTGCCAGCCGGTTATGGCTCACTCCATTCAGTCCCTCTTCCTCATAAAATGCCGCCAGGCGGTCATACAAATCAAACGCATCGCCCCATTCCTGCGACAGGCATTTCATCGTGCGGCGGAACTGCCCGCTGTTGTAATAGACCTCGACCATCTCTTCCACACCCTTGAGACGGATCACCTCTTCATAGGAAAGCCAGTTGGTTCTAAGCACCTCATACGGCGGCTTGCTCTGGCTGAGCAGACCGTATTTCTGCTTCATTTCTTCCATATAGGAACCTTTCAGCACCTTCAGAAAGCCAAGCTGAAGCTGTTCCGGCTCCATTTTGTATACATCATTGAAGGAACGATGAAAGCTCTCGATATCCTCATACGGAAGCCCCGCAATCAGGTCGAGATGCTGATGGATGTTGCCAAAGGTGTTGACCTGCGCCACACGGCGCGCCACCTTGTCCAGATCCATCGTCCTCCGGATCTCCTTCACAACCACCAGGTTCGTCGTCTGCACACCGATTTCCAACTGAATCAGCCCCGGACGCATCTGTTTCATCAGCGCCAGCTCGTCATCATCCAGAAGGTCCGATGAAATTTCAAAATGGAAGTTGGTAATTCCATTATCGTGATCCAGCAAATACTGCCAGATCGCCATCGAATGGCTCTTTTTGCAGTTAAACGTCCGGTCTACGAACTTCACCTGCGGCACCTTCCGGTCAAGGAAAAACTGCAGCTCCCTTGTTACCAGCGAAAGGCTGCGGAACCGCACTTTTTTGTCAATCGAAGACAGACAGTAACTACAGGAAAATGGACATCCACGGCTGCTCTCATAGTAGATAATGCGGTGTTCCAGCCCGCTTAAATCTCCGTAGGAAAACGGAATGTCGTCCAGATTCATGAGCGGTGCCGGGCGATGAACCTCGACGGTATCGTCCGAACAGCGTAGGACAATGCCGGGGATCTCTGAAAAACAAACTTCCGTCCCGCGCTCACACGCCTCCACCAGCCGCGTAAAGGTCTCCTCGCCTTCGCCCTGCATGATCAGCTCGACCTCCGGCAGCTCATCCATCAGGTGAACCGCGTCATACGAAGCCTCCGGACCTCCCATCCAGATGCGGACCTGCGGAAGAACCTTTTTCAAATCGTGGATCAGTTCCTTCACGTAAACGATATTCCAGATATAACAGGAAAATCCCACCACATGCGGTTTTCTCCGGTAAATATCCTGCAGAATCTGATCCATCTGGTGGTTGATGGTGTACTCGCCGAGATCGATCTGGATTTCCGACACGGTTTTCGTTCGATTCGCGCCTTCTGCTGCCTCCGAAACCATTTCCATTCCAACAGCCGCACCCTGCTCATCCTTCTGTCCCAGCCCCAGCCGCTCCATCGCATACCGTCTCAGGCTGTAAATTCCCAGATTTGAATGTATATATTTGGCATTAATCGCCGCCAATAAGTACCGCATCGTCTCACACCTTCAAAATATGATAGCCAGCCGCCTTATTGAGCCGGTTCATAATCGCCCGTCCTAAATTGTCTTCCGAAAATCCTTCCGAAAAGATATATTCCGCGCCGCGATCGTCGAAATCGCGCAGAACCGCATACAGGTTGTGTGCAACAGTCTCCTGACGCGCCCGCGCACCGATGCTTTCCAGCATCCCCGCCGGGTAACGGTCTTTCGTCTCGTCCGTGCAGATAATTCCAACCTTGCGCCCTTCTGCCAGCTTTTCGCCTGCCAGGCGGTTGATCGTCTCCACAACTGCCTCCGTCTCGCCCTCGACCAGTGTCAGATCGGCTTTCGGTGCATAATGGCGGTATTTCATTCCCGGTGCTTTCGGGCGCACGTCCGCGCTGACTGGTCCTAAAATCGCCGGATCAATGCCGACTTCCCCGACCGTTTCACGCAGCATCTCCACGGTAATCGCACCCGGTCTTAAAACCATCGGCATTTCCTCCGTAACATCCACGATCGTCGATTCCAGACCAATTCCAACCGGACCGCCGTCGATGATCGCATCGATCTTTCCGTCCATATCCTGAAGCACATGATCCGCGCGCGTCGGGCTTGGGCGTCCCGATGTATTCGCACTCGGAGCCGCGATCGGCACGCCGGACAGACGGATTAACTCTGCCGCGATCGGATCAGACGGCATCCGGATTGCCACCGTGTCAAGCCCGCCGGTCGTTCCATACGGCACGATCGCGCTCTTAGGAAATACCATCGTCATCGGTCCCGGCCAGTATGCCTTTGCAAGCTTTTTGCCATTTTCCGGCATATTCGATACCAGCGGCGCGATCTCCTCCAGACAGGACACATGCGCGATCAGCGGGTTGTCAGACGGGCGTCCCTTCGCCGCATAAATCTTCTTCGCTGCCGCCTCATCCAGCGCATTCGCCCCCAATCCGTACACCGTTTCCGTCGGAAATGCCACCAGACCGCCCGCGCGGATGATCGCTGCCGCCTTCTCAAGCACCTCCCGGTCATGCGCCGTAAAGTCCTTTGGATTTTCTATCTTCCACATCTGGGTATGAAGTTCTTTTTTCGTTTCGTTTTGCATATTGACTCTTCTTTCTACTATCTCACAATGAATAAATC
Source organism: Clostridium fessum (assembly GCF_027698965.1). Lineage (NCBI taxonomy): Bacteria > Bacillati > Bacillota > Clostridia > Eubacteriales > Clostridiaceae > Clostridium > Clostridium fessum. The sequence goes on from NZ_JAQEQF010000008.1 coordinate 111,401, forward strand.
TATCTTCCGTACTAAGCTCGAAAATACCTCGCTAAGTACTCCTAGTATGCGCGGCATGACTCGTACTAAGCTCGAAAATACCTCGCTAAGTACTCCTAGTATACACAAGATTCCTCGCCAGTTCAAGGTTTCAGCGCCCATTCAGATACTCCATAATCCCCATATGCAGCGTATACGCCACGCGGTCCTGGTATTCTTCTGTTTTCAGCAGTGCCGCCTCTTTCCAGTTAGACAAAAATCCGCACTCGACGATGACAATCGGACATTTGACGTGGAGCAGGAGATAATAGCTGTCATTCGGTTTGGCTTTTCTGCGGTTCTGGTCTCCCAGTGCATAGTCGAAGCGCTTCTGCAGTATTTCCGCCAGCCGTTTCCCCTTCTCTGACTTCCGGTAATAAAATACCTGCGCACCGGATACATCCTCCTGGTGGTAGCTGTTCTGGTGGATGCTGACGACCAGATCCGCGCCGGATTCCTCGACGCGGGCGCAGCGGTTTTTCATGTCGGACATTTTCCGGCTTCCGGCTGACGTATCGTAAAGTCCCCGGTCATCCTCCCGGCTCATCACGACCTCCACATCCGACTGCTCCAGATACCATTTCAGGCGCTTCGCGATCGCCAGATTGATGTCCTTTTCCAGGCTTCCGTCCACACTCACCTTTCCCGGATCAAAATCCCCATGTCCGGCGTCCAGGAACACCACCGTCTTTTTCTTCCCAAGCACAGCGTCCGCCCCCGCTGACGCCAGCCCCGCATACCGTGCCGCCAGAAAGACGCCGCAAAATAAAAGAAGGCAGACTGCCAATTCCACTGACAGCCGCCTTCGCATTTGTTTTAGAAACGGGTGTGTTTCAAACCATTCGTTCAAGTGCACCGCTCCTGATGCATTCTTATGATATCTATATTCGCCTTGTTCGCGGCATATCCCGCTATTTTCTAATTCCAATCCCGGCTCCTACTGCTGTGCCTCCGCTACATCCTTAAACCCAAGTCCAAAAATGCCCGAGGTTTCCTTCACAATCACAAACGCATTCTCATCCGTCTCCGCAATAATGCGTTTTAAACGATTGAACTCCGTTTTGCGGACAGTACATAAAACCACCGTTGTGTCCTCGCCGCTGTAGCCGCCCTTGCCCGGAAGCAGCGTTACCGTACGGTCAATTTCCTTAATGACACGTTCTGCGATTTTCTGCGGGTATTTCGTCACGATCGACGCCTCGCTTCCGGCATCATTTCCGTAGATGATCATGTCGATGACCTTCGTCTGCGCGTACAGGGAAATCAGTCCGAACAGTGCCGCATCGACATTTCCAAAGACGAAGATCGAGGTGGAGAGGATGATTCCATCGATCATCATCAGGGCGCGCCCGATCGAGACATGCGGATATTTCTTCTGGAGCAGGTAGCCGACCACATCGCTGCCGCCCGTCGTCGAACCGGACAGAAAGATGAACGCCATGCCGACGCCGACCAGAATGCCGCCGTAGAGACTTCCCATAAGCTGGTCGCCCATATAAACCGGAAAGACCGGGGCGATCACGTAGTCAAGCACCACCGAACAGATTCCGCACGCAAACGCCGTCCGCAGCGCAAAGGCACGGCTCAAATGAAACCACGCCAATATTAAAAGCGGCACATTGACCATCAGTGTCAGCCGTCCGACCGGCAGGTTCGTCACATGGTTTAACATCAGTGCCACGCCGACCGCACCGCCCGGCGCAATATTCGCCGTCTCAATAAAGCTGTGCGTGCCGATACTGTAGATAAATGCGCCCAGAATCAGATATAAAAAATCTTTTACAGAATATTTTCCAATGTATTTCTCCATTTCTGCATTTCCTCCTGTTATTCTGTCTGAGCGTTCCATCCTTTCCGGGCTGATTCTGCTGGTTCTGCTTCCCGCATCGTCCTCAATTTTCCGTATCTATCCTCCATCGCTCAGATTTCTTTTTCCTGTTTTTCCTTCGCCTTTTCGCCCCGCAGCTGGCTCGCCTTTCTCTGCAGCGTCTGCCTCGGCACATCCAGAATCCGCGCTGCCTCAGATATATTTCCGTGCGCCGCCTCCAACGCCTGCCAAATCAGTTTTTCCTCATAGGCAGCCACCGCCTCACGAAGCGACGAGCAGAGTTTTGGAACTTCTTCCAGGCTTTCCGGCGTCTTTTTCCTGTCCGCCTGCTTTTCCAGCAGAAGCTTTCCCTTGATGTCTTTATACTGGAGCAGGGCGCTCGTCTCATCCACCATGCTCATGCCGTAAACGATCACGTGTTCCAGCTCCCGGACATTGCCTGGCCAGTCATATTCTTCCAGTTTTTTTAGCAGATCCTTTGACACATACTGAACCTGCTTGTGGAACGTGCCATTGTGTTTGTTTACATAAAACTTGACAAAATGTCCAATATCCGCCTTCCGTTCCCGCAGCGGCGGAATCCGGATCGACATCATGCTCAGACGATAATAAATATCGCGCCGAAGCTGTCCTTTCTCGATCGCCTCAAGCGGTTCCACATTGGTCGCCGCAATGATCTTCACATTCGTGCGTTTCGTCTCACTGCCGCCCAGGCTGCGGAAACTGCCGTCCTGCAGAACCCGCAGAAGCTTTGACTGCAAAAACAGAGGCATCGAATTGATCTCGTCGAGAAACAGTGTTCCGCCGTCCGCCAGCTCAAAGAGTCCCTTATTTTCCATTGCCCCGGTAAACGCGCCCTTGGACGTTCCAAATAAGATGCTTTCGAGCAAGGTATCCGGCAACGCCGCACAGTTCTGCGCGATAAACGGTTTATCCCTCCGTTCACTGGCATTGTGGATCGACTGTGCAAACACCTCTTTTCCGGTTCCCGTTTCCCCATAGATCATAACCGGCAGATCGCACGCCGCCACCACCGGTATATAGTCTCTGGCATTTTTCATTTTTTCATCCACCGCGATGATATCTTCCATCGTAAAAGATGCGCCGCTGTGTTTTTTCAGCTTTCCAGCGCCGCCGACCGGGATCTGTTCCGAAGTCAGTTCCACACTCTCCGGCTCTTCCTCGCCGTCTGTCATCTCCTCCATCGACAGATCGATCGCGCCCACCACGGCGCGCCCGCTCTTGATCGGAATCGAAAGAGAGCTGATATGGATGCCCTCCTGCCCCTTGGTCTGAAGCAGTTGATTTTCCACGTAAACCGGCAGTCCGACCTCCATCGCCCGGATCATGCTGCTGTTCTTAGCGTTCAGGTTTTCAAATACATCGAAAAAATTTTGTCCCACCAGCGCCTGATAAGCTTCTCTCTCTTTCCGGTTTGAAAATTTACTATTTAACTTTGCTGAAAACAGAATCTCGCCATCCAGGTTGATGATCGTGATTCCGTCAATATATCCTTTTCCATGAAATAACTGTCTTAAAAACTCCATGCATTTCTCCCCTGTCTGAAACACCGCTGACCGGAATCACGCGCCAAGTCTCACGGACGTTCGACTTGAATCTGCGTTCATCCGGCCTGACAACGGTGTTATGTTTACACCTGTTCCAAGTGTATCAGAGGAAACAGGCAAAGACAAGTTTATCCGATCTCCTCCACACCTGGGCGATCCAGCGGAAGTTTCAGCCACCACCATTTAAATACGATATTTGCGATGATGCATGCTGCCATGATTACCAAATAGATGCCGATAAACTTCCAATGGCTGCCATTTAAGAGCATCATCGGTCCCATCGACCACGCAAACATCTCTGCCGGAGTTGTAAACGGCGCTGCAAATGCAGTATCGTTCAGCGTCTTGGAGCGGTTTTCCGGATCAACGATTCGAAGAAGGATGAAGCCGATCGCAAAAACGCCCGTTGAATAGCCAAATACGAAGATCGCGCGCTCAAACCAGCTGCCGCGGTTCATCGCCGGACCAAAGAACATCAGAGTTGCCACTACGATTACAATACCGCAGAGCAGAAGAAGTGCCAGCGGAGCTGCATATTTAACGATAACTGCCAGTTTGATGGAAGCGATTCCGAAAAACACCAGATAATCCGTCGCAGTACCGGAGATACGTCCCACTACATTTTCATCAATATAATCACCGACGCCGACTTTTCGGAAAACGAGGAACATCACGATCGCGGTCAAAAATGCCATCAGGTAATTCGGCAGATCCAGACCGATCGCTGCATAGATTCCCTTGCTGAGTCCCACACCGATACCGGATGCGATCAGCATCACTGCCAGATGCCATGCCAGCGGATCCAGGACGTTGGATGAAATAGTTTCCTCGCCCATCGACTTGCGCTCATTTTTGGGCACCAGACCACAGCGCAGATCATCGGAGATCTGATTGAAGCCTTTCATATATTTGGTCCAGCCCTTTTTCGTTCCCAGCTTGATGAAGAACAGACCGCCAAAGATACCCGATAAAATACCAACAGTTGCACAGGTCATCGCGATATCCATTGCATCCAGATCACCCAGTCTCTCAAACGCGGTACCAACAGCCGCTGCCGTTCCGTGTCCGCCGGAGAAACCAGCTGCCAGCAGCAGACCGAAGCCATAGTTAATGTTCGGGAATAATTTCGAAATTACTAAAATACTAAACAACGGTGCCAGTGAGAACTGAATCGCCTGTGCCAGCACTTTATAGGAAAAATAAGAACCAATCCGGTCAATTTCCGCTTTAAAATCTTTCTTATTGAAAGAAAATCCATTAATTCCGACACCTGCGAAAATCAGGATAATCAGAACACTTGCATAAGAACCAATATTTTCAGAAAACGGCAGGATTCCCAGTCCCTGCGCCCCGAGTGCCAGCGCGATAAATCCGGCTATCATACTAGGCGGAATAAAAAATTTTTGCACCAACGGCACTTTTGCACGTAAAAGCTGACCAACCGCGATAAAAAACGATGCGACCGCAAAGTCCACTAAAATGTCTGTAACACTCACAGATACCCCTCCTATTCTTCTGTATTAAATGCGCCTCCAGCTATTTCCCATCCGGAAGCGCTTCTATTCTCCCCTCAAATGGCAGAGCGCTTTTCATCCGTATCCCCATACGTTTCACGAAAAGCGTTCTGCCGGTATCCTTTATCTGAAAATCACTTTTCTAATTTGATAAAGTTATCCGAATGGCTCTTGGTTGCCGACGGAGCCAGATCCAGTTTCTGATCTGCGATCTCTAAGATGTCTTCCGGACGAACCCACGGTCTGCCCTGGATGGCACTTGTCTCCTCATGGGTTAAGTATCCCTTGTAGGTGGTTAAGCTGCGGCGCAGGAAACCATCCTTTGCACATGCCTGCGCCACGCCATTGTTGATGATGCTTCTGAAGTGCGGCAGTACGGATGCTGCGTATGCGATCGAGGTAGACTGGGAAATTGCACCCGGAATGTTGCTTACGCAATAATGTACGACGCCCTCTTCGATGTAGCGCGGATTTTCATGGGTGGTCTCATGGAACGTCTCGATTGCACCATAATCGTTGCTGATATCTACGATAACGGAACCTTTCTCCATCGAGCGGACCATCTCGCGGTCGATCATGTATTCTTTGGCATCCTTCGGCCATCTAACACAATTATACACGACATCGATCTCCGGTAAAATCTTTTTCAGATTATAACGGTTGGAAATCTGGGTATTGACTTCCTCATTGAACTGTTTTCCGATATCACGCAGGGTTCCGATATTAATATCCATAACCGTTACCCACGCGCCCAGCGCATGAAGAACAGAGATTGCTGCGCGTCCTACCACGCCGCCTCCAATGACCAGCGCCTTAACGCCCGGAGCACCGCCGAGACCGTTGACGAATTTGCCCTTGCCGCCGTTGATGGAGAGCAGGGATTCCAGACCAAAAAGTGCGCCCGCCTTACCAGCTGCCTCGCAGTTCGGTGAACCGTAACGGTGGGAATCTTCTGCGGTAAATGCAATACACTTGCTGTCGAGAAGTGCCTGTACCTCCTCCGGATGTGCTGCCGGATGGATGCAGGTAAATACGATCTGGTTTTCACGGAGCAGCTTGTACTCGCACGGTTCAAACTCTTTTACCTTTGCGACGAAATCGCAGGTTGCATAAATTTCTTCCTTTGTATCAACCAGCTTCGCGCCCTCTTTCACATATGCCTCATCCGGGAATCCAGAACCTTCGCCCGCGCCCTTCTGAACGTAAACCTCATTGCCGTCACCTACCAGCATGCTTACCTCTGCCGGGGTTGCGATGACACGGTACTCGCCTACTTTGATGTCTTTCAATACGCCAACTTTCATAATGTGTTCCCTCCATGTAATATATTTTTCTTTTTGCTTGATACTTTTGCTTGATACTCATATATACAGCAAGTTCCGTGCCAACTTTTACGTTTTTCGATTTTATTTAATATTTTTCTTTTTTATTTTCCAAAAAATTCGAGGTTTTCCTTGTAAATACAAGGTTTTTGTCGAATTAAAATTTTTATTTATTTTTTTGATAACCTTCCAGGAATGACTCGTTCTTGTCTCATTTTTTCATAATGTAAAAAAATGACCCATTTATGAGCTTTTATGTGCTCATAAATGGGTCATTCAAATTTTATTTTTAAGTCATATGCCGATTTTTGAGTCCTACTGCCCAACTTCCGCCGCTGCCAGCTTTCGCGACTCCGTCAGCGTCTTTCCCTCGCGCAGATGAACCACCACGCGCTCCTCGCGCTTCGCGATCCGGGAGGCGGATTCGTAGACTTCCGCGATCTTTCCGGACGGAACCACGACCACGCCGGTCCGGTCCATCACGACCATGTCGCCCGGAAAAATCAGGACGCCGCAGAGCGTCACCGGCACATCCACGCCGACTGTCTCGATATCGTAAGCGCTCTTGTTCGGTGCAGTTCCGGCGCTGTATGCCGGAAAACCAAATGCCGCGATGTCATCGGTATCGCGCAGGCAGCCGTCGGTCAGCTCGCCTTGCACGCCGCGAAGCTGTGCCCGGAGTGCCAGCAGGTCACCGCCCGTCGATACATCCATAATACCGCCCATGGAAATCACCAGCAGGTCGCCCGGTTCCGTTTTGTCATCAATCACTTTTCCGTGCTTTGCCAGGTTCACGCCGTCCCACGGCGTACTCCGGCGCTTCTGCAAAATCGTGCGGGCAAATCCGGCTGCACGCTTCTGGGAGGGATCGATCGGATGAAGTCCCAGCACACTGCCACGTTTTAAACCAAGTCCGTCCATGGCATCTGCCACATTTCCGGTCGGGAGGGCGCTATAGCGCTCCACCCACATCATTCTCTCTTCTGCTGTCATATTTTCCTCTTCCTATTCTCAAACCATATCTTTACAGGCTTCTGCCCGGCTCTTTCATCTATCCGATATGCTGCTTTCTTTTTCCACTATACAAACAGATGATAGATTCCCAAAAAAGAAAATACCGCTACTACTGCCAGTGCCAGGAAGGAAACGGCAAACAGCTCTACAAACATGCGATTCTGTGGGAAACGTTCTTCCGCATTCTCCTGCTGAGAAACACCTGCCATGATGAGTGCGCCGGTTGTGGAAATCGGAGTAAATCCTACGATCGTTCCACCGATTACAATCACCGATACCAGTTCGATGGCATCTGCTCCCAGCGTTGAAGCCAGTCCGCCTGCTGTCGGAATCAGGGTCGGGAATACAACTCCAAGACCAGAACTGAAGAAGGACATAAACCCAGAAGTAATACCCATGATCATCGCAGCAGTCCGTTTGCTCATAACATGCTCCAGAGCCGCTACCATGATATCGATACCGCCGGACAGGGAGATAACATTCATTAAAATGCCAACGCCCAAAACCATAATAATCACATTCCACGGCACCATCTGAACTGCTTTCTTCTCATCACCGCAGCCAAAGATAATTAACAGCGACCCCATTAAAAATCCCATCAGACCGACATTCCAGGAGAAGAACAGAACGCCGACTGCCAGACCAGCCAGTGCTGCCAGGGAAAGGAGCTGTTTTCCGGTAAATTTCGGAAGCTCTGCTTCTTTTCCGACTGCATTTACATCCACTTTCCAGCCTTTATAGTAAATGTAGACAAGTACCATAGTTGCCAGCGCCGTCAGAATCAGGCAGAACATGATCGGAACGGTGTCTGCCTCCAGTCCCTGTGCTGCCATCAGTTCACGGACAACGGCTGCCTCCGGGGTCAGCGGACTCATACGTCCGGACATAACGCCCAGGTCACCGATGATCGCCGTCATAATCGGGTTGATGCCTGCGGATGCCGCAACCGGGATTGCGATAACCGGGATGATTGCCAGACTCGGGATTGCGCCCGGTCCTACGGCACTGATGATAAATCCTAAAATATAGATAACAAACGGAATCAGACGTTTCTGTTTGCCAACCAGCGCTACCATCTTGCGTGCTAAAAGTTCCAGGGTTCCGTTTCCGTTAATAATTGCAAACAGATAAGTAATGCCGACCATCTGGATGCACAGGGAAGCACTGAATCCCTTGATGATATCGGACGCCTTGATGCCGAATACCAGAGCCAGCACCGCTGCGATACCCGTACAGAGAATACCGACGTTACAGTTTTTCACAAAGCCAATCACAATGGCTGCCAGAAGACAGATTAAAGAAATAAGACCTAAATTCATAGCAACCTCCTATCGAAATGTAATGCAGACCGGACTCTCGGTGTGGATGATCCGTCCCGTGTATTCCATGCGGCCTGCTTCCTCGCAGAGGCGCATCTCTACAATGGTATCGCTGTCCTCATTTGCCGCATAAAACAGGCTGTAATCGCGGTTGAAGGAGATAAAACGTGGTGTCAGCCCCAGAGTCGGGTAATAGCCTAATTCCTTCATATATCCAGTGTTCTGGTCGATGCGGTAGAGCACGATAGACTCATGGATGCGGTTGGAACCGATGAGAATCTCGCCATTTTTGCTGAGCAAGGATGCACTCGCCTGTCCCTCGCCCGTATAGGTATCTGGCAGAGTCGGAAGTACCTGCAGCGCCTTTAATTTACCGTTTTTGTCATCAAACGAAAGGTAGGTCATCGAATTTCCTTTTTCATTGATCAAGTAAACAAAGCGGTTGTTCGGGTGAATCGATACGTGGCGCGGCTCATCGTACTCGCGTCCGCGGTAGCAGTCAGTCTGTGTCAGGCTGCCGTCCACCGGATTGAAATGGAATACGATGATCTGGCCGTAGCCCTGCAGTCTCGCCTGGCATACAACAAAAAGGTATTCTTTCTTCTGATCCCAAATACACTGGTGTGCAAAGGAGATAGCGCCTTCTTTCTTCCCTGCCATGTGCGCAGTGTGGACAATCTCTCCCAGACTTCCGTCCGCATTGCGGCGGATGACATAGACAGCGCCGCCCTGCAGGGCTGCCACTACCATGTACTGGTTGGTGCGGTCCGGTGTGATGAAGACCGGATTCTTGCCGCCGATCTCGATGGTGTTTAAGGCAGATAAGGTTCCGTCTGCCTCGATCTTATAGCTGCTGACCTGCGTATTGTCGCCGTGTACGGAGTAGAGATACTTCTCCTCCAGATCCATCGCCTGATAGGACGGATTCGGCAACGTCTCTAAGCACTGAATCTCTTTCCATTCGCCGGTTGCCTCCGAAATTTCGTAAACCTTTAAGCCCTTGCCGCGTGCATTTCTCTCACGGGTGGTACGACATCCTACGTATGCGTAACTCATGTTTGTTTCCTCCTGACCCTTTTAATGCGTTTTATTTTTACCCAAAGAATCCGCGTTCCCTCGAATATGCGGATTCTTTATTTCTTGGTTTGATAAAATTGTAACATGGAGAATTGACAAATGGAAATTCAGGATTTGAATGTAGGGGTATTCCGGAATGGAATGGTACGGATGATGGATGAGATCGCAAGAGGGGCGGCGCAGTCCCAGGGATATTCTTCCAGAAAATGCTTGCGCTCTTGGGTCTGCGCCTGTTATCATATTTATTTCCGTTCTATCTTATTGATGTGATAATACTCTTCTGTAAAGGATATAAAATCCATGATATTCTGGTTCCGATAGCAGGAATCGGAAAGCATCATCCAGACGCGGCGGGAGACAGGTTCCTGTTCTTTATTGTAGATCGGGATGAGCTGGAAACGGCTGCGGTCAAACGCCCAGTCGGAGCCGAAGAGAAAGCAGATGCCAAGTCCATTTTCTACCATCTCGATCGCGATATCCGAATATGGGACGAAATGAGCGGCATGGAGAGATTCTCCAAAGTGATCCTTCCACCACTGGTTGAGCAGCAATTTTACCATCGGATTTAAATATGATTCGATGATTGGCAGGTGCTCGACGTCCTCCAGTGCGGTCCCCATCGGCGCCATGATGTAAAGTTCTTCCTCAAACAGGCAGATTTTCTCCCCGAGAAATGGGTAATCGCCGCAGACGATCGCGATATCGATCGTTCCGTCGGTAATCTGGCGGATCAGCATATCGCTGGAGTTTGGAAATGTCTTAAACTGAAGGCGGTTGTACGCGTCCACATAACCTTTCAGCAGTTTCGGCATATGGAGTCTTGCAAAGGAGTTCGGGACACCGACGCGCACCAGCTCCTTGACGCCGTGGCGCTCAGAGAAATGTTCACGGATCTCACCGAGGAAATCCAGCATGATCCCCGCTTTTTTGACAAGGTAGCGCCCATCCTCCGTGAAGGTCACGCCCTGGCTGCTCCGTTTCACAACCTCCACGCCCCATTCCTGTTCGATCGTCTTGACGCGCTTCGTCAGGGCGGACTGCGTCACGTACAAATCCTCCGCCGCCTTGCTGATGCTGCGTTTTTCATATAATTTTCTAAGAATCAGCCAGTCTAGTTCCCGCATTTCTTCCAGTTCTCCTTTATCTCAACATTTTAATTGCATATTGCTTTGTACTTGTTAAATGAATGAAAAAAGCACCCATTTGTGGTAAAATTATTGAACGGATCATTTTTTCGATTCATGGTGCAATTTTTAGGTTAGAGATTGCTTCGTGAATAACTCAGGATGAATTTTATTTTCTATTTTTCCCAGTTTTCGCACCTTCCGCCACATACTCCACAAACTGCGAAAGCGCCGGGAACAGCCGCTTACTCTTCGGATAGAAAAACCAGGTATTCCGTTCCACCGGCGTCCCATCTTTCCAGAAAAGCGAAGTCAGGCACAGGTTGTGTTCATTGGCAAAATGTTCTGGAAGAAAACAAAGTGTATAACCAAACCCTCGTTCTATCATCTGCCATGCCACATCAATATAACCAACTGGCATACCATTGCCGACTGGGGTGCTGAAATTTTCATTCCACCAGCGCTCCAGAATCTCTCTTGTCCGATCATTCGTCTTATACTCGATCCGATCTAAACCCGGCAAATCTTCCATCTTAACCGGTTCCTTCGTCACCAGGCAGGCAGCGCTTTTACCGACCCGGATGCGCTCCAGCGCCCCCTCATAATCGCCGCGGATAAATCCGACATCCACCGTCCCGTCAAGCAGCTTGCGAAACAGCGCATCGCTCTGATCCGTCACAACCTCAAACTGCACACTCGGATGTTCTTTCCGATACTGGAATAAAAGTTCCGAAAGCATGTATTTACTGTATGTATAGGAAGAACCGATCACGAGCGTCTCCTCCGTGCTCTTCTGCATTGCCGCCAGCGTCTCCGTCGTCTCCTTCATAAACACCAGATACCGCTCCGCCTGATCGGCAAGGTAGCGTCCCTCCGGTGTAAACGAAAGCCCCTTCGGCGTCCGGTTGACGATCGTCACGCCAAATTCCTCCTCCATCTGCTTGAGCCGCTTGGTCAAAGACGGCTGCGTCATGTAAAACGAATTGGCAACCTTCGTCATATTTGGATTTTTATAAAGTGCCTGTAAGATCTGCCAGTCTGTATCTCTCACGGAACATCCCCCATTTTATCACTTAAATTGATTCTGTCGTTATTTTTCTTTCTCTTCTGCCGCTTTTGGATACGCTGTTTCTTCCTGTGTTATCCTTGTTGAATCCGCATATCTTCAAATACACGTTCTTCGCCTATACTCTCTCCTTCTTCGCGACCTTCTTCACGGCCAACCTTCACACCCTGTTCGAATTCCGCTTTTCAAATCAGCTCCTTCTCACGCTTTTCATCGTATTCAAATATACACACTTCTACCACCTCCGCTCGATTCCTCCTAAGAAAATCAGCCAATATATTTTCTGCGATACATTCGGTCACCGCTTTCTCAACAGCTGTGTGTATGTCTCCGTACTTGGCTGTATATCTACAAATTCTGTCAACCAAAAGCATATATTCTTTGCGTAAGTTCCTTTTTTCATAAATCCTCCTTTCTGTCAGGAGAATTTCTTCTGCTTTGTAACACTCCCGTCACCTCACAGTCAGAGCAAAATTCATCGAAAATCTCCTGCTTTTCAATTGTTACTTAATTGGATAAGCATAAGATTTTCTCAGATTCATAATTAGATTGGAATGTAAGATATACTTGAAATGTTTACAAAGAAAACTATATGCTTGATATGATAAATGTAACATATACGAACCCATGATGCAAGGTATATGGTCCTAAATTGTCCATCCGTTCAAAAGATGGATTTGCCGGATTCGGTCATTGCATCCGCAAAAAAGGAAGCAGGTGAGCAAACCATTTAAGACCCCCTCACCTGCTTTTCTTATACCTTGATGTTGTCTTTGAAGTATTTCTCCCAAGAAATCTTGAACGCTTAATGGGGTCTGACCCCACTAACTTCATTCACTTTTTGGCTGTGTAGCTAAGAATACCGCAATTAATATAATCAATGCAATCGGGAATGCGACAAAAATTGTCTGTAATCCAAATGGAGAACCGGTTGCCTCCCAGATAATACTTAATCCACATCCAACAATCATGGATGAAATACCTCCCGCTTTTGTAGCTTTTTTCCATATAAGCGCTCCAACAACTGCTGGTGTAATTCCCGCTCCATATATTGTATAGGACCAGTACTGAATTGCCAGAATCGATGGGAAGAAAGTCAGAATAACATAAGCGACAATACCCGCAATCAAAATAAACGCACGGCTGACTTTAAGTTCTTCTTTTTCAGTTGCATTCGGATTGATTTTGCTATATAAATCAATACAGAAGTTAGCTGCTGCAGACAATAGGTATGAATCACCTGTGGTAATAGTAAATGCTGCTGCAGAAAGTACAATACCACCTATAATCGTAGGAAGAAGCGTTGCTGCACCGATCAATGCCTGTCCTGCTGCAATACTGGTTCCAAAATACTAATGCCTGATAAACCGTAAAGATGTGAATACCATCCTATCTACAGGTGCAGAACTTCTCGAAAACCCCTTATTTTTATCGGATACATCCACCCGTGTTCTTCACTGGTCTGATCTGAAAGAACTAAAGAAAGTTGATGACGAACTGATTCAATGCATCATCAAACACAATTTTGTAACCTCCGATCTATTCGAAAAATACGACTATAAAACTCTTCTGCCCAGTATCGAACAAACCGAACATGCCTTTATTGAACATTCTAATTACCAGAAGAAGAAAGAACGTCTGATTGTAAAAATTGTTATTGAACACCGATATTTTGGCTGGATCGTAGTGATTCCACAGAAACGTCCCTTTGAAGACGGCGATTGTCAAATACTAGATATTTTAGCAAACGTCCTATCGTTAGAATTAGAGCGAAATAAAATAGGCTTTGCACTCAGTTATCGTGAAAATCTTCTATTTGAACTTATTTCCGGACGCATCCGCAATCAGGAAGAATTTAATTTACGGGCAAAAGGATTTGGCTGGATTCCGGGAGAACACTTCTATACCATGGCTATTGGCTTCCGGGATGCGTACCAATCGGACAATCAAGAACGTTCCATCACTGCTTACAAAAATCATCTTGGTATGATTTATCCAACCTATAAAGCAGTCTGTATCGGCAATATCTTATATCTGCTTCTTGAAACCAAAGATCTGGAATCAGTTGCCAATAACTTGGATAACTTCTTTCAAACTTATCATCTGGCCGCTGGTTGCAGTCACCATTTTTCAAATATCATTGAATTTAGTGCATCTGTAGAACAATCCTTAGAGATTCTACGAATTGGAATGAAACAGAATCCAAGGCAGAATATCTATCGATTTCAGGAATACAATATGCCTTACCTGGTTTCCACTTTGAAAAAATATAGTCAGCCGAACTATTTCTGCCTTCCAGAAATACTCAGATTACAGGCCTATGATCAAGAATTCGGAACCGATTATTTAGATACATTACAAACCTACCTCTTCTTCCGCAATGTAATAACTGCAGCAAATCATCTTCACATTCACAGGAACACTATGAATTACAGAATCCAAAAAATCATTGAAATTACGGGGTTAAAGCTTACCGAAGGCGAGGATTTGTATAAAATATGGCTTAGCTGCCTCATTCTTGGTGTTAATGGGTTCTGCCCCCATTAACTTTGAATCACTTTTTCTTTACCATGCAGCGTTTCTTAAAGAATGAAATACCATGCAAAGAATCTGACCAACGCCCCCACTGTGTATCACACACAGCGAGGGCTTTTTTTGCACTCCAGGAGTTCATTTTATTTCCGTCATAAACTATACACTTCCACCATAAGCCGTATCCCGACTTTCAGACCTTCCTGCTCCGGCTTCAGCTTCTTCCGGTCTCCACCGGGCTTTCTGACTTTATATGCTCTTTTCTCTCCCATAATTATTCGTGCAGCTCCAGCGGCAATCCGTCCGGGTCAAGGCAAAATCAAAATATAAAATTCTAAACTTGAAATTTCCAAGGTAATTTTGCTTGAGTAATTTCACAAAAAGCCGTTTTTCTGAAATTTCTTCCGTTCTTTATTTTCACAATAAGTTGATTTCTTGAAATTTCTATGCTAAAATAGCCTCAAAAATTTCAATTTCCATTTTTCGGAGGAAAAAAACAATTATGACAAACCGAGCAGGAACACTCGTGAGTAATCTGTCAGGCGAAATGGCGTATGAATCCTTTCGGCCAGCTCCGCTTCCACCAAATCCTCCTATTGAGGTATCTGGTGAGCTTCTCACGAAACTTATTGATGCAAACAAGAAAATAGCAACACTTGAAGGGCTTTCCTCCCGTATACCAAACATGGGACTTTTTGTTTCCATGTATGTCCGTAAAGAAGCCCTTCTTTCCTCACAGATTGAAGGTACACAGTGCACCCTTGAGGATATCTTGAATCCTCTGATTGAAGACAACACCAATCGAGATGTTTCCGATGTTGTTAACTATATCCGTGCGACTGAGTTTGCGCTTGAGCGGCTGAAAACACTACCTCTGTGCAATCGTCTAATTAAAGAAACTCATGCAGTTCTTCTGGAAAGCGCGCGAGGACAGGAAAAGAATCCTGGCGAATTCCGGTATTCACAAAACTGGATTGGCGGTCAGGGAAGTACTCTCAAAAACGCTCGATATATTCCGCCAAATCCTGAAGATATGCTAACAGCCATGTCCGACCTTGAAAAATATATCAATAGTGATGATACTCTTGACCCTTTGATTCAAGCCGCATTAATCCACTATCAATTTGAAACCACTCACCCTTTCCTTGATGGTAATGGACGTGTTGGACGACTTCTCATTACGCTCTTCCTAATGGAAAAAGGCATTCTGTCTACTCCCGCACTCTATATTTCTTATTACCTCAAGATGAACCGTATTGAGTACTATGACCGTATGACTCAGGTGCGACGTACTGGTGATTATGAGCAATGGATTTCTTTTTTCCTTCAGGCTTTTGCAGATTCCGCAGAAGATGCGATTCATACAATTGATTATCTTACTGCATTACACGATAAAAGCACAAAATTATTTGATGCTCTCACAAAGAGACAGCGTACCAGCGTTCTTAAAGTGTTTGCCTATTTGGAATCAAATCCTATTATTGATATTCAGAAAACCTCTACAGCTCTTGACATGTCCTATAATACTGTGTCAAAGGTAGTCTCCATTTTGGTCAATGATGGAATCTTGAAGCAAACAGACAAATCTGGAAAGGCGAAGATATATTCTTATACCGAATACCTCGATATTCTCCGTAAGGACACTTAACGCCTTGACTATCACCGCAAAAAGCGCTCCAAACAATGTCTTTTTCTCAATTTCTTTCACAATCTTCACTCTTATTCTACCACAAGATTACTACAAATGTCTTTCTTCCGTCAAGTCGCACGAAAAAGCGCCTGCACATCCGCACAGGCGCCTTTTCCCAAAATAAATAAGTTGGTGAATAAGTAGTTATTGTATATAAAAATATAATGGAGGCATAATTAATAAATGACTACGCTTCTTTCTCTGCTTCCAGCTGTTTTTTCAGTGTCCTCAGCTGTCCGCCATTTAAGACAACTTCGATTTCTTTATCCGTCAATTCTAATTTAGCCCAGAAGGAGAATCCTTTTGTCTTATCGGTAATCTGTACACGGCGTGCTGCAATCTGCTCCCGCAGGTTATCGATATGAAGCTCATCTGTCTGCTCCAGGAGGTCATAATCAGCTCCATCCTCAAACAACATTGGAATTACGCCATGATTTACCAGGTTTCCCTTATGGATACGGGCAATACTCTTGGCAATGACCGCTTTTACACCCAGATACATGGGATTAATAGCCGCATGCTCACGGGAGGAACCCTGTCCATAGTTTTCACCGCCGATGATAACGCTCTGTCCCATTTCTTTTGCGCGAGCTGCAAATTCCGGATCATATCGATGATAGCAATACTGGGACATCAGCGGAATATTGGAACGCATACTGCTGAACTCAGCACTTGCCGGTGTAATATCATCGGTGGATACATTATCACGGGCTTTTAAGCTGATAGGAGCATCCAGTGTCTCCTGCGGCGGCTCCGGAACCGGAAGAAACTTGATGTTCGGTCCGCGGACAATCTCCACCTTCGCAGCTTCCTCCGGAGACAGCGGCGGAAGAATCATCGAATCATCAATATCGTACTGATCCGGCTCGTGAATTGAATCCAGGATCTTCACATTTTCACCCATAATATCTTCTGCCGTTGCGAAGGTCCCCATAATCGCTGTCGCTGCAGCACTCTCCGGGCTTACCAGATAGATCTTGGCAGTCGGATTCCCGGCACGTCCCTTGAAATTACGGTTGGAGGTGCGGACTGCCACACCGTCGGTCGCCGGAGTCTGACCGATTGCGCAGCACGGACCACAGGCAATCTCCAGAAGACGGACACCTGCATCCAGAAGCATCTCCACATATCCATCGCGCATCAGCTGACGGTACACCTGCTTGGAAGAAACCGCACAGGTACAGCTTACATCCTCATTCACATGATGTCCCTTAAATACAAGTGCTGCTTTTGCAATATCGGCATAGCTTGCATTGGTACAGCTTCCGATAAATACCTGCTGTACTCTCTTCTTTTCCGCCTGATGCAGCGGCATAACATTGTCCGGCTGGTGCGGACATGCGATCAACGGCTCTAACTCGCTTAAATTGATATCGATCGTCTCGTCGTACTCGGCGTCCTCATCCGGAAGAAGCTCTGTGTATGCTTCCGGACGTCCCTGTGCAGCCAGAAATCTCTTTACCTGTGCATCTGCCGGGAAAATGGAAGTGGTCGCGCCCATTTCCGCACCCATGTTTGCGATAGTCGCACGTGCCGGAATCTCCATCTCGGCAACTGCCGGTCCCACGTACTCATATACATTTCCCAGACCGCCCTTGATGGTCACGCGGCGAAGCATTTCCAGGATAACTTCCTTCGAGTTGCAGCCCGGTCTTAATTTACCGGTCAGGTTGACACGGACGACTCTCGGCATCGTCAGACGCATCGGAACACCCGTCATCGCCGTTGCTACATCCATGCCGCCGACACCGATACACAGCATACCGATCGCGCCGCCATGCGGTGTGTGACTGTCTCCGCCCATCGATACCTTGCCTGGCACACCAAAACGGGATACATGAACGGTATGGCAGATGCCGTTGCCCGGTCTGGACACATACACGCCGAATTTCTTTGCTGCGGACTGCAAATAAATGTGGTCGTCCGGCGTCTTATTATCTACATATAATAAATTGTGATCGAGGTAGCTGACGCTGCACTCCGTGCGGACACGGTCCAGCCCGATCGCCTCGAATGCCAGATAAGTCATAACGGCATTGATATCGTGTGTCAATGTCTGATCCACCTTGATAAAAATTTCTTTGCCCGGCGTCATATCGCCCGATACGAAATGTGACTCAATAATCTTTCTGGTAAGTGATTTCCCCATGTTTTGATTTCCTCCATTTGGTTTGTCATATTCTCTCGGAGTCTTTCCTGCACTCCGCCATCTCTATCAGCCCCGCAGCCTTGACCCGGCTGCCCGTCTGTTTTTTCCGTCCTTATTGTAACGCCTGCCTGCGGGGAAAATCCAATTAAGAAAGGGAATGAAGGTATAACTTTCTGTTATCAGGGCTTTTCCCCGTACTCCTCCCTACTCAATTCTTCGCTTCCATTTACGCCTCCTTATTTTCGCTCATTTTTCGTATATCTACAAAATTATATTATATCTTTTATGTATCATTAAAAATTATTTTATTTTATTATGTAATTTTATGTATCTTTTTGTATTTTTCTGACTGTTTTATGTTAGAATCCAGCCATGTTTGGGAGGACAATTTGTATTAGGGAGGAAATTCGAATGAGAAAAATTAAAATGATGACCAGTGCAGTGCTTCTTTCTTTATCCCTGGCTTTTTCTTTAACAGCTTGTGGAACAAAGTCTGAACCGGCAGCCGATACAACAGCGGCTGAAGCCGAAGTCACCGAGACAGAAGGCGAAGCAGAGACTGCCGAAGAAGCGGCGAATGACGAAGAAGAGAAAGTCAAAGTCGGCGTTTCATGGAATGCAGACGAAATCGACGAAGATGCACAGTTATATATAGATGCCGTTACCAAAGCTGGCGGCGAAGCAATTTATCTTCCTCAGATCAAAACCGAGGATGACGCGAAAAATGCTCTGGCAGAAATCGATGCTCTGGTTATGACCGGCGGCGAAGATATTGATCCGAGCTACTACGGCGAAGAGCCAAACGAAAAATTAGAGACTGTAAACGAAGTCAGAGATACTTCTGATTCTCTTTTAATCAAGGCAGCTCTCGATGAGGATATCCCGATGCTCTGCACCTGCCGTGGCATGCAGTTCTTAAACGTATTAAGCGGCGGTACCTTATATCAGGATCTTCCGACTCAGAATCCGTCCGATATCGAACATCGCGATCCGGACCGTAAGGTATTCGCAAAACATGAGATTACCGTAGACAAAGATAACATCGTTGCTGCCGCATTTGGCGGAGAAGGCACCTACACTGTAAACTCCTGGCATCATCAGGCAGTCGATCAGTTAGGTGACAACCTGAAAGTCGTTGCTACTGCTCCAGATGGAATCATCGAAGCAATCGTCAGAGAAGATAAAGACTACGTGATGGGCTTACAGTTCCATCCGGAAGCTATGATCGCTGAAGGTGATGACAGTTTTCTTGCTTTCTACACCAACCTGATCGATCAGGCAAAAGAGGCAGAATAATCACATTTCTCCCAGACAAAACAATATTTTTGATGTTTTAATAACCTCCAGGCGGATGAATCAATCTTTCCGCCCGGAGGTTTTTTGTCCAAGACGCTCTTTTTTATAAAGAAGAATGTGCCTTGGCACATTCTCGCGCCGAGCGCGGTCGCTTGCGACAAACTACATCTTCGCGCGAGTGCGCATCATTGGCACGTTAGTGCCTTTTTGTGTAATAGGGGATCCCAAGGAATTTCCTATTACATAAAAAAGCAGAAGCCCCACGCTCCCGCATGAGACTTCCACCCTACTTTGAATCATTGAATCTTAATTAAATTGTCTCTACTCCCAGCCAATCACATCCCAGACGTCGCTGGTTTCCAGCCCCAGCCGCCATCCGGCTACGCCTGCCAGGTCGTATTTCTTGATTAAATCCATCTTGAGTCCCAGAGACCTTGTCTCCTCCATCCAGAGCTGCTGTTCGCCGTTCTGGCTGTCCAGCCTGCCGTAATACTGACCAGCCGAATCATCCCAGGTCAGATCCATGCCGCTCTCCGACACCCATTTTGTCGCCTCGGAGATTCCCATCGCACGGGAGGACGCATTGTCGCCGCTTCCCGTCCAGAGCCTTGTGTAGAACGGGACTGCGTTGATTACCTTTTCCTTCGGAACCAGGGAAAGCATATCTTTGATGCCGTTTTCGACATATCCGATCGAAGAAACAGAACCGGCTTCGCCGCCTGCATAGTGCTCATCATAACCCATGATAATCACATAATCTGCGACGTTGCCCTGCTCTTTCTGGTTGTAGAAACGGTTATATACCGCCGGAACATAGTTATCGACCGACAGCACCAGCCCTTTCTTACGGCAGGAAACCGACAGCTCGCGGATAAACTCAATGTAATGGACACCCGCCGCCGTCTTCAAACTCTCAAAATCCAGATTGATACCGTCAAATCCATAACGGTCCGCCTCTGTCATCATATTTTCAATCAGTTTTTCGCGCACAGACGTCCTGGAAAGAAGCACCTCCGCCTGCACGTTCTTGCTGCATTCGCGGCTGAAATTGTCGAGTACCGCCCAGACCTGCAGACCTTTTTCATGCGCCCGATCCACATAGGACTTATCTGCCAGAGATTCATACGCGCCGCTGTTGCTGCTAAGCGTAAACCACGTCGGCGCGATGACATTGACACCTTTCGTCTTTGCAATCAGAGAATCCATCGCCTGGTTTGCCGCCGCGATCGTTACCTGATGCCAGACCATCACAATCTTCTGATCCAGTGAAATATTCTGGTAGACCGGAGCAGTAAAATCACTCTTTAACGTCTCCTCATGCAGATTTTTCATCTTCCACTTGTGCATATATCCGATATGACCGTCCGGTGTCATGACTCTCGCCCAGTTGTCATACTGTTCCAGCACCGTCACTGTCCCGCCGCGCTTTATCTCAGTCACAATCGGGCTTTTCAAGCCGCCTCTTAAGCGGATCTTGGCGCTCCACGCCGCATCTGCCACCGTGACCGGATCCCAGTTATTTTCCACGAAAACCCGCTTCTGTGCCTCACCATCATACGCCTGCAGACGCACATCGGTGTATTTCTGAATCAGAGCCAGTGAAAGATAAACTGCATCGCCATCCCGGTAAAGGATCTTTTTTCCGTCCTCATCCACTGTCGTCTCGTCGCTTTTCACGATCTCCTCCGGCAGGGCGTACACCAGTATTTCCTCATTGGCATCCCAGTAAAAACGTTCATTTAAGTTCGCATCTACCCACGTAGCCGGCAGATACGTCTGCCCGTCCACGTAGACCCCGCTCTCCTCCTGACGTTCATAGTTCAGATACAGCGCCACCCGGTCGCTGCCGCCCGCCGCGTACAGAGCATCCAGATCCGCCCTCTCCCGGCTTGGCATATATTTGACCGCTGCAATCACACCAACGGCTGCCACGATTAAAAACAGCACAAACCCGAAAATCCGTCCCAGACAGCCCGAACGTGCTTTCCTTGATCTTCCTCTTTCCATGTTTTCCTCCGGTGTATGTTAAGGTAATACCATAAGCACTAAGCTCGAAAATACCTCGCTAAGTGCCCTTATTATATCACACCAGCTCCATGGAATGTTGACTTTTTTCTTAACTCCTCTTTCATTTTCCCTGTAATAGGTTACTGTTTACGCATACGTGCCCAGTAACTGTAATAGCACCATCTAAACAGTTCTCACCATTTTCTCCGAAAGAAAAATCCGGCGGACTGTCCAGATACGGACAAAACGGCACCTCTCTTATCACCGGTTGTAAACCCGGTCAAAATGTATCTCTGTCAGCACTCCTGTCTCCGCTCCGACGTAATCAGCCATATAAAACGAGCCGTCCTCCCGGAACTCACACAGCTTCCTGTATTCTTCTGGCCTGCACTCCCTCCCATCAATTAAAATCTGGATTCCTTTGCTTTTATATCGCTGTAATCCCTCGACAAATATTCTCTGCTGTTCCCTACGCCTCCTCTCTGCCTCTTCTTTTTTACTTTTTCTCACTACCATTCCACACCTTCTCCATTCCGCGAAAACAGCCCCTTCTAACTTTTGACCTTTCGGAGATAATCGGTAATTTATAACCCCAGGTCTGCCTCGCTTATCGTAGGAATTTTCCAAAAAAAGTCATGGACTCTCCCGTAACCATCAATGCGTTCTTCTGCAGTGGGATTCGCCGGATCCGGATATCCAGATATTGCTCTGCCATTTTTACAGCTTCCTCTTCTCCAAATGAGACGAAATACTCACACCATTTTTTCCATTTTTGCTTTTCTGCTGCCAATGCCGCAAAATCTGCCAGCTGCCATCCGCTGACCGAACCGACCAGAAAACAGCGGCTGCATCGAAAAAAGGCATCCTGATTCTTCTGTGTCAAGGCTCCGAAGTCGATCACCATCGCCTCCATCCCCCTTTCCGAACAATCGTACCATTCTGCACGTTCAGCCTTTTGATAGAAAAAAATTCCCCTAATTTCAAACGGCTGTCCTGCCCCGTCTATAACCGGTTTTTCCCTTCTTTTTCCCGTCCGGAATATCTTTTCAAGCTGTGCAAATGAGCCGCTCTCATTTTGTTCCAGAACCGCCGTTCGCCGGCACAGAACCCCGGACAGATATGCTGCCGTCATAAGCGAAAAGTGTGTCACCCCAACCGATGGTCCGCTCCCGGCTATCCCGATACATTCCAAGCGTTCTGTCCCGACCTGCTTTGTGTCTGGCACTGGTTTTTGCCTGAATTTTCGCCCCACTTTTGAGCTTTCGCCCCGTTTTCCGATTTTAATCTGTATTTCCTCCTATTTCCACTGCCACGGGAATCCACCCATAAAGCGCTCCCACCTTCGCCGGATGTTCCGCCAGAGTCCCCCTTCTTTTGCTGCCTGCCTGGTCCCCCGTCCTTTTTTGAGAGCTGCCTCCCAGAAAATCCTTTCAAAAAATTCTGTCTCCTCCGCTGCCTCATTTTCCTGCCCCCGCCTTCCGCCTGCATCGAACGGCGGGGTTAAAAACGGAAGCCGCAGATACCTAAGATGCCGGACCTCCTCCGGAAGATAATCCCGCCCGCATTTTCTGTGATTTAATAAAATCTGGAGTCCCTCTTCTGCTCCCAGAAACCGGATCGCCCGCAGAGAATCTTCTTTCTCCCACGGCTGCAATCCACAGACGAAAAGAATCAAATCATACTCCCCCTCCAGAACCGTCTGGAGCTCGGTTCCGCAGTCATCTAAAATCACTTCAAACACTGGCTGTTCCAGCTGCACCACATCGCTGTATCTGGGTTTCAACGCCAGACCGTCCATGTAATAAATTCCATGTTCATCCGGCGCCAGCCCATACCAGGATGCCAGCCTGCGGACTGCCCCCGTGTCATTCTGCTCCCTGTAAAGGCAGGAAACTCCTTTCTGCCGCAGATATCGGACCGCGCCAAGTGCGGTATGTGTAACCCCGATTCCGCTCCGGCTGCCTGCTGCGGCAATCCTGAGAAGTGGTATATGACGTTCTGCAAATATGCGAGCCTCCAGTTTTTCCAATGCCTCTAACACTTCCCGGACACTCTGGCAGCGCTCTTTTTTCTCTATTCTGAGACATCGCCCCATAAGAATGTACAGATCTCCCCGACAGCTTCCCTGTCCTGCTTTTATCTCCCCCTCTGGGGCATGCCCTGTCCCCATATAGTACAGGAGGGCGCCAATGGCATAGATGTCGGTCCTCTCATCCAGAGTCCCTCCCTCGTACTGTTCGGGGGCTGCAAAGCCTTTTGTTCCATAGCAAACAGATCGTTCCTGGCTCAAAGACGCCAGTGCCGCCTGATCAAAATCAATCAATTTTAATTGTTCCCGGCAGATTAGAAGATTCCCGGGGTGGAGATCTAAATATAAGATTGGATTTGGTTTGAATGAATGCAGATAATTCATGATCCGGCAAAGCTCAATTCCCAGACGGATAAGCTCTCCCGTTTGCAGACTGCCCGTTCTCTCAATTCGGGCATACAACGACTCACCGCACAGATATTCCTCGATGAGATAATAATAATTTTCGTCAATTTCCAGATCGTAGATGATCGGGATTCCCGGATGGCGCAGCCGCTTCAAAAGCGCTGCTTCCTGAATGAAACCGCTCTCTGTCCGCCTGACACGCTTAATCGCTCTCTCTTCATCAAGCCCCAGATGCCTGGCTAAAAAAACAGTTCCGCTCCGACCGCGTCCGATCACACGTTCCAGCTGGTATTTTCCAAATAGAACGGCTGCTTCCGTACCGCGCCTCCTTTCGGTCTATACCACCTCTCAAGATTCATTGTATACGATCCCCTCGGTTCCCGCAACCGTTTTTAGAAAGATTTTATGCTTTTTTTTCATATTCAAATTGCCAAGTGATTATATTATATAGTATGATGAATACCAAGGTTCCAAAGTCCAAAACATGAGTAAGCAGCCTTTTTCCGCAGAAAAATGAGCGGCTTACGAATGTCTTGCAAAATTGCGGAAGTGCGAAGCACGAAGCATTCGGTATCTTAACCACCCAAAAGACAAGGAAGTGAAAATCCATGAAAATAGAACGCATCAACGAAAACCAGATCCGCTGCACCCTGACAAGCAGCGATCTGAGCGCCCGCAACTTAAATCTGGGCGAACTCGCCTATGGCACGGAAAAGGCGAAAAAACTGTTCCATGAAATGATCCAGAAGGCATCGAATGAAGTCGGCTTCGAGGCGGACGATATTCCTCTGATGGTGGAAGCAATTCCGCTCTCCAGTGAGAGCATCATGCTGATCATTACCAAGATCGAGGACCCGGAAGAGCTGGACACCCGCTTTTCACGCTTTTCCCCGGGAAACGAGGACGAGCCTCTGACAGCGCTTGCCAACGAGCTTTTAGAGGGCGCGGACGGGCTTTTAAGCCTATTTACTGACAATGGCAAAAATACCGCCGCAAGCCCGCTGACCGGTTCGGACGCGCCTTCCACTGAAAATGCAGAGCCAGGTTCCAAACTGCCGGCAGCGCGTATTTTTACTTTCGGCTCCCTCGACGAGGTCTGCCGGGCAGCGCGCATCGCAGCTCCAGTCTGCGAAACACCGAACACGCTTTATAAACACCCGTCCGATGGTCGTTACTACCTTGTTGTCCGCCAGACAGCCGACAGCACCGACGCATTCAACCGCCTGTGCAATCTCCTGTCCGAGTACAGCGAACCATTAAAGACTGCCGCTGCCCCGAATGCATTTGAGGCATACTATGAGGAGCATTATGAGACGATCGTCCGGGAGCACGCGCTCTCAACGCTCTCGACCCTGTAGGAATACTGACTTCCAGAAAAATCGGTTTTTTCCATTGCTTTTATTTTAGAACATGAAAACCATCAATTTCTCCTTGAATATTTCGCATTTTTAGTATAGAATATAGCCAAACGCATAAATATAAAAGGAGGATTTTATCATGGCATTTGTAATTACTGATTCTTGTGTAAGTTGTGGTTCCTGTGCTGGCGAATGTCCAGTTGGAGCAATCTCTCAGGGAGATGGCAAATACGATATCGACGCTAACAGCTGCATCGACTGCGGTACATGTGCAGGCGTATGTCCGACCGGCGCTATCGAGCAGGGCTAATTAAACACAAACAAAAACGAAATATCTACATAAAAAAGCCTGTCGTTTCCGACAGGTTTTTTTATGCCCTTTTGCAGAACTTATCACATCTTATTCCCATTCCGTCCAAATTTCTTTTTCTTTACACGGGACCGGAAAAATGGAAACCGCCCTGGCGCAGCCGCTGCTGCTTCCGCTCGCCCCTGGTTTTCCCGCTGATACGCGCGGATGACCTCGTCGAGGCGCTTGAAGCGCTCTTCCTCCCGCTCATCAGAGACCCGCATCAGGTATTCCAGCTCCTTCATCAATTTATCATGCACCAGATAGCTAACATCCTGGCTCAGTTTTTCACTGTTTTCCTCGATCGCGCGCCCGATGACCTGGTTCATGATCTCCTGAAACTGGCGCATTTTCTCCCCCGCCAGAGGCTGGGAAACCTCTGCCTGCGGCAGTTCTGTTTCCTTGTTTTCTACCTCTGTATTTTTTTTCATTTCCATATTTTCCTGCCTGCTCATGTTACGCTCTCCTGTTCCCGTTTCCCGGAAAACCGCCTGTGCCTGCGCTTCCAAAAGCG
This sequence comes from Clostridium fessum, assembly GCF_027698965.1. Classification (NCBI taxonomy): domain Bacteria; kingdom Bacillati; phylum Bacillota; class Clostridia; order Eubacteriales; family Clostridiaceae; genus Clostridium; species Clostridium fessum. Next base: position 137,580 of record NZ_JAQEQF010000008.1, read on the forward strand.
CTTCCGGTTCTGTTTTCTGATTTTCTTCCACTTTTCCGAGGATTCCCCGTATGGCTTTCAACTGGTACCCCTGTTCCTTCAACTGCTTGATCTGACGGAACAGCTGGATATGAAACTCCGTATAGTACCGATGCCCCAGTTCATTTCTCGGAATCGGAAGCCCCAGCTCGTCCTCCCAGTACCGGAGCACGTGAGCCTCCACCTGCACCTGTCTGGAAGCATCCGAAATCAGGTAATGCTTGTTCTTATTCATTCTGCTTGTCCTCCCCGGTACCTTACTACTACTATATGCGGGGTTCAAACTAAATATGAATAGCATTTACATAAAAAACAAGTTCCGGAACTCCTTCACCATCGATCGGAACGATTACCATATCGTAGCTAAATGCCAGCTCGCTGACGGTAGAAGGCGAATGAATGACATAAATAAAAAGAGGGGATTAAATTTCCCCTCTCCATTCTACAGCTTCTTCTCAAAGCACCAGTAATCATGCCCCTGCAGCACATACTCACCGACCTTCTCAAAGGCCAGCTTCGCGTATGACCGCAGCGCTTTCACATTATCCTTCGCCACCAGCATATGGGCACTCTTGCAGCCGCGTCTTCTAAGTTCCTCCATCGCGCCTGCCAGAAGCTCGCGTGCGATGCCTCGGTTCTGGTACTTCTCCGCCACACCCAGTCTGGAAATTTCTGCCGACGGCTGCAGCTCTTCCGACCAGCACGGAATCGATTCCACCTCCGGATCATCATCGATCGAAACCATCCCCGCGATCTCTCCTGACGCATCATCCCGGATGCAGAACAGCGAATTTCTTGAAACATCCGACTGCAGCTCCGGCTCCCCCGGATAGGCATCCGTCCACGCGCAGAACTCCGTTCCCGCTAGCGCGCGATAAAAATGGCGAACTGTATCTAAATCCGCCACATCTGATTTCTGTATTAATTCAAGCATCTTCCATTCCTTTTCTCCAGTCCCGTCCCCCAGCGACCCTATTTCGCCAAATTCGCAAACTTCGTCAGCTCCGGTCTCCACATCAGCTGCACCGTTCCTATCGGACCATTACGCTGTTTGGCAATGATTACCTCCGCGATATTCGGCGTATCCGTATCCTTGTTGTAATAATCATCACGGTACAAAAACATAACCACATCGGCATCCTGCTCAATCGCACCAGACTCACGCAGATCCGAAAGCATCGGGCGATGGTCCGGACGTGTCTCGCAGGCACGGGAAAGCTGCGACAGGGAGATAACCGGCGCATTCAGCTCTCGCGCCAGCGCCTTTAGTGAACGGGAAATCTCCGAAATCTCCTGCTGGCGGTTCTCTCCGCTCTTTCCGCTGCCGCTCATCAGCTGTAAATAGTCGATAATGACAAGGCTTAAACCGTACTCCAGCTTCACCTTGCGGCATTTCGAGCGCAGCTCCGAGATCGAGATACCCGGCGTATCATCGATGATCAGCTTGGAACTTCCGATCGTACCGATGCCTTCCACGACGGCATCCCAGTCGGAATCCGTCAGCGTACCGGTACGCAGCTTCTGGGAATCGACATTCGACTCCATCGACAGCATACGGTTGACCAGCTGTTCCTTCGACATTTCCAGGCTGAATACCATGCACGGAAGCCCTTTTTTGACCGCCACATGCTCGACGACATTCAGAACAAACGCCGTCTTACCCATCGAAGGACGCGCCGCAATCAAAATAAAATCGGACGGCTGGAATCCCGACGTCCGGTAATCCAGATCGATAAATCCGGTCGGAATACCCGTGACGGTGCTGTTGCTCTTCGACGCCGCCTCAATCTTTTCCAGAACATTCAACGCCACCTGGCGGATCGGCACAAACTCTCCGCCTCCGCGGCTCTGGAGCAGGTCAAACACCGATTTCTCCGTGTGCGCCAGAATATCCTCCAGCTTGTTCCTTCCGCCGTAACAGAGGTTTTCAATCTCCTCATTCACTTTTATCAAACGGCGCAGGACTGCCTTTTCCCGCACGATATTGGCATACGATTTGACATTGACCGAGGTCGGCACAGATGTCATGATATCCCGGACAAAGTCCAGGCTGCTGACCTCCGGCGGAACATCTTTTTCGCGTAGCCGATTTTGAAGCGTCACCAGATCGACCGGCTTCCCTTCATTGAAAAGCTCGACCATCGACTCAAACATGACGCCATACTGGTGCTGGTAAAAATCGGCGCCTGTGATAATCTCAGACGCCGCGATAATTGCTTCCCGATCCATAAGCATGGATCCGATGACTGACTGCTCCGCCTCTACACTGTGCGGGAGAACCCGCTTTATCAGGGCTTCCTCCATGATTCAGTCCTCCATATTAAGCTTCTACAACCTTTACTGCCAGTTTTCCGGTTACTTCTTTGTGAAGCTTGATCGGAACTTCGTGTGTGCCAAAGGTCTTAATCGGCTCCGGCAGAACCAGTTTCTTCTTGTCAATATCCAGATTTAACTGATCTTTGATCGCCTTTGCAATCTCCTTGGAAGAAACAGAGCCGAATGCTTTTCCGCCCTCGCCTGCCTTGATGGACAGGGTGATGGACTTATCCTCCAGATGTTTTGCCAGATCCTTCGCTGCTGCCAGGTGCTCTGCCGCGATCTTCGCCTCATTTGCCTTCTGCAGCTTCAGATCATTTAAGTTCTTCGGTGTTGCCTCGATTCCCAGTTTCTTTGTCAGAATAAAGTTGCGTCCATAGCCGTCGCTTACCTTTACAATCTGACCTTTTTTGCCAAGTGCCTTTACATCCTCTAATAATACAACTTCCATCGTTATATTTCTCCTTTCTCCATCATATCCGTAATGAGATCTTTTAATTTCTCTCTGGCTTCATCGATCGTCGCACCCTTAAGCTGTGCACCCGCAATCGTGCGGTGTCCGCCGCCGCCCAAGCGCTCCATGATAATCTGCACGTTGATCTCATCGATCGAACGCGCGCTGAAATAGATCGTGTCGCCCATCTGCGTCAGGATAAATGACGCCTTGATGCCTACAATATCCAGCAGCTCATTTGCCGCCTGTGCACCAACCACGGTAGGACTTTCAAGTCCTTCGGACGGACACACGGAAATCGCAAATGCGCCGTGATAAATCTCTGCTTTCTGGATCGCCTCAGCTCTCGCCCGGTAGTCCTCCAGCCGGTCGCGGAACAGCTTTCTCACACGCACGACATCCGCGCCGTTTCTACGCAGGAACGCCGCCGCCTCAAAGGTGCGGACGCCTGCCTGGTTCATGAAATTGTTTGTGTCAATCACGATACCGGCGTACATCGCATCCGCCTCCGCCGGCTTGATCTTGATGCCGTCGTCGCCGATATACTGCAATACCTCGGCTACCATCTCACACGCCGAAGATGCATACGGCTCGACATAAGATAACACTGCATTATCAATGATCTCGCTGCTCTGGCGGTGATGGTCAAGCACCACGATCGTTTTGATCTGCTTGAGCAATTCCGGTGCCTCCGTGATACTCGGGCGGTTGACATCAACCACAACTAACATCGTGTTGGAATCCGCCCACTCTGCCGCTTCCTCGCCGGTTAAGAACAGATCCTCCGGGTAATCAGAGCTGTTTTCAAACCGCGCCATCATTGGTTTCACGGAAGAATTGACCCCATTGATGACGATCCGCGCCTTTTTATTAAAAGAGGTCGCAATCCGCCAGATACCAATCGCCGCGCCAAAGGAATCCGTATCGCCGATCTTGTGTCCCATGATCAACATCTTATCCTTCGTATCCATCAGCTCGCGCATCGCATGCGCTTTGACACGCGCCTTGACACGGGTCGTTTTTTCCAGCTGCTGCGATTTGCCGCCGTAATAGCGGATCTTCGTGCCATCCTTGACAACCGCCTGATCGCCGCCGCGTCCCAGCGCCATATCAATCGCCGTTCTCGCATACTCATAGTTGCGGATGTAGCTGTCGCCATTCATACCCATACCGATACTCAGCGTGACAGCCATATCATTTCCGATATTAACCGTCTTGACATCCTCCAGGATCGAAAAGCGGCTCTCCTGAATCTCTTTCGTGTACTGCTGCTTGATCACAAACAGATACTTGTCATTTTCCAGCTTCTTGACGATACCTTCCATCGCCATGAAATACTTCGTAATTTTCCGGTCAATCAGGGCAACCAGCAGGGAACGGCGTACCTCCTCGACACTCTCCAGCGCCTCGTCGTAGTTGTCGAGATAAATAAGTCCCGCCACCAGACGCTGGTTGTTGATCTGCTGCTTGCAACGCAGAATCTCCGTCTCATCGCAGAGATACAGCACTAAAAGCATCTCACCGCTGTCCTCGTCCACCGCGCCAAGCTTCATACCTTCCGTCTCGCTCAGCGCCACCTGCTGGATATCGATCCGGTAAAATCTACCGTCAAATGAAGAATGAACGCTCGTTTTTTCGTCCATCTCATCCAAAAATTCCCGCGTCAGTTCCGGAAAGACCGCCGCGATATTCTTACGGCAGTTTTTATCTTCCCCGACGATCTCCGAAAAGGAGTGGTTCAACCAGAGGAAATGTCCCTCTGTGTCCGCGATGGCATACGGCACCGCCATCTCATAGAGGAGCTGTTTCTGCACCCACACATACTCCGCCGAAAACTCCACCAGTCCGCCCATCAGACGTTTTCTCCGGTATATGAACAGCCAGAGTGCCACCAGCACATATATAACCGTAAATCCGGACATCACAAGACCGGCAGCCGGGCTCACAATCCCAACTGCCAGGTTCGCCGCCAACAGGAATACCGACAGTATGATCGGCCACTGCAGATACGTCCGCAGCTGACCTCGTATTTTCATATTTTCTTTCATCTCATTCTCCCGTGCATACAATGTTGCTGTCCATGTGCCGGTTTTCAAAATACCTGCCATGAGCGGTAACGATAAAGCAACCAAAATGACTTGATGCCCCTTATTATAGCATAGTGAGGGGGATTCGTCCAGACAATCCCCCATTGACAAACCAGAGCCGCCGTGCTAGTTATTGTGCACGCATACGTGCCCAGTAACCTGCGCTCGTATATCTTTTACGAAATGCTTTATATGCTTTAGTCTCGGCTATAAAGTTGGTCGAGCTAGTAATAAGACACAAAAATAACCGCCCCGGTCCTGCAAACTTGAGCGGTTATTTTTAACTTATCATTTAAGGGTCCAACCGCTATCGGTGAGATCCTTTATATATAGATAACATAACTACAAAAAATTTCAATCATCTTCTTTGCATCTGTTATCTTAGATATCCTCATATCGACTGCATGAAACTATAAATGCCACTCTTCTTTTACTTCACCGCCTGGCAAATCAACTCCACGCACTTCTCAATTCCCAAATCTCCGCTGTTCAGCATCAGATCATAGTTTTCTCTGTCGCCCCAGCGCTGATTCGTATAGTTTTCATAGTAGATCCGGCGGCGTTTGTCGGTCTGGTGCATAAATTCATCGATATGCTCTTCCAGATCCCCATATTCGTCAATCGCGCGGCGGAGCCGGATATCACGATCCGCATAAACAAAGACACGCAGTACATCCGGACGGCTTCTCAGAATATAATCAGCACATCTTCCGATAAATACGCAGCTTCCGCGCTTTGCCGCCTCCTCGATCGCCTTCTTCTGCGCCACATAGATCTGCTCTGTCAATGGCAGTTCACTGAGCTTCGGCTCTTTCGGATAGGAAAGTCCATACAAAGTTCCCATCGCAAAATTGTAAAGCAGGCTGTTTGTCAGACGCTGCTCACGATCCGCAATAATTTCCGCTGGAAAACCGATCTCCTTCGCAGCAGCATCGATCAATTCCTTATCATAAAATTCCATTCCCAGTTTTTTAGCGGCAGCCAGACCAATCTGACGACCTCCGCTTCCATATTCACGACTGATAGTGATAATCTTTTTCTCCATACAACTGCCTCCTCCCTGTTCCTCCGGAATCTCCCTCTTTTTTCTGTCTTTAGTATAACACACGCCCCGAAATTGTTCAAGTTTAGTCGCACTCACTTCTTATTTTTCTGTATTTTATTCCATATATGTGATTATTTCTGTTTTCTTTTGCCTTTATTTTTTCTTTTCTTCTTAGTTTCTATAAAATGTGAACCAACCGCTTCGTTTCATTCAGCAAAAAAAGATGGATGAAAGCGTTTTATGTATTCCACTTTCACCCATCTGTCCTTCATTTTAAATATCATTTTATCTAAACAGTCATTTTTACAGCCAGACGCTTTTTATTCTCCTAACCGGTAAATTTCGCGGCGCAGCTTCGGTCCGATCAAAGCTGTGAAAATGATTTTGACTGCATCGCCCGGCAGATACGGGATAACGCCCACACCCAGTCCGGCTACAAAGGTCATGTTAAGCTGACCTGCCAGCCATACCGTTCCGAAAATATAGCAAATCGCCAGTCCCAGTACCATGCCAACGATATGCAGGGCTACTTTGCCCGGAAAATGATCCACGAAAAATCCAACAATCAGCGCCATCAGGATAAATCCGACGAGATAGCCGCCGGTCGGTCCTGCCAGCTTACTGACTCCTGCCGTAAATCCGGAAAATACCGGAACGCCCACCATGCCAAGCAGCATATAAATCAGGTAACTCACCGTGCAGGCTTTCATTCCCAGCACATATGCTGCCAGATAAATGGCAAGATTTGTAAAGGAAATCGGAACCGGGCTGAATGGAAGCGGAATCGAGAACGGTCCCAGAATACAGGTTACCGCCGTCATCACACCAATCAGCGCCATCCGTTTGGTTGTAAAGTAAGGTTTGTGCTCCACTTCTGCGGAAAGTGTTTTACTCATGATATGGATACTCCTTTTTTATAATGTGAATCCCATCGCCGCCAGCATCTCCTGGTCCTCGCTGATGCGGTTTCCGGAGGTTGTCAGCATATCTCCGGTGATGGCTGCGTTTGCGCCGGAACGGAATGCCTGTTCGCCGGAATGTTCCATTGAATTTCGTCCTGCTGCCAGACGGACCATCGCGGTCGGATTGATATAACGGAAAATGGCAATCGTCCGCAAAATCTCATCCTCCGAAAGCGCTGCCTGATGTTCCAGCGGCGTGCCCGGAATCGGACGCAGGATATTGATCGGAATTGACTTGATCCCGAGCTCGCTCAGCGTGATCGCCATGTCGATCCGGTCTTCCCAGGTTTCTCCCATACCGATGATGCCGCCGGAACAGACGGAAAGTCCTGCCGCCTGCGCGCGCCGGATGACCTCCAGCTTGTCCTCAAATGTATGTGTTGTACAGATATTCGGGAAATTTCTCCGGGAAGTCTCAATATTGGCATGATACCGTCCCACGCCCGCCTCTTTCAGACGGTTGAAATCTTCCTGTGACAGAAGTCCGTGGGAGGCGCAGAGCTCTACCTTGCATTCCTTCTTCATAGCGCGGTATGCCCGAAGCGCCTTCTCCATCTCCGCTCCCGTCAGCGCACGTCCCGCCGTCACGATGGAGTAACGATGTACTTTCTTCGCCTCATGACGCTTGCAGTCCTCCAGAATCTCCTCTGGCTCCAGAAATGGATATTCTTCCACCTTCGTATGATGACAGGCTGACTGCGCACAAAACTTGCAGTCCTCGCCGCAGCGTCCGCTTCGTCCATTAATGATAGAACACAGATCCACATGGTTTCCGCAGAGCTCCTTCCGGATTTTATCAGCTCCCGCACAAAGCTCATCCAGATCCTCACTCAATAAAAAGCTTAAATCCTCGCCCCGTTTCAGACGGCGTCCCTTTATAATCTCTTCTGCCAGTTGTAAACTCATATCTTCTACTCCTTATCAAAATCAAAACACTTTTTTTGGTTATCCTTCGGTCCAACTTAAAAAATATCCTATTTTTCTCATTTAGCTAACTTTCGCTATTATAAACCGTTGATTTTTAAATGTCAACATACAAGATTAATATAGTTTACATTCTGGCATCTGCTAAATCAAAAAACTGCTTCACACGAGTGCGCATCCTCGCGGAGCGTTTTTTCATAGGTCGCAATTTCCTATGAAAAAAGCTGCTGTCCGACAGGCATTTCCATCGTCCAGCAGCTTTATCCGCCTTTATTTCTAAGTTTCTAATTATTTACGCTCTTTCCGTTCATTTCTCCGCCCAAATTTCCTACCTGACCGGCTCCAGTGCCCCCATGCTCCGTTTCAAAATTTCCTTCATATAGGCAATCAAAATCCCATAATTGGTCATCGGGATCTCCTGATCGGCAGCGCTGCGAAGACGGCTCTTCATCTCCCGCGCATTCAGCATACAGCCGCCGCAATGAACGATCAGCTTATAACCGGACACATCCTCTGGAAATTCCGTCCCCGATGTAAAATGAAACTCCGGCGCTTTTCCCGTGTACTGGCGGATCCAGTCCGGCAACTTCTCCGTGCCGATGTCACCGCACTGGCGATGATGCGTACAGCCCTCAGAAATAAGAATCGGATCTCCGTCCTGTATCATTTCCAGCGCTTTGGCGCCCTCCGCTGCCTGTTTCAGATCCCCCTTATACCGCGCAAACAAAATGGAAAAGGAAGTCAGACGCACCTGCGGCGGTGTCAGCCGGTCTACCAGCGGAAATACCTGGCTGTCCGTGATTACCAATGCCGGAGCTTCTTTCAATTTTGCAAACGTCTCCGAAAGTTCACTTTCCCGGCAGACAAACGGCATCGCACCGATGTCCAGCAGATCCCGGATGACCTGCTGCTGCGGCAGAATCAGCCGCCCCTTCGGCGCCGCCTTGTCAATCGGAACAACCAGAATTACCGTATCAAACGGTTTTACTAGATCAGCAACCAGCCGTTTTTCATCCGTCTCCTGTGACGTAAGACGTGCCATTTGCTCTTTTAACTGCTGGATTCCTTCTCTCGTCCGGGCACTCACATAGGCGGTATGTTCCACAACCGGTTCCTGTTCCGATTTTCCCGTCAGCAAATCCATCTTATTGTAAACCACCAGATACGGGATTTCCTTCTTCTCAAACAGCCGGAGCATCTCTTCTTCCCAGCTGCTGATTCCTTCCACCGCATCCACCACCAGGACTGCCAGATCCGCCTTATTTAAGACTTGACGAGTCTTGCCAACTCTCTTTAAGCCCAGCTCGCCCTCATCGTCGATTCCAGGCGTGTCGATGATAACCACCGGACCGAGCGGCAGAAGCTCCATCGATTTATAGACCGGATCGGTCGTCGTTCCCCGGATGTCCGACACGATCGCCAGCTCCTGCCCGGTCACCGCATTGACCAGACTCGATTTTCCCGCATTTCTCCGTCCAAAAAACGCGATATGTACCCGCTCGCCGGACGGCGTCTCATTCATTCCCATTTTGATCCTCCTGATTTAGTTAAAACCTGAAATCCCGCTGCCCCTTTTCAATTTCAACCAGATTTTTTCTCACGATCTCCTGCACTTTTTCTTTCGGAATCGAACCGATCTCCGCCTGAATCAGCTTCTCTCCAATCTCTTTCGTCCCCGGCGCCGCATAATCCTCCAGATACTCCTTGAGCGTCATCAGCGCATTCGGATGACAACAGTTCTGAATCTGCCCGCTCTTGCACAGGCTCATAAAGCGGTCGCCCGTCCGTCCTTCCCGGTAGCACGCCGTACAGAAGCTTGGGATATAGCCTAATTCCATCAGCCAGCGGACCACCTGGTCGAGTGTCCGGTTGTCGCTCACATCGAACTGCGCCGAATTTTCCTCCTCCGGCTCTTCCTCTGCATATCCGCCGACACTGGTGCGGGAACCGCCGCTGATCTGCGATACGCCCAGCCGCAGCACCCGCTCCCGACAGGCTTTGCTCTCTCTCGTTGAGATAATCATGCCCGTGTACGGAACTGCCACCCGGATGCAGGCTACGATCTTCTCAAAAATATCGTCGCTGATACCGTTGTCAAAGGTCGATGGGTCGATATCGTCCGCCCGGCGGATGCGCGGCACACTGATGGTGTGCGGACCAACACCAAAAACTGCCTCCAGATGTTCCGCGTGCATCAAAAGTCCTGCAAATTCATACCGGTACAACTCCAGACCAAATAAAACGCCGATTCCCACATCGTCGATACCGCCCTCCATCGCGCGGTCCATCGCCTCCGTGTGATAACAGTAATTGTGCTTTGGTCCCGTCGGATGCAGGCGCTCATAGCTCTCCTTATGGTACGTCTCCTGGAACAGGATATACGTTCCGATTCCCGCCTCTTTCAGCTTCCGGTAATTCTCCACCGTCGTCGCCGCAATATTGACATTGACCCGGCGGATCGCCCCGTTTTTATGCTTGATACTGTAAATTGTCTTGATACTGTCCAGCACATATTCAATCGGATTGTTGACCGGATCCTCGCCCGTCTCCAGCGCCAGACGTTTATGTCCCATATCCTGAAGCGCAATTACCTCCCGGCGGATTTCCTCCTGCGTCAGCTTCTTTCTGGCAATGTGCTTGTTTTTCATGTGATATGGACAGTACACGCAGCCATTCACGCAGTAATTCGACAGATACAGCGGCGCAAACATGACGATCCGGTTTCCGTAGAAATCCTGCTTGATCTGGCGCGCCAGCTCAAAGATCTCCTCCACCTTTTCCGGGATCTCGCAGTCAAGAAGCACTGCCGCCTCGCGGTGGCTCAGCCCTTTTCGAAGCCGCGCCTTCGCCAGAATCTGATCGATCAGTTCCACATTGTTTTTGTTCTTCTCGGCATAGGAAAGAGTCTCTAAAATTTCCTCATGGTTGATAAATTCCTCTGCCTTTTTGGATGATGGGTTGTAATTGTAACTCATAGTCTCTTCTCCTTTTCTTACAGGTCAGGATGATAGCTGCCATGTTTTCCTCCGGCATTTTCAATTTCAAAAATGCCAGCATAACCAGCCGTCCATCGCCTCCTTCCCCGTCAGTTTATTTATCTGTAAGCATCTTTCGATGCCAACAAACCAAATCGCAGGCTTTTACCCCTTATAATCTCCCCGGTCGACGACTACCTCGTACCCGATGCTTTCCATGCGCCGTTTCATGCAGCTGACGCACTCCGCCGCCTCGTCTCCCGTGCAGATTTTATTGTCATAAAGCATATATTTGGCGCGCACCCCGACCGGAGACAGGTTCGGCATCACGACGTTTCCGCCTGCCAGAATCCCCAGTTCGCGCCCCATCGGGTGAATCGTTCCGAGCGCCGTCGTCGCCGGAAGCAGCACTTTCGGCTTCAGCAGGCGAAGCAGCCCTAAAAGAAACAATGTCTCTTCCAACGTTCCCGCCGCCTCCCCGCCAAACGGAGTGTCATGCTGCGGAATAAACGGACCGATTCCCACCATTTCCGGATCCAGTTCTTCGATAAAACGCATATCTCTCGCCAGACAGCGCGCCGTCTGGTGCGGCGAACCGACCATAAAACCGCATCCGGTCTGATATCCAAGCGCCTTTAAATCACGCAGGCACTGCATCCGGTGTTCAAATGACATCTCTGCCGGATGCAGGCTCGCGTAATGGCACGCGTCCGCCGTCTCATGGCGCAGCAGATACCGGTCCGCCCCTGCCTCTTTCCAGCGTTTCAACGTATCATACTTCTTTTCTCCGAGCGACAAAGTAATCGCACAATCTGGAAATCCTGCCCGGATCGCCTGCACCATCTCCATCACCCAGTCGTCCGTCATCGCCGGATCCTCACCGCCCTGCAAAACAAAGGTGCGGAACCCCAGCTGATAACCATTCTCACAGCAGGAAAGAATCTCCTCCCGACTCAGGCGGTACCGGCTTGCATTTCGGTTGCTCCTTCGGATGCCGCAATAAAGACAGTCGTTTTTGCAATAATTGCTGCACTCAATGAGTCCCCGCACATACACCGCTTTTCCGTACTCTCTTTCCCGGATGCAGCGCGCTTTTTCAAAGATGTAGTCCGCCAGCTCCGGTGAACGTCCCTCGATCAGACTGACCCACTCATCCTCCGTCAGGGACTCCCCCGCTTCCAGACGGTCAATCAATCTCTTTAATTCTGTAATCGTTTCTATCTGTTCAGCGCCTGGACGGACCGCCTCCCGCCACCAGTCAGACGGTCGAAGCCCCGCGCGTGTAAAATCTGCCATTCCGTCACCTCGTTTTCATTCCTGTGCTTCCGGCGCCTTCGAATACAGCGCCTTCGAAGAAATCCCTCGCAGCATCCCCAGCTTCCCGGACAGCGCACTGATCACATCACCCGGCGCGTCAATCACGACGCTGATAATATTCACGTTCCGTTTGTGGTAAGGAATCCCCATCCGCCCTACGATATACTGCCCGTACTGGTGCAGCACCTTATTCAACTCTTCCGTATCTCCCGTCTGATCGACCACAATACCGATCACGGCAACTCTTGATTCTGTCTCCATGTTTTTCCCTCATATCTTCCTGTTTATCTGTCCAAATTTTTCTCTACAACAGATACCATTTCAAATATCTCCGCTAAAAACCATGCTGCGATCCTGTCCTGCAAAATCTTCCATCCACAGGCACCACTTTTTCCAGCCCCGCCTTTCTATAGAGCAAATGGATCAAAAAGAGCCCGCGCAGACGCGGACTCCATCCATCTCAAAAAGGGTATACGAATCTCCATGAACCGCTCCCCTTTCCTTCAAGACCCGTCTCAAACGTCAGCATCGCTTTTCACCACTTCCAGCATCACCGGAACACTCGATTATTTCTGTTCCATTCCTTTTTGAAAGGTATCTACTGCCTCGCAAATCGGAATACTTGATAAAAGCGTATCACATTTACTGTAAAATTGCAAATAAGACTTATATGCTTCCCCATAAAATGCTTCCCCATAAAAAACGGGCGTCGCCGATTTTCCACTCCAAAACCAGCAACGCCCATCTTCCATTTTCCTAATTATTTCTTACAGAATCTTCCCATACCGTCCCAAAAAGCTCTTCGTTCTCTCATTATCCGAAGCAAACACCTTCTCCGGCGCGCCCTCCTCAACGATGAGTCCGTCTGCCATGAAGATCACGCGGTGGGAAATATCTTTCGCAAACGCCATCTCATGGGTAACAATCACCATCGCGATGTGCAGATCCGCTAACGACTTAATAACCTTCAATACTTCTCCCGTCAGCTCCGGATCCAGTGCGGAGGTCGGCTCGTCGAAAAACAGAATCTTCGGATTCAGTGCCAATGCACGGGCGATCGCCACACGCTGGCACTGACCGCCGGAGAGCTGGTACGGATAATAGTCCTCCTTATCCTCCAGACCCATTTTTTTCAGAAGCTCGCGCGCCTCTTTATAAACCGTCTCCTTGTCGCGCTTCTGCACATGGATCGGCGCGTCTGTGATATTTTTCAGCACAGAATAGTGCGGAAACAGGTTAAAATTCTGGAACACCAGACCGTACTGGCTGCGGATCTCCTTCATGTCCTTCTTGTCCGCATAGCTGACCTTGCCATCCGCGCCCGTCCAGGCTGCTCTCTTTCCTAAATATACGATCTCGCCGTGGTCCATCGTCTCCAGCATCGTCGCGCAGCGCAGAAGCGTCGATTTACCCGAGCCGGACGGTCCGATGATGGACACGATCTCGCCCTCGCTCACACTCAGTGAAATATCCTTTAAAACCGACAGATCGCCGAATGATTTTTCCACATGATTTAATTCTAACAGGTTCATTTTCCACATTCCTCCCGCTTCTATCGGTAATAATCCAGCTTTTTCTCAATCCATTCCATTGCAACTGCCACAACCAGATTGAAAATATAGTAAAATACGGCTGCTGCCACAAACGGCATCATATTCGTCTGGGATGCCGCCAGTGCCTTGGCGATTGAGAACATCTCCGCCACGCTCAACGTAAACGCCAGAGACGTATCTTTTACCAGCGTGATGACCTCATTCGTCACCGACGGAAGAATCCGCTTGATTACCTGCGGCAGGATGATCTTGAAGAAGGTCTGTGCCTTTCCATAACCCAGAATCTCCGCTGCCTCATACTGTCCGACCGGCATCGACTGGATGCCGCTACGGTAAATCTCGGCAAAATATGCCGCATAGTTAATGACAAAACCGATGAAGGTAGCCCACAGACGGTAACTGCTGCCGACTTTGATGCGGAACAGATAATACGGTCCAAAATACACCACCATCAGCTGCAGCATCAGCGGTGTGCCTCGCATAATCGAAATATATACTTTTACAATCGTCTGGATCAGCTTGTTCTTCGACATACGCCCGAACGCGATCACGAGTCCTAACGGAAGTGAAAATAGCAGTGTGATCACAAAAATCTGTGTGCTGACTGCCATACCACCCGCAAGCTGTGTAATCATCTGCTGGAGTGTCATCTTACCCATAATTATCCCATACCTGCTTTCTAAAATGTAGATTCGTTACTGTTCACGCATACGTGCCCGGTAACGGAATGTGCTGTGACTTCACAGTTAAACACATAAACCGCGAATGGGGACTGCCATGAAATCATTCACAGCCGTCCCTATTCCTATTATTTAATAATGTTTCGTTTTTACAATCAACGATTAATTACTATTTGCCGATGGTAGTTACGTCTTTGCTAAACCATTTCTCAGAAACTTCCTGTAAGGTTCCATCCTCTGCCATCTCTTCCAGAGTGCTCTGAACTTTATCTCTTAACTCGGTGTTGCCCTTCTTGAAGCCTACGCCGTATTCTTCCTCAGAAAGGGAATCGTCCAGAATCTTGAAATCAGCGTTTCTCTGCTGAATCTGATAGCCTGCTACGATTACGTCCATCGCAATGGCATCAACGGCGCCCTGCTCCAGATCCATGAATGCGGTGTTGTAATCAGCGGTTGTCAGAAGCTCCTTGAAAGTAGCGGTCAGTTCCGGTGCCTCTTTTAAAGCTGCCTCTGCGGAAGAATCTGCCTGAACCTCTACGATCTTGCCTGCCAGATCCGCCTGGCTGCTGATATCCGAATCATTGGCTACGACAAATACCTGCTGGTTTGCCATGTACGGCTCAGTCCAGGTGTAATCATCCTCACGACCCGTCATCGTAAATCCATTCCAGATGCAGTCGATATTGCCGGACTCAAGCTCCATATCTTTAGAATCCCAGGCAATCGGCTGTGCCTTATATTCCAGACCCAGGCGTTTTGCAACTTCCTGTGCCAGCTCCAGGTCAAATCCGGTGTACTCGCCGTCATCGCCTACAAATCCCATCGGCGGGAAATCCTGATCAAAACCAACAATCAGAGTGCCGCCGTCGGTTGTCTTCGCCTCTTCTGCGGTGGTTTCCTCTGCCTGGCTCTCAGCCGCCTCTGTGTCTGCTGCGGTTGTCTCTGCTGCGCTGTTGCTGCTGCCACATGCGGTCATGGAAAGTGCCATTACTGCAGCCAGCGCTGCGCTCACAAATCTCTTTTTCATAATTGGTGTCCTCCTCATTTTCAGACAGTGGAAGCCGTTCTCCCTTTGCCGGTTTCCGTCTCGCTTTTTAATATGCTACCATATTAGCATACTAAAGTATCTTTGTAAAGCACTTATTTTTGAAATTTGTCTTTTTGTGTAATAGGGAATTCCATGGAATTTCCTATTATACAAAAAGGGATCCCACATGATCTCTCACATGGAATCCCAATCATTTTTATCCTCAATAATTGAGTGAAATTTGAGTAAAAATCTTCCTTTACCCTTAAAAAAACCTTATTTTACAAGGATTACTCGCAAACATACGGCATCAGGGACAGATGTCTTGCTCTCTTGATAGCTACAGTCAGAGCTCTCTGATGTTTAGCACAGTTGCCAGTGATACGTCTCGGAAGGATTTTTCCTCTCTCGGATACGTATCTCTTTAATTTATTTGTATCTTTGTAATCGATTTCGCCGTTCTTCTCGCCGCAGAATACACAAACTTTTTTTCTTCTACGCATACCGCCTCTTCTGATCTTGGAAGCGTCTGTTTTATCGCCTTTATTGAATGCCATTGGTCTTTCCTCCTTCACACACATCAGCCTGATGGCGCTCTCGCGCACTCCGTCCGCCGGGGGACCGATTCCCGAACCTAGTTGAACGGAAGGCCTTCGTCTTCTACTCCATCAGGAATATTCATGAATCCATCGCCGATTGCGCTGGACGGAGCCGGGCGCTCTGCCGGACGGTAACCGCCGTCGCTGTTGCCAGATGCCGCATTCTTGCTCTCTGCAAATTCCTGATCCTCTACAATCACTTCTGTCGTATATACTTTCTGGCCGTCACGATTGGTATAGCTGCCAGTCTGAATTCTTCCGGTTACTACGAGCTTGGTTCCCTGATGAAAATACTTCTCAGCGAATTCGCCTGCTCTGTCAAATGCAACACACGGAATGAAATCCGCTGTCTGTGCGCTGTCGTCTCCGCTTCCGCCTCTGCGGCCTCTGCGGTCTACTGCCAGCGTGTATCTGGCGATTGCCATAGCTCTCTCGCCCTGAGAGTATCTCACTTCCGGATCTCTCGTTAATCTGCCCATCAGAATTACTTTATTCATACGATCACTCTTTCTTTATCTACTCTTACGCATCCTGTCTTACGCATAAGTATCTGATAACCGGCTCCATGATGCGGATGTGGTTCTCCACCTCATTCGGGCATACGGAATCAGACTCGAAATGTACGAAGTAGTAGAATCCTTCTTTCATTTTCTGAATCTCGTAAGCAAGTCTCTTCTTGCCCCATTCATCAATGTCAGTTACTGTACCGCCGAAACGTGTGATGTAACCTGTTACTTTCTCCATCGCTGCGGCTCTCTCTTCGTCCTCGAGTTTTGCGCTAAGAACAACTGCTAATTCATATTTGTTCATGCTCTTTCTTACCTCCTTGTGGTCACTGACCCCCTGACTCCAGCAGGGAGTAAGGATTTTTGTGTTATATATTACCGAATATCTATGATACCAAAAAAGGAACGGCTTGGCAAGCACTTTTTCGAGATTTTCTATGTAAATTTTCTCGTTTTTTCCGGGCTTTCTGCCCCTTCTTACTGCATTCTTTTACTGACTGCCAGATCATGAAGCTGCCTGCATCTGTACGCCCACCCGCCGCTCTTATTCGGACTTCTCTCCCGCTTTTTTCAGTCCTCTGGTACTCTTTTCTACCAACGGTCGTGCCATCATCACCTGATGCCCGCAGCCGGCACATTTCAAACGGAAATCCGCGCCGACCCGCAGGATCTCCCACTCATGGCTGCCGCACGGGTGCGGCTTTTTGAGTTTTACAATATCTCCAACCTCGTATACCATTTCCTCTCTCCCCTGTTACTACCTTATACCCCGACCGCGTCCCCCAGCACCTTCCCGATGCTGTCGCTGATAACCAGATCCGCCTGACCATCGCGCGAGGTCGCTGATTTATTGATCAGAACCAGTTTATTTCCATGATAATAATCAATCAGCCCCGCTGCCGGGTACACCACCAGCGAGGTGCCGCCGATGATCAGCATATCTGCCTTGCGGATATGGGCAATTGACCGCTCAATTACCTCATTGTCCAGTCCTTCCTCATACAGCACGACATCCGGCTTGATCACGCCGCCGCAGCCGCACTTCGGCACGCCCTTCATCTTCAAAATATCATCCAATCCGTAAAACCTGCCGCAGCGCGTACAATGATTGCGGAGCACCGATCCGTGCAGCTCCAGCACCTCTTTGCTGCCTGCTGCCTGGTGCAGCCCGTCGATATTCTGGGTAATGACCGCTTTCAGCTTTCCTTCCTGCTCCAGCTTCGCCAGCGCTAGATGCGCCCGGTTCGGCTTTGCATTCGGGAACAGCATCTTATTGCGGTAAAACCGGTAAAATTCCTCTGGCTTTCTTATATAAAAGCTGTGGCTTAAAATCGTTTCCGGCGGATAGTCATACTCCTGATGGTACAGCCCGTCCGTGCTTCTAAAATCCGGGATATTGCTCTCGGTCGAAACACCCGCCCCGCCAAAAAATACAATATAATTTGACTCATTAATCCATTTTTTTAATGTGTCTGTCTCTCCCATCTGACGCACTCTCCTCTCCTTTTTCTGAAAACATAAAAGCGGTTGCTATTAGTTTACATAAAATAAGCATATTCTCTATCCTATAAAATTACAGCACGCACTCTACACAATCTCATCCAGATACACGCCGTTCACCGTATCCACCTGTGCCAGAATCTCTGCCAGCCCCTTATTTTCAAGCTGTCCGCCCCAGATTTCTTCCGCTTTCCGGCAGCCAAACAGCCAGCTCACCAGCTCTTCCGGCTTCGTCTCCAGCCATATGGAAACATTTTCCGTGCAGCCGCAGGTATCCGGCTCCGGTTTCCGCGCCTTCAGGCTGGAACCTGTCTCCCCAATCGTCCAGACAAACTCACCATTGTTCATTTCCAGAATCGGATCATTCATACGGATGCCCAGTGTGAGCATACGTTTTTCTTCTCCCTGCTGCTCTGCCTGTTTTAAGCCAAATGCCGCCAGCAGCGCCCCGATATTCGTCAGGCGCGCCATATTCCACGGCTTCTCGCCCGTCTTGACCGTGTATGCGTCCTCCGCATACAAAAGCCGGTGTTCACGGACTTCCCAGCCCCAGTAGGCATCCAGGCCAACCAGCCTGCCGTCCTGTTCCAGGAATTCCAACGTGCCATTTTCAGAAGCCAGCTCCTTGATGAGACGGCTCACATACGCCGCATCCCGGCGCGTATACATCTCATACCGTGCGCCCAGCCACTGTTCCATATAGACGGCAGCCCGCCCGCAGTCCTCCGGCGTATCCTGGCACACCGTGCGCGTCAGCGTCTGTTTCGCCTCCTCGGTCAGCTCATAGGATGCCACATTTCCGATGAAGGTAAATCCCATCGGCGCATACACAGCCGGGTTGACCGGAACCAGATACGTGATCGGCTTTCCGGCTGCCTCCTCGTCGTGAAGCATTTTCACAAATACGTCCCGGAAATGTCCCTCGCGGCGGCGGCTCTCCTCGGTTGCTACTCCGACCAGGTAATCGAGCTTCCAGAGGCGTCCACGCAGCTTCACCACATACGGATTGTACTGCACCATCGAAATCAGAAGTCCATTATCCTTTTTCACCAGAATCTCGTTATCCTTCGTCTTTTCCTTATAATAATACTCGATAAAACTCTCCGAATCTTCCGGGAAACACATATGCCAGAGATGCTTCGTCTCGTCCTTATCCTCCGCATCCAGATACGTCAGCACACTTCCCGCCGTCGTATTGGCGATCTGCTCCGCCCAGTGATAGCCCTTGCTGCCGTTTAACAGCTGTTCTACCAGATATTTGCGTGCATAATCCGCCGGATAATACGTCATTTTCGCCTTCCGGAGTCCCTCTAAGCCCATATCGTCCTCGCGGTTTACCCACTCAGCCTCAGGAAATTCCTCTATCAGGAACTGTTGGTTGATAAACTGGTACAGACCGTTGATCTCCGGGTTTGCCTTCTCAATATGGATAACCGCCATATGTTCCACCGGATTGTAGCTTCCGATCGTAAATGCCTCCATCTGACCGTCGATATACACGCCGCCCATGTGGATACTGAATTCTGAACAGTTTTTCAGAATATCGTGAATGCCCTTTACCTCATAATCGAGATGTTCCTCGACCTCCTCGCCCTTCTGCTGTCTCCAGCGGTCCAGAAAAACCCAGACATCGTGGCTGTCCGAACAGCACAGACGGCGGTACTCATAGCGCCCCTCATATTCGCGCTTAAATGCGTTGACGCGGTTTTTCTTCTTATGCAGTTTCTTTCCCGCCAGGGAACGCATCGCATCGCCGTTGTAGAGATAATCCCTCGAATCGACCTGCTCTTCCACCAGATATTTGTCCTCCGGCAGATTTAAATATTTCACTGCATACTCATCCGCCAGATTGATAACCAGCGGATATCCCAGTTCTTCATTAAAATACTCCTCAATCGCCGCAAACGCCCCCGGCAGGTCTTCCTCCCGGCACAGCGGCATCGCGGAAAAACAACGTCCTTCATTCTCCATCAGCCATAAAAGCGCCTTATTTTCCCAGATTGCATAACGGACATTATAATAATCTTTCCAGACATAGCTCTCCAGAAATACGCTGTCGCACGTCATATTGTGGCGCATCGCGTAAAACGGAAGCATCTCCTGGATACTGTTAACTTCAATTTTTTTAAACTCTAAACTCATGAAACCTCCTGTGTAAAATCAAAGTGGGTTTTATTTGCCTTCTCATATTATACCATAAATACTAAATTCAGCTATCGCCTTTGGCTCTGCTTCATTAAGTATTTAGGTATGACTCGCACTAAGCTCGAAAACACCTCGCTAAGTGCTCATATTATACCACAAATTTCCTACTTAAAAACAAGGATTTTCTTTCCTTGACTCCATAATTATTGTAGACATTATAGTTATTTCTGATAAACTATACTCAGAAGATGATTTCTGCGGCGTTTTCTTTCTGACAGCCGACGGCAGAGTCATCTATTTTTACCAGAAAGACGAGGATTTATTCATGGAAAAGAATCTCACCTCCGGCAGTGTGCTGAAAACAGTTATCTATTTCTCCCTGCCATATTTGTTATCTTATTTTTTGCAGACACTCTACGGCATGGCGGATCTGTTTATTATCGGGCAGTTTGGAGGCGTGGATGGGACGACGGCGGTCTCGGTCGGCAGTCAGGTCATGCATATGCTGACGGTTATGATCGTTGGTCTGGCGATGGGCGCAACAGTTCTCATCGGACGCGCGGTCGGCGCGGGTGACCGGAAGCTTGCGGCGCGCGGCATCGGTAACACGATTTCCTTATTTGCAGGTCTGTCCATTCTTCTGACCGGACTTCTGCTGACGGCAGTTCACGGCATTATCAGGCTGCTGTCTGTCCCGGAGGAAGCGATAAACGGCACCGCGGCATATCTGATGATCTGCTTTACCGGCATCCCGTTCATCACCGCCTACAATATCATCAGCTCTATTTTCCGCGGCATGGGCGACTCCAAAAGTCCGATGTATTTCGTTGCAATCGCCTGTATTATCAATATTGCGCTTGATTACCTTTTAATGGGCGTGTTTTCGCTCGGTCCGTCCGGCGCGGCACTCGGCACGACCCTGTCACAGATGTGCAGTGTCCTGATCGCCCTGGTCGTAATCATTAAAAAACGGATGTTTCCGGGTTTTCGTCTCCGTGACCTCCATCCACATAAGACTACCATAGCCTCCATCCTGCAGGTCGGAATCCCAGTTGCAGTTCAGGACGGCTTTATACAGGTTTCTTTTCTGGTTATTACCATGTTTGCCAACCAGCGCGGATTAAATGATGCGGCGGCGGTCGGAATCGTTGAAAAGCTGATCGGAATCCTGTTTCTGGTTCCATCCTCGCTTCTCTCCACGGTTTCCGCCCTCTCCGCTCAAAACCTGGGCGCCGGAAAACCTGAGCGTGCCCGTCAGACGCTGCGCTACGCGATCTGCATCACATTTTCTTTCGGGCTGGTCATCTCAATTGCCATGCAGTTTGCTGCCGGTGCCGCCGTCTCCCTCTTTACTGATGAGGCAGAGGTTGTCCGACTCGGAACCCAGTATATGAAGAGCTATGTGCTGGACTGCATGATCGCCGGTATCCATTTCTGCTGCAGCGGTTTCTTCTGCGCCTGCGGACTGTCCGGGCTGTCGTTCCTGCACAACTGCATCTCGATCGTGGTAGCGCGCATCCCGCTCGCATGGCTCGCATGCCGCTATTTCCCGGAAACACTGTATCCGATGGGACTCGCAGCGCCGATCGGATCTCTCATCTCCGTTGCCATCTGCCTGATTGCATTACGGTGGATTAGACGGCATCCGGAAAAGCTGGTTATGAATTTACATCCAGTTGAAACTAAATAAATGCTGCATTCCCATCTGGATCTTGAAACTTCCATCCGCCAGTTCGACAAGTCTCAGACTGAAACAGCGGTCTGACCTGGAAAGGTCGGTGTCGGCATTTCGCCGGAAGCTCCCTCCATTCCGAGCACAGACAAATGGCAGGAAACTACCTGCATGGTTGTCCGCTTTCGCGGCAGCCATCAGGAAGCTCCTGCCCCATATAAAACTCTTCTGCAATTTATCCGGGAGCATTCTCTCCCCATCACCGGATTCTACCGTGAGATCACCCGCTTACTTTTCCCGCATCTCCAGCAGTCTCCATGCCTTCTTATTCTGGACTTCCAGCACGGAACCACAATATTCACACTTTTTCAACCCCAGCTTCTGAATCGGTGCACCGCAGTTTGGACAGATAAGCGAAACCGCTGCCCCTGCTGTTTTCGCATCCTCATAGACATATACCAGTTCCGTCTCATAAACCGTCTGAATCAGATTCGAATGCAGTTCTGACTGCATCTCAGGCGTTTTCTCATATTCAGTCATTTCCTCATACTCGACCGCCGACTCACACAGAATCCGGCAGAGTCCTTTTTCCTTCTGATAGCGGCTGATGACCGTCCGGTGGATATGTACCTTCTGATACTCTTTTTCCAGTTTTTTTCTCAATTCTGTCTCGATCTGAGCCTTCCACTCGCTCCAGTTAAACTCCGGGAAATCTTTTGCAATCTGCGGCAGGCACAGCCGGTCCATTCCCGCCAGCGAACGCGGTTTGGATGCGTCTGGCTGCGTCAAATCACCTTCCGATAAATGCTTTGCCACATACCGAAGCACCTGTACCTCCGGCGTACTCGCCAGCTGCCGCATTTTACTCTTAATTTTGCGGTAAATCCACCAGACAAGCGCTGCCGCAATCAAAATGCCAATGATCCACCCTATCGTTTCTGTCCGCACCGCTGCCTCTCTTTCTATGTTGCTGCACACACACGTGACCAGTCACTTTTCTTTATCTCCGCGCATGATACTTAAACCTGATACTCCTTATTCCGCCTTGCTCGCAGCCTTGTCGCTCATCGCCTTTGAATTTACCATGATCCGCAGATGGGACCCTTCGCCGCATTTGCCCTTCTCATCGTTTACTTCAATATCAAACCACATTTTCCGGCGCTCAATGCTGCGGAGTTTTGCAGTCGCTGTTACCTTCATTCCCACCGGCGTCGGCGCCAGATGGCGGCAGTGAATCTCCGCTCCGACCGTCGTCTGTCCTTCCTGCAGATACGATTTCGCCAGTTCCAGCGCTGCCGCCTCCATCAGGGCCACCATATTCGGAGTAGACAAAATTTGGGAACCTGCGCTTCCGATTCGCTTTGCCGTCATCTCATCCGTTACTTCCCAGGTCAGGCTGTATTCCTGTAATTTTTCTGCCATTTTCGCTTCCTCCATATTATAAAATAATTTTGTCGCGGCTATTTAAAATGCCGTTTCGTGAATGATTCTATTATAGCAGAAGATGTGAAAATCGGATAGCGCATCTTACTTCACAGCTAATCAAACAGTTAAAATTCCGAAAATTCTTGTAAAACAAAAAAAGGAACCATCTTTCGATGATTCCTCAGAGGCGACAACCAGATTTGAACTGGTGATCAGGGTGTTGCAGACCCACGCCTTACCACTTGGCTATGTCGCCATAAATGACCCCAACGAGATTCGAACTCGTGTTACCGCCGTGAAAGGGCGATGTCTTAACCGCTTGACCATGGGGCCAGATATTAAATTAAAAACTCCCCGAGTAGGACTCGAACCTACGACAGCGCGGT
>NZ_JAQEQF010000009.1:0-314 GCF_027698965.1 Clostridium fessum
CTATACCAGCCAGTGCAGCCCGTTTTCACCAGAAGTATCAAAAAGATATGCAGAGGCATCAAACCGAAAAGAGCGGGGCATGTATATAACGGATGGAGTAAGACATAATGCGGATGCAGTAGGAGCATTTAATATCCTGCGAAAATATCTTTCCGTATCCGGAAAACAGAAAGAACTGTCCGTAACCGGACTAAAGAATCCAGAAATAATAAAAGTAGCTGTATAGCCGAAAGGCAAGCAGTAGTGGTGTCATGGACGCACCCTGAAAAAAGGCGGTATCCCGCCAGATTTCAGATGCTCTGGTAACTTAGTTA
>NZ_JAQEQF010000009.1:324-149964 GCF_027698965.1 Clostridium fessum
GATTTCAGATGCTCTGGTAACTTAGTTACCGAGTAGTTCACGATTGGACCATATATTGTATATTTTTGGTCGAATGAAAATGAGCCGCTGGAACCGGTGCATGTCCATATTGCAGAGGGAAGAGCAACTTCAAATGCGACAAAAGTGTGGATAACCAGTACGGGCAAGGCATTGCTCAGCCACAATTCTTCCAAAATATCAGCCCAAATTTTGAACAGTATGATTCGGGTGATAGAGGCCAACAGTGAAGAAATTATAGAAAAATGGCTTTCTCATTTTGGAGAAATACGGTACTTTTGTTAAGACTTTTTAAGAAATATAAAAAGGACAACTAATTTTATGGAAATCGAACGCAAATATTTAATTAGTCACATTCCATTTGATATAGCCGGATACCTCTTCCACCAGATCGAGCAGGCATATCTAAGCACTGCCCCGGTTGTGCGTGTCCGTCAGGAGGATGACACCTATTATCTGACCTACAAATCCAAAGGACTGATGGCGCGGGAGGAATACAATCTGCCGCTGACGAAGGAATCCTATGAGCATCTCCGCTCGAAGGCTGACGGCAGGATTCTGACGAAAAAGCGTTATCTGATTCCGATGGAAGGAACGGAGTACACGATTGAGCTGGACATTTTTTTAGGTGAATATGAGGGATTGAAGCTGGCGGAGGTTGAATTTCCAAGTGAGGAAGCCGCACTTGCCTTTGTGCCGCCGGAATGGTTCGGGCGCGAGGTGACGTTTACGGGCGAGTACCAGAACAGCCGTCTGGCGCTGGCGGAAAACCTGGTATTAAAAACGAAAGAATAAAAACGAAAGAACAATACAAAGGTATATTATTAATGATAAAACAGGTAATGAATTGGATCAAAACGCACCGCTACTGTCTGGCAGGACTCTATATGCTGGTGTTTCTGTCAGGATTTTTTCTGCTGGAGCTGCATGAACCATCGGATGTTCATATTATACATTGTGCGGTCGATGACCTGATACCGTTTAATGAATGGTTTGTACTGCCGTATTTTCTGTGGTACGCGTGGGTGCCGGTGTTTATGATTTATTTTATGATCAAGGATCGGGAGGCATATCTGAGACTTTGCTTTGTGATGTTTGCAGGAGCAACCTTTTGCTTATTTGTCTACCTGCTGGCACCAAACGGTTTAAATCTGCGGCAGGAGATCACATCACAGAATTTCTGCGCGCAGATTGTGCGGTTTCTGCGGAGGGTGGATCCGCCGAACAATGTCTGCCCGTCGATCCATGTATCGAGCACTGTGGCGGTACATCTGACGATCTGCCACGCGGCAAGTGTGCGGAACAAGAAACCGATCCGTACACTTTCGTGGATTGTCACGATTCTGATTTGTCTTTCAACCATGTTCATCAAACAGCATTCGCTGGTCGATGTGCTCTGTGGCTGGATTTTGAGCCTGATTCTTGACGAGGCGGTGAATGTGTGGGTACTAGTAAAGGCATTTTCAAAAGGAAAAATGATTGCTTTGTGGAAAACAAATAAATAATTTAATATAAAAAGTGTTATAAAAACAAAGAACAGGAGGAAATAATCATGGCTGTAGTATACGCATTTTTAGCAGATGGACTGGAAGAAGTGGAATGTCTGGCGACGGCAGACGTGCTGATCCGCGCGGGTGTGAAGGTAAAACTGGTTTCGATTACGGGTAAAAAAGAGGTGAAGGGCGCACATGGATTTGGTATCCATGCAGATGCTCTGCTGCATGAGGTTGACCCGATGAAAGCGGATCTTCTGTTCCTTCCGGGCGGTATGCCGGGAACGAAAAATCTGATGGCGTGCAAACCGCTCTGCGATGCACTGGTGCAGGCAGATGCTGCTGGAAAGCGCTTGGCAGCGATCTGTGCGGCTCCGAGCATTCTGGGGCAGCTGGGGCTTTTGAAGGATAAGAAGGCAACCTGCTATCCGGGCTTTGAGGATGCCCTGACCGGTGCGAAGCTGACGGGTGCGGGCGTTGTGACGGACGGCAATATCACAACGGCGCGTGGACTTGGATATGCGCTGGATCTGGGAATTGAGCTGGCATCGCTCTTAGTCGATCGCCCGGTAGCATTACAGGTCAAAGATTCAATTCAGTATGACCAGGTGTAGTTTCAACTAAAAAACACACAGAAAATACATCAAAAATGGCATAAAACCCACATAAAACCACTCATAAACCCGCAAAAAGTGAACGCAAAATTATATTTTCCGCTAGTATTTAGCACGCAGATATGCTATAATGCTATCTTGAAGTGTAACGCCCGGTAGAATGGCGGTTCACATATAGAAGCAAGGAGGACCCCTTAAAATGAGTTTACAGGTAGAAAAATTAGAGAAGAACATGGCAAAGCTGACCATCGAAGTTCCGGCTGAAGAGTTTGATGCAGCAATCAAAAATGCGTACAACAAGAACAAAAACAAATTCAGCATCCCGGGATTCCGTAAAGGTAAAGCACCGTTAGCTATGCTGGAGAAGATGTATGGCGCTGGCATTTTCTATGAGGATGCAGCAAACGAAGTGATCGACGCATCTTATCCGAAGGCAGCAGAGGAGAGCAAGGAAGAGATTGTTTCCACTCCGGAGATCAAAGTAACTCAGATCGAAAAAGGTAAGGCATTCATCTACGAGGCAACCGTAGCTCTGAAACCGGAAGTAACTCTGGGCGAGTACAAAGGCGTAGAAGTTAAGAAGGCAGAAGCTGTTGTGACAGACGAGGATGTAGAGAACGAGCTGACTGCAGCACGTAAGAAAAACGGCAGACTGATCGACGTAGAAGACGGCGCAATCGAGGACGGCGACAACACTATCATCGACTTCACCGGCTACATTGATGACAAGACATTTGACGGCGGCGCTGGTACAGATTATCCGCTGGTAATCGGTTCCCATTCCTTCATCGAGGGCTTTGAGGATCAGTTAATCGGCAAGAAAAAAGGCGAGACCTGTGACGTAAACGTTACTTTCCCGGCTGAGTACCATGCAGATGAGCTGGCTGGCAAACCGGCTAAGTTCGTTGTAACCATCAAAGAAGTTAAGAGAAACGAGCTTCCGGAGCTGAACGATGAGTTCGCAAGCGAAGTATCTGATTTCGATACTCTGGATGAGTACAAAGCAGACATCCGCAAGAAACTGCAGGAGAAGAAAGAGCAGGATGCTAAAGTAGAGAACGAGAACAACGTAATCGAAAAAGTAGTTGAGAACGCTCAGATGGAACTGCCGCAGCCGATGGTTGACACTCAGGCAAGAGAGATGGTAGAGAACTACGCTCGCCGTCTGCAGAGCCAGGGCTTAAACATCAACGATTACATGAAATATACCGGCATGACACCGGAGAAGCTGATGGAGCAGATGCGTCCGGAAGCAGAGAAGAGAATCAAGACCAGACTGGTTCTTGAGAAAGTAGTTGAAGTTGAGAACGTAGAAGTTTCCGATGAGAAGCTTGACGAGCAGATCAACGAGATCGCAGCATCCTACAAACTGGAAGGCGCTAAGCTGAAAGAAATGATGGGTGAGCGCGAGAAAGAGCAGATCCGTGAGGACCTGAAAGTTCAGGCAGCGATCGATTTACTGGTAGAGCAGGCAAAGCTTGCTTAATCAAACCGATAAAAGCGAATACTGAAATACGGCAGAATTCTATGGTGTCCTAAGGCATCATAGAATTTTGTATTACTGTTCACAGGCAGGCACTTTTGGAACCGAAAGTACCGTGCGATAACATAGTGGCAGCAGATTTTGCTGATTTGTAATGCGAAGCATCAGCAAAATCCTGTTACAGTTTGCACGCGTGTGAACTGTAACAATTTTTGCCATAAACATTCATTCTCAATTATAGGAGGAAGAATCATGAGTTTAGTACCTTATGTCCTTGAATCCACCAGCCGCGGCGAGCGGACGTATGACATCTACTCCCGTCTGCTTAAAGATCGTATCATTTTCCTGGGAGAGGAAGTAAATGATGTGACAGCCAGCCTGGTTGTAGCACAGCTTCTGTTCCTGGAGGCAGAGGATCCGAATAAGGATATCAGCTTATATATCAACAGCCCGGGCGGTTCTGTTACCGCAGGTATGGCGATCTATGACACGATGAATTATATCAAATGTGATGTATCTACCATCTGTCTGGGTATGGCAGCCAGCATGGGCGCATTCCTGCTTTCCGGCGGTACCAAAGGAAAGAGATATGCACTTCCGAACGCAGAAGTGATGATTCACCAGCCATCCGGCGGCGCGAGAGGACAGGCAACCGAGATCCAGATCGTAGCGGAGAATATTCTTCGTACCAAGAAGAAATTAAACGAGATTCTGGCAGCCAATACAGGCCAGCCGTATGACGTGATCGTGCGTGATACAGAGCGTGATAATTACATGACAGCAGAGCAGGCGAAAGAGTATGGTCTGATTGATTGTGTCATTACCAACCACTAATTAGATTTCTGGATGGAATAATAGAAAGGAACAAGGTGGAAGTATGCCAGGCAGAACAGACGACAAAATACGCTGCTCATTTTGCGGCAAGACACAGGATCAGGTTAGAAAACTGATCGCTGGCACAGATAATGTATATATCTGCGATGACTGTATCGAACTCTGCTCGGAGATTCTGGAAGAGGAATTTGCCGATCAGGAAAAAGGACCGGATTTCAGCGGAATCAACCTGCTGAAGCCGAAGGAAATCAAAGAATTTCTCGATGAGTATGTTATCGGACAGGACGACGCCAAGAAGGTACTCTCCGTAGCGGTTTATAACCATTACAAGAGAGTTATGTCCAAGTCCACGCAGGATGTAGAGCTTCAGAAGAGCAACATCCTGATGCTCGGACCGACCGGTTCCGGTAAGACATACCTGGCGCAGACGCTGGCGAAGATCTTAAATGTACCGTTTGCCATCGCGGATGCGACCACTCTGACCGAGGCTGGATATGTCGGCGAGGATGTAGAGAACATTCTCTTGAAGATCATTCAGGCGGCTGATTACGACGTCAGCAAGGCAGAGTACGGCATCATTTATATTGATGAGATTGATAAAATTACGAAGAAGTCTGAAAATGTATCTATCACCCGCGATGTATCGGGCGAGGGTGTACAGCAGGCGCTTTTAAAGATTCTGGAAGGAACCATTGCCAGTGTTCCGCCGCAGGGCGGCAGAAAGCATCCGCAGCAGGAACTGATTCAGATCGATACGACCAACATCTTGTTCATCTGCGGCGGTGCATTTGACGGTCTGGAGAAGATCATCGACAGCCGTTTAGGTGCCGGTTCCATCGGATTTAACTCCGATATTGTGGATCGCAAGCATCAGGATATCGATGAGCTTCTGAAACAGGTAATGCCGCAGGATCTGACGAAGTTTGGTCTGATTCCGGAGTTTATCGGTCGTGTGCCAATCACGGTATCGCTCCAGACGCTCAATGAGGAGGCGCTGGTCCGCATTTTAAGAGAGCCGAAGAATGCACTGATCAAGCAGTATCAGGCGCTTCTCGATCTGGACGGCGTGAAGCTGGAGTTCACGGATGATGCGCTGATGGCGATCGCCCACATGGCAGTCGAGAGAAAGACGGGAGCTAGAGGACTTCGTTCTATCATGGAGTCCCTGATGATGGATACCATGTATGAGATTCCGTCCGATTCCACGATCGGCATCTGCACGATTACCAAAGACGTAGTCGAGGGAAAGAGTGCGCCGGAGCTGGTATATCGCGACAATACGGTGCCCCGCAAGTCTTTTACAGGACGTTCTAAGAAAGACAGAACCGGCGAGATTGCGTAAATGTAAAGGAAAATAAATGCAGCAGCTTGAGAATGGCGGCTGTTAATGGGGTCTGTGAGATGGCGAACTGCCATAGGCAGACCCCTGTTTTTCTTTTCACAGGAAATAACGATACATTTGATTAAGAAAGATAAAGGTGTTATGGAAGATAAGAAACTGACAATGCCGATGATCGCGCTGCGCGGACTGACCGTGCTGCCGCAGATGACGGTAAATTTCGATATCATCCGGGATAAATCCATCGCGGCGGTGGAGCAGGCGATGGTGGGCGATCAGCGAGTATTTCTGGCGACGCAGAAGCAGCCGGATGAGGTGATCCCGGATATTGATGGGATTTTTCAGGTAGGAACGATTGGCTACGTGAAACAGCTTGTCAAGATGCCGGGCGGCATGGTGCGCGTCACGGTGGAAGGGCAGGAGAGAGCTGAGCTTCTGGAGATGGAGAAGGGCGAGGCATGCTGCACTGCGATCGTGGAGATTCTGGATCCGGTCGAGGACGATCTGGACACGATTCAGAAAGAGGCGATGCTCCGGATTCTGAAAGAAAAGCTGGAAGAATACGGAAAATTAAATGTGGCAGCGGGACGTGAAGTATTAAGTCCGTTGATCGCACAGCCAGATCTGACCGAATTAATGAACCAGATATCAGCCCAGTTCCCGTGGAACTATGAAGCGCGCCAGTCGGTACTGGAATGCCGGACGCTGACGGAGATGTATGAGACAGAGCTGCAGCTTCTGCTGACGGAATTAGAGGTTTACCGCGTGAAACGCGAGTTTCAGACGAAGGTAAAGGCGGCGCTGGATAAAAATCAGCGTGATTATATTCTGCGGGAACAGCTGCGTGTGATCCGGGAGGAGCTGGGAGAGGAAAATCCGGTTTCTGATGCGGATGAGATGAAAGAACAGTTGAAGAAGATCAAAGCCAGCGTGGAAGTAAAGGAGCGGATCCGCAAGGAGATCAACCGTTTCCAGAATATGCCGGCTGGCAGCCAGGATGCGAATGTGATCCGGACATATCTGGAAACGGTGCTGGAACTGCCGTGGAACAAAATGACGAAGGATAACGCGAGCCTGAAGCATGCGGAAGAGATTCTGGAAGCCGACCATTATGGTCTGGAAAAGGTCAAAGAGCGCGTGCTGGAATACCTGGCAGTCCGCATCCTGACGAAGAAGGGCACCAGCCCGATCCTTTGCCTGGTGGGACCGCCTGGAACCGGTAAAACTTCGATCGCCCGCTCGATTGCGAAGGCGATGGGACGCAAATATGTCCGCATCAGCCTGGGCGGCGTGCGCGACGAGGCGGAGATCCGCGGTCACAGAAAGACCTACGTCGGCGCGATGCCGGGACGCATCGTGGAAGGGCTCAAGCAGGCAGGGGTTGCCAATCCGCTGATGCTGCTGGATGAGATCGACAAAGTCAGCAGCGATTATAAGGGAGATACATCCTCGGCGCTCTTAGAGGTGCTGGACAGCGAGCAGAATGTGAAATTCCGCGACCATTATGTGGAGATCCCGATTGACCTGTCGGAGGTATTATTTATCGCGACGGCGAATACAACGCAGACGATCCCTGGACCGCTGCTGGACCGTATGGAGCTGATTGAAGTCAATAGTTACACGGAAAATGAAAAATATCACATTGCAAAAGACTATCTGATTCCGAAACAGCTGGAGAAGAATGGCCTTTCGAAGGAACAGTTAAATATCACGGGTTCGGCGCTGGAGAAAATGATTCACAGCTACACCAGGGAAGCCGGAGTCAGGAATCTGGAGCGCCGGGTTGGCGATATCTGCCGCAAGGCAGCCAGAGAGGTGCTGGAGAAGAAGAAACCGTCGATCCGCGTGACAGAGCGGAATCTGGATCATTATCTGGGACGCGAGAAAGTCTTCTTCGATGCAGCCGGAAATGAGGCACAGGTCGGTATCGTGCGCGGTCTGGCGTGGACGAGCGTCGGCGGCGATACACTGCAGATCGAGGTCAATGTCATGCCGGGCAAAGGCGTGCTGCAGATGACGGGTCAGATGGGCGATGTCATGAAGGAGTCGGCGCAGATTGCACTGACCTATGTGCGTTCGGTTGCATCTGATTACGGCGTGAAGGAGAACTATTTCGAGAAACACGATATTCACCTGCATATTCCGGAGGGCGCGGTGCCGAAGGATGGTCCGTCGGCCGGAATCACGATGGCAACGGCGATGCTGTCGGCGGTGACAGGACGGAAGGTACTGCCGCGTGTGGCGATGACCGGCGAGGTAACGCTGCGCGGTCATGTGCTGATGATCGGCGGTCTGAAAGAAAAACTGCTCGCAGCCCGCATGGCGCAGGTGGAAAAGGTACTGGTACCGGCGAAAAATCAGCCGGATGTCGAGGAACTTTCGAAGGAAATCACGAAAGGAATGGAGATCGTATACATCAAGGAGATGAACGAAGTCATCCGAGAGGCATTTGTACCGGAGAAATAGCGGTTTAGTAGGAGAAAAAATATGATTATAAAAGATGTAAATCTGGAAACCGTCTGCGGTATCACCAGTAAGCTGCCGGCAAATACACAGCCGGAATTCGCGTTTGCAGGCAAATCAAACGTCGGCAAATCGTCCCTGATCAATGCGCTGATGAACCGCCGATCCTATGCGAGAACATCCTCGCAGCCGGGCAAGACCCAGACGATCAATTTTTACCATATCAACGACGCGTTTTACTACGTCGATCTGCCAGGGTACGGCTACGCGCGCGCGAGCGTCGAGGTCAAGGCAAAGTGGGGCAAGATGATTGAAAATTATCTGCACAAATCGCAGATGCTTCGCTGCGTCTTCCTGCTGATTGATATCCGTCATGAGCCATCTTCAAACGACAAACTCATGTACGACTGGATCGTTTCCCAGGGCTTCCAGCCGATCTTGATTGCGACCAAGGCTGACAAGATCAAGCGCAGCCAGCTCCAGAAACAGTTAAAGATTCTCAGAACAGGTCTGGGAGTCGGCACCGAAGTGATGATGATTCCGTTCTCCGCCGAGACAAAACAGGGCAGAGAAGAGATCTGGAACTATCTGGAGACGGAGATCTGGAAGGTGGAACATCCGGGGGAATAGATGCCGGTGGGTAATTGTTCACAGGTAGGAATTTTCTGAACTGAAAATTCCGTATGATACAGTTCCGGCAGCAGATTTTGCCGATTTGGAATGCGTAGCATCGGCAAAATCCCGTTGCTGAGCACACATGTGTGAACAGTAACGCCGGTGGAGAGTGCGGACGGCGAGAAATAGAATAGAGTTTTAGAAAAATTCGAAAAATAAACGTATAAACTGCGGTATCTGACCGGATATCAGGCGGCGCCTATCCTTGCGGGCGATGTCAAATATCTGGGCTGGGTGGCGCAGTTTTTTGTTTCACAGGAAATTGCGTCCTATGAAACAAAAAAAGCGTTAGGTTTTTTTGAGAGAATAAAATATATATTTCTGGAAAATATAAAAATTGAGGTAACTGTTCAGTAGGTCTGCGCATTTACTGCGCTGACCGTACGAAAACATGGGTCAGCAGGCAAAAATTCCATTGCCGTAGGCAATTTTTAATGAATTTTTGCGCGTGACTGTGAAGGTACTGAACAGTTACGAATTGAGGAAAAAAATAAGGATATTTTGACATGAAAAATGGCAGGATGGAATTTAAGCTTTATAATGGTGCGGGTTGTGATTGAGTTGTGAGATAGAAGGGAGTAGCCATGTTTGAAAATCGGACGGATCTGGCGTTGGAGGAGAGAGAAAGTTTTGAGGGGAATGGGGGCGAAATCGGCGGTGTGGCGCTGCGGGAATGGCGCTGTCATGGCAGTTCGATCCGGATGACGGAAGTCTCGATTTTGAACGAAAAAGGTGCGGAATCAATGGGAAAGCCGATGGGAACCTACCTGACGATGGAAGATCCGGGGCTGTCGGAGACAGAGGACGCATACTGTGAGGCGGCTGCCGGGGAGTTAGGACGGCAGCTGGCGTCCCTGATCCGGAAAAACTGTGCTTCAACCATGGCCGGACTTTCGATTCTGGTAGCGGGACTGGGAAACCGGCAGGTGACGCCGGATTCGCTGGGACCGCGCGTGGTGGATGGGCTTTCGATGAACCGCCATCTGCGGACGGAGCCAGGCAGAAGAAATGGCACATACCTCTATACGGCTGAGAAAGCGGGGCGGACGGTGCATCCGGTTCTCAGCGGTATCCATCCAGGGGTGATGGCACAGACAGGGATGGAGACGGCAGAAATTGTCCGCGGCGTCGTGCGGGAGAGCCGCCCGGATCTGGTGATCGCGGTCGACGCGCTGGCGGCGCGAAACGTCCACCGTCTGGCAAGCACCATTCAGCTGACGGATACAGGAATTCATCCGGGTTCCGGCGTCGGCAACCACCGCCGGGGAATGACGCGGGAAAATCTCGGCGTGCCGGTAATCGCGATCGGCGTTCCGACGGTTGTGGGCGCGGCGGCGATCGTTCACGGGACGGTCAATGCGTTAGTGCGGACACTAACCGCCTCAAAAGAGGGCAGCCGGTCCGGTGAATACATCCGGGAACTGGATTCGGACAGCCAGTATGAGCTGATCCGGGAACTTCTGGAACCTGAATTTGGAGCGATGTTTGTGACCCCGCAGGACATGGACGAGCGTATCTGCAAGCTGAGCGCAGCAATCGCCGAGGGGATCCGGCGGGCAGTGGAACGGCTGGAGGAAGAAAGATAACACTGAAAAAAATGCCAGATTGAAAAACAGAACCAAACAGGAAACTACACTTTGCTAATCGCATAGGATAGAACAGGAAAGAAGGGAGATGAATGCGGTGCGGTGGTGGCAGAGGGCAGCCGGGCTCCTGATGGTTCTGTTTTTGCTGACAGTCGGCTGGAAGATGCGTGCATTCATCTGGACAGCTGTGCAGAATGCGGTGGTAAGGTCCTGGTATCCGGTCTGGGGGACTAATTTGCGGGATATACCAGATTCGGAGGAGGGGAAAAGGCATAGACTTGCCGGGTGGAAGAAACAGACGCAGGGAGAAGCCGATCCGTCCTATTATAAATATCTGGAAGAACAGGAAGTCCGGCAGGAGTATATGGATTTCCTGGCACAGTTTTCCGGGAGTAGGCTGGTGGATGGAACTTTACTTGGAAAATGGAACGGGCTTGTTCATGGAAGTGGGAGACAGGGCGGCGGAGAGACAGACGAAGAGAGGCTGTATAGTGCTGGAAAGAATGGAGAAAAGACAGAGAGGGCAAATCCTGCCGCACTGGTGGACAGCCCGCGTCTGCGGAAAAAGCTGGAAGATTATGATTATCTGATCCAGCATTTTTTTACAATCCACCCGACGGCATCGATTGACCGGAGCCTGATGAACGCAGAGACATTTTTATCGATGGATCTGACAATCAGGAAGGACGAGGCGGACGGACCACAGATCTTGATTTATCATACCCATTCGCAGGAAAATTATAGAGATTATGCGGGAAGCGACGGAAAGGGAGCGGTGGTGTCTCTGGGGGAAGAGCTGGCAAAACGGCTGCGGGCGAAAGGATATCAGGTCTGGCACGATACAACTGCCTATGATATGAAGTCGGGGCATCTAGACCGGAGCCGTGCCTATACATATGCCTGCGAGGGTGTCACGAACCTTTTGCAGAAATACCCGTCGATTCAGGTGATTTTAGATGTGCACCGGGACGGTGTCAGCGAGCAGACGCATCTAGTTACGCAGATAGAAGGGAAACCAACGGCACAGATCATGTTTTTCAACGGTACCAGCGAGACGCCGGACGGACCGATCGAGTATCTGGCAAATCCCTGCCGGAAGGAAAATCTGGCGTTCAGTTTTCAGATGAAGTGGAATGCCGATCAGATATATCCTGGGTTTACGCGGACGATTTATTTAAAGGGGCTTCGTTACAATCTGCATCTACGCCCGCGCTCGGCGTTGATCGAAGTCGGAGCACAGACGAATACATATGAAGAGGCGGTCAATGCGATGGATCCGCTGGCGCAGCTTCTGGATCAGGTGCTGACAGGCTAATGGCAAGGCTTTTAGTCAAGGCTTTTTCTATTTCAGGACTTGCGGCGTACCTGAAAAAATGGTATATTCATTTAGATCAGGTGTTATTTATTATAAAAGATGATTTTAAATAAAAAATAAGATATCGCAGCAAACATGTTGCTGCCAAACAAAGTGATACAGAGAGAGGAATGAACGGATGGCAATTATAGATCAGAGCAAAATCAGAAATTTCTGCATCATTGCACATATCGATCACGGCAAATCAACGCTGGCAGATCGTATTATTGAGATGACGGGACTTTTAACGAGCCGTGAGATGCAGGCGCAGGTGCTTGATAACATGGATCTGGAGCGGGAGAGAGGTATTACCATCAAGTCGCAGGCAGTCCGCACGGTATATAAGGCGAAAGACGGTCAGGAGTACATTTTTAATCTAATCGACACGCCTGGACATGTGGACTTTAACTACGAGGTTTCCCGAAGCCTGGCGGCGTGCGACGGCGCGATTCTGGTTGTGGATGCGGCACAGGGAATCGAGGCGCAGACGCTGGCGAATGTATATCTGGCGCTGGATCATGATCTGGAGGTCATTCCGGTGTTAAATAAGATCGATCTGCCGAGTGCGGATCCGGAGCGCGTGGCAGCGGAGATCGAGGATGTGATCGGTCTGGAGGCGTCAGATGCACCGCGCATTTCTGCGAAGACCGGCTTAAATGTCGAGGCAGTTCTGGAGGAGATCGTGCAGAAGATCCCGGCACCGGCGGGCGATCCGGAGGCATCGCTGCAGGCGCTTATTTTCGACTCTCTGTATGATTCTTACAAGGGCGTTATCGTATTCTGCCGTGTGAAGAACGGTACGATCAAAAAAGGCACACGCATGAAAATGATGGCGACCGGAGCGGCTGCCGAGGTTGTGGAGGTCGGATATTTTGGCGCAGGTCAGTTTATTCCGTGCGAAGAGCTTTCAGCCGGTATGGTTGGTTATGTGACTGCCAGTATTAAAAATGTGCAGGATACCCGCGTGGGCGATACGATCACCGATCTGGACAACCCATGCGCAGAGCCGCTTCCGGGTTACAAGAAGGTAACGCCGATGGTATACTGCGGTCTTTATCCGGCGGACGGTGCGAAATATCCGGATTTGCGGGATGCACTGGAAAAATTGCAGCTCAACGATGCAGCGCTCTATTTTGAGCCAGAGACATCGGTAGCGCTGGGCTTTGGTTTCCGGTGTGGTTTCCTGGGGCTTCTCCATCTGGATATTATCCAGGAACGCCTGGAACGCGAGTACAATCTGGATCTTGTGACAACGGCGCCGGGCGTTGTATACCGGGTGCACAAGACGAACGGCGATATGATTGAGCTGACGAACCCGTCAAACCTGCCGGATCCGTCCGAGATTGCCTATATGGAAGAGCCGATCGTGTCGGCGGAGATCATGGTTACGACCGAGTTTGTCGGTGCGATCATGACGCTGTGCCAGGAGCGCCGCGGCGTTTACCTGGGAATGGAGTATATTGAGGCGAGCCGTGCGCTGCTGAAATATGAACTTCCGTTAAATGAGATTATTTATGATTTCTTCGATGCATTGAAATCGCGCTCCCGCGGTTACGCGTCGTTTGATTATGAGTTAAAGGGCTACGAGGAATCCAAGCTGGTAAAACTGGATATTCTCGTCAACCGCGAGGAAGTGGACGCGCTCTCTTTCATCGTATTCGAAGGTTCGGCATATGAGCGCGGCAGAAAAATGTGCGAGAAGCTCAAGGATGAGATTCCGCGTCATTTATTTGAAATTCCAATCCAGGCGGCGGTCGGTGGAAAGATCATTGCCCGCGAGACGGTCAAGGCAATGCGGAAGGACGTTCTGGCAAAATGCTACGGCGGCGATATTTCCCGAAAGAGAAAACTTCTGGAGAAGCAGAAGGAAGGAAAGAAACGTATGCGTCAGATCGGAAACGTAGAGATTCCGCAGAAGGCATTTATGAGCGTCCTGAAGCTGGACGAGGAATAATGGAATTATATATACACATCCCGTTCTGCGTCCGCAAATGCCGTTACTGTGATTTTCTTTCGTTTGCGTCCGATGCGTGCGTGCGGGAAAAATATGTGGATCAGCTGATCCGGGAGATTGAAAGCATTCCGGAAGAGGATGCAGGGCAGTGCCCTGAAAATGCGGCGCCGCGGCTAAACCTGACAGGGCGGACGGTGGAGACGATCTTTATCGGCGGCGGAACGCCGTCCCTGCTTCCACCATCGGCGATTGAGCGGATTCTGGCAGCCGTCCGGCAGGTCTTTCGGGTAGAGCCGGATGCGGAGATCACGATGGAGGCGAATCCGGGGACATTGACACCAGATTCGGCAGCCGGTTACCGGAATGCAGGGGTCAGCCGCCTGAGTCTGGGGCTGCAGTCGGCTTCGGAGGAGGAATTGCGGCTTTTAGGGCGGATTCATACGCGGGAGCAGTTTTTGCAGAGCTTTCGTGCTGCGCGGGACGCTGGATTTGACAATATCAATGTCGATCTGATGTCGGCGCTTCCGGGACAGTCGGAGGAGAGCTGGCAGGAGACTCTGCGGTTCGTCTGCGACCTGGAACCGGAACACATTTCCGCGTACAGCCTGATTGTGGAAGAAGGCACGCCGTTATATGAAGAGTACGGGGAGATGTGCGCGGATCTGGAGAAATACGGCGATTATGCCTCTATGCCAAAGCGTTTACAGACGAAGTATGAAGACTGCAAATGTCTGCCGGATGAGGAGACAGACCGGAATATGTACCATCATACGAAAACAACGCTGGCGAAGCGGGGCTATGAGCGGTATGAGATTTCCAATTATGCCAGACCGGGCTATGCCTGCCGCCACAACATCGGTTACTGGACCGGCGTGGAGTATCTGGGGCTTGGTCTGGGGGCGTCCTCGCTGGCGGGCGGGAAACGCTTTCAGGTGACGGCGGATTTGAATCGTTATCTGGTGTTTACGAAAGAAGAGCTGGCAGCGGGCGCGCAGTATGAGGAAATACACGAATTGAGCCGTCAGGAGCGGATGGAAGAATTTATGTTTCTGGGGCTGCGGCTGACCGGCGGCGTCCGGACGGCAGAGTTTGAACGCCGGTTTGGCGTGGCGATGGAAGCGGTGTACGGTGAGGTGATCGAGAGGCTTTTGAAAGAAGGATTGTTGGAAGCAGCGGTCCAGACAGATAGCCATATCCGCCTGACGGAATATGGTTTAGACGTCAGTACCTATGCACTGGCGGAGTTTTTGCAATAAGAATAGAAATGTATGCCCGGAGTGCTTTTTGATTTCTGTTTTGCGACGGCAGGAGGAATTTGGGCGTGCATGAAAATTTTGGAGGATGTAGCATGGATTGCACGATACTGCAGTTTATAATCGTCTGCCCGATGGTATTTCTGGCAGGCTTTGTGGATGCGATCGCAGGGGGAGGCGGATTGATTTCACTTCCGGCGTACCTGATCGCCGGGGTTCCGACCCATATGGCGC
Organism: Clostridium fessum; assembly: GCF_027698965.1. Taxonomy (NCBI): domain Bacteria; kingdom Bacillati; phylum Bacillota; class Clostridia; order Eubacteriales; family Clostridiaceae; genus Clostridium; species Clostridium fessum. Next base: position 15,625 of record NZ_JAQEQF010000009.1, read on the forward strand.
TCGGAACCAACAAAATGAGTTCCATGATGGGAACGGCAATCGCGACCGGGCGGTTTGCCAAAAACGGTTACATACAGTTTAAGAAGGTGGTCTGGTTTATCGTGGCGGCGCTGATCGGTTCTTCGATCGGTTCGAACCTGACTCTGTTAGTCAGCGATAAGATTTTACAGTATATGATGATCGTGATTCTTCCGATTGTTGCATTTTATGTTATGCGGAATAAGAAAATGGGCGATGATTCGCTGGCGGGCACCCTGCCGGAGCGGAAATCGTTCCTGATTGCGCTGGCATCCGCGCTGATCATCGGTATCTATGACGGTTTTTACGGACCGGGAACCGGAACTTTCCTGCTGCTGGTGCTCACGGGAGCGGCGCGCTATACGATGAAAGAGGCGGCGGGTACGACAAAGGCGATCAATCTTTCATCCAATGTGGCGGCGTTTGTCACATTTGTGATTCACGGCAAGATCATTTACACGCTGGGACTGGCTGCGGCGATCTGCAGTATTTTAGGAAATTATATCGGTTCCGGCCTGGTATTGGGAAATGGACAGAAGATCGTGCGCCCGCTGATTCTGGTAGTGCTGGCGATCCTGTTTGTGAAGATTTTATTGGGAAATTAGAAAAGAAAATTAGAACGATTAGGCGGATTCATTCGTTTGACAGTTACTGTTCACGCATACGTGCCCAGTAACGGAATTTGCCGTGGCTTCGCATTTAAATACGGCAAATTCCTGCTGCCACCACGTTTTCTTACGGCACTTTCGGTTCCAAAAGTGCCTACCTGTGAACAGTAACATTTGACACATTTACAGTGAGAATGATGAAAAAATAGCTGCGTGATGAAATGTGAATGTTTGGATGATAAGTCGTTTCAATAAAGAGAGGTAACGAACATGAAATGGAAGAAATTTACGCTGACGACCACCACAGAGGCGGTGGATCTCATCAGCTACACATTGGATGAACTCGGCATCGAGGGCATTGAGATTGAGGACAATATCCCGCTGACCGAGAAAGAGACGAAGGGAATGTTCATCGACATTCTGCCGGAGCTTCCGCCGGATGAGGGCGTGGCGAAGGTAAGTTTTTATCTCGATGAGGATGATGATATCCCGGCGATGATGGCGAAAGTCAAAGAGGCGCTGGAAGAATTGAAGCCGTTTACCGATCTGGGCGCCTGCACGTTTGCAGAATCCGAGACGGAGGATAAGGACTGGATCAACAACTGGAAACAGTATTTCAAACCGTTTACGGTCGATCACATCCTTATCAAGCCGACCTGGGAGACAGTACCGGAGGAGCACAAGGATAAGCTGCTGATTCAGATCGATCCGGGTACGGCGTTTGGTACGGGCATGCATGAGACAACGCAGCTTTGCATCCGCCAGCTCGAGAAATACGTGACACCGGATTCAGAGGTGCTTGATGTCGGAACCGGAAGCGGTATCTTAGGCATCACGGCGTTAAAACTGGGCGCAAAACACGTATTTGGAACGGATCTGGATGAAAATGCGATCACAGCCGTTGGCGAGAATCTGGAAGCAAACGGAATCGCACCGGAGCAGTTCAAGGTCGTACAGGGCAACATCATCGACGATAAAGCAGTGCAGGACGAGGTAAAATACGAGTATTACGACATTGCGGTTGCCAACATCCTGGCAGACGTTATCATCATGCTGCAGAAAGAGATCCCGGTTCATATTAAGAAAAATGGTATCTTCATCACATCGGGTATCATTGATATGAAGGAAGAGGCAGTCAAGGCGGCATTTGAGGCGAACGATGCCTTTGAGATTGTAGAGATTACCCATCAGGGCGAGTGGGTTTCTGTCACAGCGAGGAAGAAATAATCATGTACCATTTTTTTGTGGAACCGCACCAGATCGGGGCGGAAGAAATCCGGATTGAGGGCGCGGATGTCAACCATATCCGCAATGTTCTGCGGATGAAGCCGGGCGAGGAGATCCTGATCAGCAGCCGTGAGGGCGGCGACTATTTCTGCCGCGTGGAAGAACTGGAACCAGAGTATGTTTCGGCAAAGATTCTGGAAGAATGGGAAAACAAAGAGCTTCCGGCGCGGATTCACCTGTTCCAGGGGCTTCCGAAAGGCGATAAGATGGAACTGATCATCCAGAAGGCGGTGGAGCTGGGGGCATACCGGGTGGTTCCGGTCAGCATGAAGCGCTCGGTTGTCAAGCTGGATGCGAAAAAAGCGGACGCGAAGAGAAAACGCTGGAATGCGGTTTCTGAGAGCGCCGCGAAGCAGTCCAAGCGCAGCCTTATTCCGGAGGTGGCGCCGCTTATGACCTACAAAGAGGCGGTCAAAGATGCAGCCGGGTACGATATGGTTCTTCTGCCATATGAGTCGGCGGACGGCATCCGGAAAACGAGGGAACTGCTGGCGTCGGTCAAGCCGGGTACGGATATCGCCGTTTTCATCGGTCCGGAGGGCGGTTTTGAGGACGAAGAAGTCGAGCTTGCCAGGGAAAACGGGGCGGAGATTGTAACGCTTGGAAAGAGAATTTTGCGGACGGAGACGGCAGGCTTGTGTATGCTGTCGGCACTGATGCTGCAGTTGGAAGTGTAATTGGAAAATTACAAAGGAGATAGAGATAAAAATGGAAGCCTATTTTGATAATTCAGCGACCACCAAGGTGCTGGACTGCGTAAAGGATGCGGTCGTTGATGCAATGTGCGTCAACTACGGAAACGCGGCGGCGAAGCACAGAAAAGGTGTGGAAGCAGAAAATTTGATTCGCGAGGCAAAGAAGGCGATCGCGGATACACTGAAAGTGCAGGAGAAGGAGATTCTCTTTACTTCCGGCGGAACAGAGTCGAACAATACGGCGCTGATCGGCACGGCGCTGGCAAACCGCAGAGCCGGAAAACACCTTATCACGACCGGTGTGGAACATCCGTCGATCTACAATACGATGTCATTTCTGGAGGAGATGGGCTTTGAGGTGACCTATCTTCCGGTCGATCATCTGGGACATATTTCTCTGGAGGATCTGGAAAAAGCTATCCGCGAGGACACGATCCTGGTGTCTGTGATGTACGTCAATAACGAGGTCGGAGCAGTAGAGCCGATCGAGGCGATCAGCCAGTGCATCAAGAAGAAAAATCCGAAGACATTGTTCCATGTCGATGCGATCCAGGCATATGGAAAATATAAGATCCGTCCGAAAAAACAGGGAATTGACCTGCTTTCCGTCAGCGGACACAAGATCCATGCGCCGAAGGGCGTCGGATTCCTCTATATCCGCGACGGTGTCAAGATCCGCCCGATTCTGTTTGGCGGCGGCCAGCAGAAGGGCATGCGTTCCGGTACGGAAAATGTGCCGGGGTGTGTCGGACTCGGCGTGGCAGCACGCGAGGCGTACAAAGATTTTGATGCACGCATCGAAAAGCTGTATACACTCCGGGAGCACCTGATTGCGGGATTGAAACCGCTCGGCGGCGTCACCATCAACGGCAGTGAGGACCGCACCAACGCGCCGCAGATCGTCAGCGCCAGCTTTGAGGGCGTCCGCAGCGAGGTACTTCTCCATGCGCTGGAGGACAAAGGGGTTTATGTATCGTCCGGTTCCGCCTGCTCGTCCAATCATCCGGGCATCAGCGGTACTTTAAAGGGAATCGGCGTGAAAAAAGAACTTCTCGATTCGACGATCCGGTTCAGTCTGGGTGATCTGAATACCGAGGAAGAAGTAAACTATGCGATCGGCGTTCTGGGAGAACTGCTTCCGGTACTGCGCCGTTACCAGATGAAATAAAATGGCTGTTTAAAGAATGGCTGCTCAGTTTTTTTGCGGGAAAGCAGAAGAATGACAGCCTGTTGTAGAAAGGGAATTCCATGTTTCATACATTTTTGATTAAATATGCGGAGATTGGCCTGAAAGGTAAAAACCGCTATGTATTCGAGGACGCGCTGGTGTCCCACATCCATCACTCGTTAAAACGTCTTGATGGAAAATTTACCGTAACCAAGGAGGCAGGGCGTATCTATGCGACCGCAGCGGAAGAATTTGATTACGATGAGGTCATCGACGCACTGAAAAAGGTATTCGGTATTGCGGCGATCTGTCCGATGGTCCAGTTAGAGGACAACGGCTATGACGACCTGAAAGCGAAGATTGTTGAGTATGTGGACAAAGCATACCCAGATAAACACTTTACGTTCAAGGTAAACACCCGCCGTGCCAACAAACAGTATCCGCATACCTCCGAGGAAGTCAACCGCGATCTCGGTGAGGTCATCCTGGACGCATTCCCGGAGACAAAGGTAGACGTACACAATCCGGATGTTCTTTTAAATGTGGAACTGCGTGCAAAACGTATCAACGTATACTCTCTGGTGATTCCGGGACCGGGCGGTATGCCGGTCGGAACCAATGGACGCGCGATGCTGCTTTTATCCGGCGGTATCGACAGCCCGGTGGCAGGATACATGATCGCAAAACGCGGCGTTACCATCGAGGCAACCTATTTCCATGCGCCGCCATACACCAGCGACCGTGCAAAACAGAAAGTAGTCGATCTGGCAAAGCAGGTAGCAAAATACGCAGGTCCGATCAAATTAAACGTAGTCAATTTCACAGATATCCAGCTCTACATCTACGAGCAGTGCCCGCATGAGGAGCTGACGATTATCATGCGCCGCTACATGATGAAGATCGCGGAAGAGCTGGCGAAGAAAGACGACTGTCTCGGACTCATCACCGGCGAGAGCATCGGTCAGGTAGCATCCCAGACGGTTCATTCCCTGGCGGTTACCAATGCAGTCTGCACACTTCCGGTCTTCCGCCCGCTGATCGGTTTCGACAAACAGGATATCGTCGATATTTCTCTGAAAATTGGTACCTATGAGACATCGATCGAGCCGTATGAAGATTGCTGCACCATCTTCGTAGCCAAACACCCGGTTACCAAGCCGGTTCTGCACCTGATTGAAAAATCCGAGCGCAATCTGGAAGAGAAGATAGATGCGCTGGTAAAAGAGGCGATCGATACGGTTGAGGTTATCCGGTGCTAGTCATATATAAAAAAGAATGTGCCTTGGCACATTCGGGCGTCTCGCGCGGTCGCTTGCGACAGTTTTTTGCTTCGCGCGAGTGCGCATCCTCGCGGAGTGTTTTTTCATAGGACGTAGTTCTCTATGAAAAAAAAGAACCGCTGCAAAGCGAGTTGCTTAACAGCGGTTTTTTTCGTTTCAAACAGAACCATCTCGATCGTTCTAATGGTTGCTATACAATGTACGGAGCCAGTGTCGTTAAGATCTCATCGATCTGGTTCTCAGAATGGATGTTTAAATCGATCGGTTTGGACAGATCCAGACTGAAGATACCCATGATGGATTTAGCGTCAATCACATAACGTCCGGAAACAAGGTCAAAATCTACGTCGAACTTCGCTAAGTCGTTGACGAAGGATTTAACTTTATCGATCGAGTTTAAAGAAATACGAACTGTTTTCATGAAAAAAACCTCCTCTATCTACAATAATACTTTTATACTACAAAGTAATCTGACAAAAGTCAAGAGAGGATTCAATTTAAAGGAGATAAAAATGAGAAAAGCGGCATTCCACAATCTGGGCTGCAAGGTGAACTCATATGAGACGGAAGCCATGCAGCAGCTCTTAGAGGATGCAGGATATGAGATTGTGCCGTTCCGGGAAGGAGCGGATGTTTATATTATCAACACGTGTTCCGTGACGAATGTTGCCGACCGGAAATCGCGCCAGATGCTGCACCGGGCAAAGAAAATGAACCCGTCGGCGGCTGTTGTGGCGGTCGGCTGTTATGTGCAGGCAGCAGGCGCGGAGCTGAAAAAAGATGAGGCGGTCGATCTGATCGTTGGCAATAACCAGAAAAAAGATCTGGTACAGATTCTGGATGATTATTTTGCAGATCACGAAAACAGCGGTGAGATTCTGGATATCGGACATTCACAGGAATACGAAGAACTCCATATCCGCCGGATTGCTGACCATACGCGTGCCTTTATCAAGGTACAGGACGGCTGCAACCAGTTTTGCAGCTATTGTATTATACCATATACGAGAGGACGCGTCCGCAGCCGCCGCCCGGAGGACATCGAGCACGAGGTGCGCGGGATTGCGGAAGCCGGATACAAGGAAATTGTCTTGACAGGTATCCATTTAAGCTCCTATGGTGTCGATTTCAAGGATGAGCAGAAAGAAAATCTGCTGACTTTAATCAAACGTCTCGACCAGATTCCGGGCATTGAGCGCCTGCGCCTTGGTTCTCTTGAACCACGTATCGTAACCCGCGAATTTGCCAAAGAGCTGGCGAGGCTGCGGACCATCTGCCCGCACTTCCATCTGTCACTCCAGAGTGGCTGTGATGCGACTTTAAAGCGCATGAACCGCCGCTACAACGCTGCTGAATATCAGGCGTGCTGTGAAATTCTGCGGGAAGAATTTGACAATCCGGCGATCACGACCGATGTCATCGTAGGATTCCCGGGCGAGACCGAAGAAGAATTTGCCGAAACAGAACGCTTCTTAAAAGCGATCCATTTCTACGAGATGCATATATTCAAATACTCCCGCCGCGCAGGCACCCGCGCCGCCGATATGCCGGATCAGGTATCAGAAGGAACCAAATCTGTCCGCAGCGATATCCTGCTGGCACTGGAAAAACAGCAGTCCTTAGAATACCGCGGGCGCTTCCTCGGAACTGAAGAAGAAATCCTTCTCGAAGAACCCATCGAGATCGACGGAACCAAATACATGATGGGACACACCCGCCAGTACGTCAAAGGTGCCGTTCCATACGAAGAAGGATTAAAAAATAAGACGGTGAAGGGAATCTTCACGAAGGCACTGAATGAAGAGGTGCTTTTACTGGAAAGTGAATAGAAGACCGTAAACGAAAAAACCAATGATACCCCCAAGATGGGATTCATTGGTTTTTTACATACATATAAAATTTCAAAAAATGACATAAATAGAATATATCGACTTAATAAATTAACCAGTAAGCAATCAATGAACCCCGACGAGATCCTTAATAACCTCCCCGGCAATAATCAGTCCCACTACTGATGGTACAAACGAGATACTACCCGGAATCTGCCGTCTGTCGGTACATTTACGGGCGGTTCCCGGCGGGCAGACACAGTGGGAACGGCAGGAGATTGCCATATCATCGCCCGGAGTCAAGGGTTTCTCTTTCGAATAAACCACTTTCAGTTTCTTGATTCCGCGTTTTTTTAGCTCACGCCGCATGACCTTCGCGAGGGGGCAGACGGAAGTCTTATAAATGTCAGTTACCTCAAAGGCAGCCGGATCCAGCTTGTTTCCGGCACCCATCGAGCTGATGATCGGCGTGTGGCTTGCCTCTGCCTGTTCTACCAGCATCAGTTTTCCCGTTACGGTGTCGATTGCGTCGATCACGTAGTCATACTGGGAAAAATCAAATTCCTTCGCGGTATCCGGCATGTAGAATGTCTTGTAGGTGTGGACAACCGCATGCGGGTTGATGGATTTGATGCGTTCCTCAGCGACATCGACCTTGTACTTTCCGATGGTGGAGGTGGTTGCGATGATCTGACGGTTGATGTTGGTTAAGCAGACCTTGTCATCGTCGATGAGATCAAGCGTGCCGACGCCGCTGCGCGCGAGCGCCTCCACCGCATAGCCGCCGACACCGCCGATGCCGAAGATGGCAACGCGGGCTTTCGATAAACGCTCCATGGCATCCCTGCCGAGGAGAAGTTCAGTTCTGGAAAATGAATTTAACATATGATACTCCCTTGTAATATATTCTGTCAGTAGCTTCACAGTCACAACTGTGCTATACTAAATAATAGCAGGCTCTGTTTCTGAACGTTTTTTACCCATCAGTTCGGTATTTTATTGTAAAGGTGCGGTCTGCGTTTGTCAAGAAAGACATGAAGAAACGTAACAAAGTGTGCAAATAATCGTTACTGGGCACGTATGCGTGAACAGTAACAAATAATCAAAAAAAGGTTGACAGATATTGCATAAAGTGATAATATGCCTACTAAGCTGATAGGAAAAAGAAAAGGAGTGAAGATCATGAAAGCAGTCAATGGTTTTGGGATGAATATGATGTGTTGCAGCAATGGTTGTATTTGTATGGATCGATGTTGTTGTCGCATTTGTGTACGCGAAAACCAGAAGGCTGGACTTCGGTAAGCGAGGTTTCCGGGAAAAACGGGTTTCGTGAACCTTTTTATTCATAAGGGTTAAGGATATAGAAAGAGCGCATCCGCGTACACAGAAAAACAAGCAGGACAGGCGGCAGAAAAGCTGGATTGGACGGCGGTAAATGTGTATAGAGGATGGGCTCTTTTCGCATTTTAAACTTCTTTTGAAGCGAGTTTTTCAAATTGGAAAAGAGTTCTGGAAAAAAGAAGAATCTATAGAAATATATAAAAATTAAAAAATATAAAAATCATCACAGATACAGGAGGAAATCATCATGGCAAACATTTATAAGGGAACACTGGGACTGGTAGGAAACACACCGTTAGTTGAGGTTGTGAATGTTGAGAAAGCGCTGGGACTGGAAGCAACGGTTCTGGTAAAACTGGAGTATTTAAATCCGGCTGGAAGCGTGAAGGATCGTATTGCAAAAGGCATGATTGAGGATGCAGAGAAGAGAGGTGTCCTGAAAGAGGGTTCCGTCATCATCGAGCCGACTTCCGGCAATACCGGTATCGGTCTGGCGTCCATCGCAGCAGCGAAGGGATATCGCATCATCCTGACGATGCCGGAGACGATGAGCGTGGAGCGCCGCAACATTCTGAAAGCGTACGGTGCAGAGATTGTCCTGACTGAGGGCGCAAAGGGCATGAAGGGCGCGATCGAGAAGGCAGAAGAGCTGGCAAAGGAGACACCGGGCAGCTTCTTAGCCGGTCAGTTTGTCAATCCGGTCAATCCGGCGGTTCACAGAGCAACCACTGGTCCGGAGATCTGGAATGATACCGACGGAAAGGTTGATATCCTGATCGCAGGCGTTGGTACCGGCGGAACTCTGACAGGTACCGGCGAATACTTAAAATCCCAGAACCCGAATGTGAAAGTCGTAGCGCTGGAGCCGGCTTCCTCCCCGGTATTAAAGACAGGCAAGGGCGGCGCACACAAGATTCAGGGTATCGGCGCCGGATTTGTACCGGATGTACTGAACACTAAAATTTATGATGAGATTTTCGAGGCGGAGAATGAGGATGCATTTGCAGCAGCAAAACTTCTGGCACACAAAGAGGGCATCTTAGTCGGCATTTCCTCCGGAGCAGCCCTGCATGGTGCGATTGAGCTGGCAAAGCGGCCGGAAAATAAGGGGAAAACCATTGTAGCGATTCTTCCAGACAGTGGTGACCGCTATTATTCCACACCACTCTTTACAGAGGACTAGGAGTTACTGGGCACGTATGCGTGAACAGTAATGACTAAGAGACTAATTATAGAAATAGGACTTCCCAGAATGCGGGGAGAGTGTTATAATTAATAGAAAATGAGTTACTGGTTACGTGCGCGTGAACGGTAACAAAGCAGCAGAAAACACAGGACCCGTTTGTTTGGCAGAGCACTGTCAGAGCGGATCCTGTGCTTTTGTTTCATTTCATGAGAATTGTGTCTTATTTCTTAAAGAGGATTTTGCAAATAACGGATACAGGAGAATATACAATGAAAACGATTACGATTGAGGAGCTGGAAGCGTTAAAGGATGCGGAGAAGACGATCGTGGACATCCGCCCGCAGGACCAGTATATGCGCGGAACATTTCCGGGGGCGGTAAGCCTCCCGGCGTTCCGGCTGGAAGAGCAGTATGAGGAAGAAACAGCCAGGTTAGACAAAATGCATCCAGTGTACGTGATGTGCCATACCGGTGAGAAGAGTCAGGAGTGGGTGCGTCGTCTGACCGGAGACGGATTTGACGCGGTCAATGTGGAGGGTGGTTACCGTGCGTGGCTGCGCCTCTCCCTGTCCCGCTTCGTAGGCGGAGAATCCGAGGCGGATCGAGAGGAAAAACGGGCGAGAATTGAGCAGAGTATTATAAAAAAATTCCGCAAGCCGATCTGGCGGGCGTTTACGCGGGCGCTCAACACCTACGACCTGATTCAGGAGGGCGACAAGATCGCAGTCTGTATCTCCGGCGGCAAGGATTCCATGCTGATGGCGAAACTTTTCCAGGAATTGAAAAAACATGGAAAATTCCAGTTTGAAACCGTTTTTCTAGTGATGAATCCGGGCTACAATGCGGATAACTGGAAGATCATCCAGGACAATGCGAAACTTCTCGGCATTCCGCTGACGGTATTTGAGAGCGATATTTTCGACACGGTGGCGACGATCGAACAGAATCCGTGCTACCTTTGTGCCAGAATGCGACGCGGTCACCTCTATGCACAGGCGAAAGCGCTGGGCTGCAATAAAATTGCGCTTGGTCATCATTTTGATGATGTGATCGAGACGATCCTCATGGGAATGCTGTACAGCGGCAAGATTGAGACGATGATGCCGAAGCTGCACAGCCAGAATTTCGAGGGCATGGAGCTGATCCGCCCGATGTACCTTATCAAGGAAGATGCGGTCAAGGCGTGGCGCGATTACAACGGACTGCAGTTTATACAGTGCGCGTGCCGTTTTACTGAAAATTGCGTTAGCTGCGGAGGCGGACGTGGTTCCAAGCGCGATGAGATGAAGGAATTGATCGCCCATTTCCGCAAGGAGAGCGACGTGATCGAGAAAAATATCTTTAAGAGTGTCCACAATATCAACTTAAAGACTGTGATCGGTTACCACAAGGACGATTGGACGTACAATTTCCTGGATGATTATAATGATAAAAAATAACTTGCCGAATGGGGTAAAGTAGAGTAAAATAAAAAAGAGTAGTTTACCTGCACGCATGGATCCGCAGAGTGACAGAGCGCGGCGGGTATTTAAAAGGACGTGAAGACAAAATGGGTGATATCAGCAATACACAGTTTTTTAGAGCAGTACAGGAAGAGAAGAAGCTGGAGGCAAGCCAGGTTCTGGAACAGGTATATACAGCGCTGACGGAGAAGGGTTACAACCCGATCAATCAGATTGTAGGATATATTATGTCTGGAGATCCGACCTATATTACCAGCCACAAGAGTGCCAGAAGCCTGATTATGAAGGTAGAGCGTGACGAAATTCTGGAAGAGCTTGTGAAGGTATATATTGAGACGAAGCTTCAGTAAAGAGTGGATGCAGCACGGCAATTAAAAAGCGGAAGAGTAAACAGCTGGCGACAACAGTCCAATATCTGACGGGCTGCCAGCTTGTTTTGTTATGGAGAAAATAGAATATGAGAATTATGGGGCTTGATTTTGGATCGAAGACCACGGGAGTGGCAGTCAGCGATCCGTTAGGCATTACAGCACAGGGGATTGAGACGATCACACGGAAGGATGAGAACAAACTTCGCCAGACCTGCGCCCGGATTGAAGAGCTGATCCGGGAATACGAGGTTGGGACGATTGTTTTGGGGTATCCTAAAAATATGAATAATACGCTGGGAGAGCGCGTTGAAAAGACGCTGGCATTTAAAGAGATGCTGGAACGGCGGACGAACCTTCCGGTCGTTATGTGGGACGAGCGCCTGACGACGAATGCGGCGGAGCAGATTCTGATCGAGAGTGGAGTGCGCCGGGAAAACCGGAAGAGCGTGATTGATAAGATTGCGGCAGTATTGATTTTGCAGGGATATTTGGATTTACAGGCACAAGGAAAAGCGGAAGAATAAATTATCAGTGATAAAAATCAATGATTGAAAATAAAGAATAGAAGGAGAATCATAGAATGGGAAACCTGGATTCAATGTTAGATGAACTGAATAATATGGAAAACAGCATCACGCTGAGGGATGAGAACGGCGAGGAAGTGAAGCTGTATGTCCTGGAAGAGACAAAGTTAAATGGCGAGTCCTATCTGCTGGCAAGTGATACGAAGGACGGCGATGGAGAGTGCTATCTGTTGAGAGATACATCAAAGCCGGAGGATGCAGAAGCAGCTTACGAATTTGTGGACGATGACGGAGAACTGGAGTATATGTCCAAGGTGTTTGCGGAGCTGATGAGCGATCTGGGCGTTGATATCGAATAAAAATCTAAAAATCAAATTTTTGGAGGTGCATTGATTGAAAAAGGAAACAAATCATAATAAGGTAAAGATCATACCGCTCGGTGGTCTGGAACAGATCGGTATGAATATGACTGCCTTCGAATATGAAGACAGCATTATTGTAGTAGACTGCGGTATGGCATTCCCGAGCGACGATATGCTGGGAATCGATCTGGTTATCCCGGATGTATCCTATTTAAAGAACAACATTGACAAAGTCAAGGGCTTTGTGATCACGCACGGACATGAGGACCATATCGGCGCGCTGCCGTATGTACTCCGCGATGTTCCGGCACCGGTATACGGCACCAAACTGACGATCGGACTGATTGAGAATAAATTAAAAGAGCATAATATGATGAAGACCGTCCGCCGCAAGGTCGTAAAGCACGGACAGTCCATCAATCTCGGATGTTTTCGGATTGAGTTTATCAAGACGAACCACAGTATCGCAGATGCATCGGCGCTTGCGATCTTCTCCCCGGCTGGCATTATCGTCCACACCGGCGACTTCAAGATCGATTACACACCGGTATTCGGTGAACCGGCGGATCTGCAGCGTTTTGCCGAGCTTGGAAAGAAAGGCGTGCTGGCGCTGATGTGTGACAGTACCAACGCGATCCGTCCGGGATTTACGATGTCGGAGCGCACCGTCGGCAAGACCTTTGATTCGATTTTTGCAGAGCACAAGAACAACCGGATCATCGTTGCGACGTTTGCTTCCAACGTAGACCGTGTCCAGCAGATCATCAATACGGCATACCACTATGGACGTAAGGTAGTGGTCGAGGGCCGAAGCATGGTCAATGTCATCGGCACGGCGAGCGAACTTGGATACATTAATATTCCGGAAAATACACTGATCGACATTGAACATCTGAAAAATTATAAGAAAGAGGATACCGTCCTTATCACGACCGGCAGCCAGGGCGAGTCTCTGGCGGCCCTGTCCCGTATGGCGGCAGACCTGCACAAGAAGGTTTCGATCATGCCGGGTGACGTGGTTATTTTAAGTTCCACCCCGATTCCGGGCAATGAGAAAGCCGTTGCAAGAGTTATCAACGAGCTGTCGATGAAGGGCGCAGAGGTTATCAACCAGGATACCCACGTATCCGGACATGCCTGCCAGGAGGAGATCAAGCTGATGTACTCCTTAGTTCGTCCGAAATTCTCGATTCCGGTACACGGTGAATACCGCCACCTGATGGCGCAGCGCAACCTGGCAATCTCAATGGGCATTCCGAAGGAAAATGTCATCCTGATGCGCTCAGGTGATGTGATCGAGATCGGGGACGAGGGCTACCGTGTTGCCGACCATGTACAGGCGGGCGGTATCCTGGTCGATGGTCTGGGCATCGGTGATGTCGGAAATATCGTTCTGCGCGACCGCCAGAACCTGGCACAGAACGGTATCATTATTGTGGTACTGACGTTGGAGAAATACAGCAACCAGCTCTTAGCGGGACCGGATATCGTGTCCCGAGGTTTCGTCTATGTGCGTGAGTCCGAGGATCTGATGGAAGAGGCACAGAGAATCGTGGATGAAGCCGTACAAGGCTGTCTTGAGAAGCACGTGAGCGACTGGGGCAAGATCAAGAACATTATCCGCGACAGCCTGAGTGATTTCCTATGGAAGAAGATGAAGAGAAATCCGATGATTCTTCCGATCATCATGGAAGTGTAGAAGACTGCAAAAGCAGCACGGAGGTGGCATATGAGCCGGACATCTGGGGAACCCCATATCGCAGTATCGATTCTGGACAGTGTGTTCCGGATCGTTTTTCTGGTACTGACACTGTTTCTGCTCTATGAGGGCGCAACGAAGGGCTACTGGCTGGGGCATGAGATATTTAACCCGACCGCAGTTGAGGCAGAGCCGGGAAGAATGAGAACGGTTACCATCGAGGAAAGCGAAAGCACCTCCGAGACAGGCGAAGCGCTGGAACGCGTCGGTTTGATTCAAAGCCGCGTGGTCTTTGTGCTGCAGGCAAAGATTTATGAATACAAGATATATCCGGGGACCTATCAGTTCAGCACCGCCCAGACTTCTCTGGAGATGCTGAAGGAGATGGATGAGGCGGCAGCTTCTGCCGCCAGCCCGGAGGAGGATAAAAGTGATAGTAAATGACAGAATTACCGCCTATATCCAGTCGCTGGACGCGGGCAACGGACCGCTGCTCGACTCGATAGAGGAAGAAGCGCTGGCTGACTGCGTGCCGATCATCCGCAGGGAGACCTCCGCATTTCTGAAAACACTGATTGCTCTCAAGCGCCCGCAGTCGATTCTGGAGGTAGGAACGGCTGTGGGCTATTCGGCTTTACTGATGAGCCGTGTGATGCCGGAAAACTGCCGGATCACGACGATTGAGAAGTACGAAAAAAGAATACCGATTGCCAAGCGCAATTTTGAAAGGGCAGGAAAAGAGCCGTGCATTACTTTACTGGAAGGCGATGCGGAAGAGATACTGGGGACGCTTTCCGGCCCTTATGATTTTATATTTATGGATGCGGCTAAGGGGCAGTATATGCACTGGTTGCCTCAGATTTTGCGTCTGCTGCCGTCCGGCGGCGTTCTTCTGTCGGACAATGTCTTACAGGACGGCGATATCGTGGAATCCCGCTATGCGGTCGAGCGCCGCAACCGGACGATCCACACGCGGATGCGCGATTATTTATATGAACTGACACACATGAAAGAATTTGAGACGTCTGTCATTCCGATCGGGGATGGCGTGGCGTTAAGTGTAAAGCGATAAAAGAAAGGAAAAACATGAGAAAACTGGAACTTCTAATCCCGGCGGGCAGCCTGGACGTCCTCAAGACGGCGGTCCTTTACGGAGCCGATGCGGTCTATCTGGGCGGCGAGGCGTTTGGTCTGCGGGCAAAGGCGAAGAATTTTACGAACGAAGAGATCAAAGAGGGCATTGCGTTCGCCCATGAGCGCGGCGTCAAAGTATATATTACAGCAAATATTTTTGCACATAATGATGATTTAGCCGGTGTGGAAGAATATTTCACAGAACTGAAAGAAATCAAGCCGGATGCGCTGATTATTTCCGATCCGGGTGTCTTTGAGATTGCCAGACGCATTCTCCCGGAGATGGAGATCCATATCAGCACACAGGCAAATAATACAAACTACGGGACGTTCCTTTTCTGGTATAAACAGGGCGCGAAGCGCGTGGTAACGGCGCGGGAGCTGTCCTTGAAGGAGATTCGCGAGATCCGCGAACATATTCCGGAGGATATGGAGATCGAGAGCTTCATCCACGGAGCGATGTGCATTTCCTATTCAGGACGATGTCTTCTCAGCAATTTTCTGACGGGGCGCGACGCGAACCAGGGCGCCTGTACTCATCCGTGCCGCTGGAAATATGCGGTGGCGGAGGAGACAAGACCGGGCGAGTGGATGCCGGTCTATGAAAATGAGCGCGGCAGCTATATTTTCAACTCCCGCGACCTGTGCATGATTGAGCACATTCCGGAGATGGTCGAAGCAGGAATCGACAGCTTCAAGATCGAGGGACGCATGAAGACAGCACTCTATGTGGCAACCGTGGCGAGAACCTACCGAATCGCAATCGACGATTATCTGGAAAGCCCGGAAAAATACCAGTCCAAGATGGAGTGGTATAAGAGTGAGATCCGCAAATGTACCCACCGGGAATACATTACTGGATTTTATTTCCATAAACCGGGTACCGAGTCGCAGGTATACGGAAGCAATACTTATGTAAAACCGTACACCTATCTGGGAACGGTCGGCGCTGTGCGCGGGGATGGCCTGGTTCATCTGGAGCAGAAGAATAAATTCAGCGTGGGAGAGACGATCGAGATCATGAAGCCGGACGGACGTAACCTGCGTGTGGAAGTGAAAGCCATCTTTACCGAGGATGGAACCGCGCAGGAGAGCGCACCGCACCCGAAGCAGCAGCTCTGGGTAGACTTAGGCGGCATGGCAAAGCCGCAGGATATCCTGCGGCGTGAGGACGAAGCGCTGGATTTGTAAAGGTGCGGCTGGATGGACATCAGGAGGATGACAGATGGTTTGGTTTTTAGGAGGAACGGCGGTCCTGTGCCTGTTATATTATATCATAATTGTTATTTATTCGGGTGTTTCGACTTCGTTTGCCTTGATCTGGCCCTGCTTGGCGATCATTTTGGGACTTCTGGCGGCTGGATGGTGGTTTGGCAGCCAACATGAGGGCAGAATCCCCGTGTGGATCGGCGTTTCCGTCGGGACAGTATGTGCGGCGGGATTTCTGATTCTGGTGATCACGGAGGTTTTGATCGGCTGGAGCGCCATTACGGCGACGGGACAGCCGGCGGACTATGTGATCGTGCTGGGAGCACGTGTGCGCGGCACCAAGATCAGCAATTCTCTAAAGCAGCGTCTGGATCGGGCGATCGAGTATTCGGAGGAATATCCGAACACGGTTCTGGTGCTTTCCGGCGGAAAAGGTCCGGGCGAGGAGATCAGCGAGGCGCGGGCGATGTACGAATATTTACAGTACAACGGGATTCCGGAGGATAAGCTGCTGATTGAAGACCAGTCCTCCGACACGGTGCAGAACATCGAGTTCAGCCGGACGGTGATCGACCGGCAGGAATACAACAAGGCGCAGGCGGCGCGGGCACACCTGATGGAGTTTTACCGTGAGCGCCCGGACGGCGATACCATCCGGATCGGGATTCTGACAAGCAATTACCATGTGTTCCGGGCGGAGGCGATCGCGCGCAGACAGGAGATCGAGCCGGTCGGCGTGGCAGCTGCATGCGACCCGGTGCTGGCGGTGCACCTGTGGCTGCGGGAGGCATTTGCCGTACTAAAAGACAAATTTATGGGAAGACTGTAAAAAAAGAAGAAAAGAGATGCGATTCAACAGATGTCTGTATGCACTGTGGAATCGTTTCAGAGAAAGGAAAGACAGCATGACAGTAAAAGATTTGAAGAGCTATCAGATCCTGAATGAAAAACACGTAAAAGAGCTGAATTCTGATGGGATTCTTCTGGAACATAAGAAGACGGGAGCGAGAGTGTTCCTGCTCTCGAATGACGATGAGAACAAGGTATTCTGCATCGGATTCCGTACCCCGCCATCTGACAGCACGGGTGTGCCGCATATCATGGAGCACAGCGTTTTATGCGGTTCGGCGAAATTTCCAGTCAAGGATCCGTTTGTAGAGCTGGTGAAGGGCTCATTAAATACTTTCTTAAACGCGATGACCTACCCGGATAAGACGGTATACCCGGTTGCAAGCTGCAACGACAAGGATTTCCAGAACCTGATGGACGTCTATATGGACGCGGTTCTGCATCCGAATATCTATAAAGAAGAGAAGATTTTCCGCCAGGAGGGCTGGCATTACGAGATGGAGTCGGCGGACAGCCCGATCACGGTAAACGGTGTCGTTTACAATGAGATGAAGGGTGCATTTTCCTCCCCGGAGGGCGTGCTTGATCGCTACACGCAGAACACGCTTTACCCGGATACCTGCTATACGCATGAGTCCGGCGGCGCCCCGGAGGTTATCCCGGAGCTGACCTATGAGGATTTCCTGAATTTCCACCGCAAATTCTACCATCCGTCCAACAGCTTTATCTATCTGTACGGAAATATGGATATGGCAGAGAAGCTGGACTGGCTGGATCGTGAGTATTTAAGCCACTATGACCGTCAGCCGGTGGATTCTGAAATTCACTACCAGAAGCCGTTTGACGCGCCGAAGGACCGTGAGATCTTCTATCCGATCACTGAGGATGAGCCGGAGGATCACGCAACCTACCTGTCGGTTAATACGGTGGTGGGCGACGATCTCGACCCGATTCTCTACATGGCATTTCAGATCCTGGAGTATGTGCTTTTGGATGCGCCGGGCGCCGTTTTAAAGAAAGAACTCATCAGCGCCGGGATTGGCCAGGATATCCTGGGAAGCTATGAAAATGGTATTTTACAGCCATATTTTTCTGTCATTGCGAAAAATGCGGATGGCAGCCAGAAAGTGGCATTTTTAAAGACTGTCAAGGGAACGCTTAAGAAGCTGGCAGATGATGGCATCAACCAGAAGAGCCTGATGGCGGGCATCAACTACTATGAATTCCGCAGCCGTGAGGCGGATTTCGGCAACGCGCCGAAAGGATTGATGTACGGCTTGCAGTGCTTAGATAGCTGGCTGTACGGCGGCGATCCGCTGATGCACCTGGAATATGAGGAGACATTTGCATTCCTCAAAAAAGCAGCAAAGGAAGGATATTTTGAAGAACTGATCCGCAAATATCTCTTAGATAACCCGTTTGAGGCGGTGATCACGGTCAGCCCGAAGCGGGGACTGACGGCGATCGAGGATGAGAAGCTGCGTGAAAAGCTGGAAGCATATAAGAAGAGCCTGGGCGCGGAGGAGATTCAGGCGATCGTGGATGGCACGAAAGAGCTGAAAGAGTATCAGGACACCCCGTCCCCGAAGGAAGATTTAGAGAAGATTCCGCTGTTGAAACGCTCAGATATCCGCAAAGAGGCGGAGAAATTTATCCTGACCGAGCGCGAGATTGGCGGAACCAAGGTGCTGGCACATGAGCTCTTTACCTCAGGCATCGGTTATCTGCGCGTGATGTTCCGTACCGACCATGTACCGTCCAGGGATCTGCCGTATGTGGGACTTTTGAAAGCAGTGCTTGGATTTGTCGATACGACGAAACACACATACAGCGATTTGTCGGATGAGATCAACTTAAATACCGGCGGTATCACGATCAGCGTCAGCTCCTATGCGGACAGCCGGAAACAGGGCGCGTTTACCGGTATTTTTACCGCGAGTGCCCGGGTGCTGTGCGAGAAGCTGGACTTCGGATTTTCAGCGATCGCGGAGATTCTGCTTGATTCAATCCTTGATGATGAGAAACGTCTCGGCGAGATTGTGGCGGAGACGAAGTCGAAGAGCCAGATGCGTTTAAATCAGGCGGCACATTCAGCGGCAGTGATGAGAGCCAGCTCCTATTTTTCAGCAGAATCGGCATTTGACGACTGCACGGGCGGAATCGGCTTCTACCAGTTCCTTGAAGAGACGGCAAAGCACTTTGAGGAGAAAAAGGGCGAGGTGATCGCGAAATTAAAAGAGACGGCGGCACGCCTGTTTACAAAAGAAAATATGCTGATAAGCTACACGGCAGCAGCCGACGATCAGGCAGGGCTTGAAGCAGCGCTTCCGCTTTTAAAAGAACGTCTTCCACAGGGCGACGGAACCGTTTATCCGTTTGAGTGGAAAAAAGAGAACTTAAACGAGGGCTTCATGACCTCCTCCCAGGTCAATTATCTGGCGCGTTGCGGCAATTTCGTGGAGAAAGGGCTGGCATACAAGGGCACGCTGCGGACGCTGAAAGTCATTCTCGGATATGATTATCTGTGGATCAATGTCCGTGTCAAGGGCGGCGCTTACGGCGTCATGAATGGAGCCGGACGGTTTGGCGACAGCTATTTCGTTTCCTACCGCGATCCGAACCTGCGTGAGACGAATGAGGTTTACGAGGGTATCGTGCCGTATCTGGAGCAGTTTGAGGCAGACGAGCGTGATATGACAAAATTCGTGATTGGAACCATCAGCGACCTTGATGCACCGCTTCTGCCGCCGTACAAAGGCATTCGCGCCGACGCGGCCTGGTTTACCGGCGTGACGGATGCGATGATCCAGAAAGAGAGAGACGAGATCCTGGCAGTTACCCCGGAGGATATCCGGGAGCTGGCGCCGATTATCAGGGCAGTGCTCAGTGAGCAGAGCATCTGTGCGATTGGAAATGCAGAAAAAGTCAAGGCAAATCAGGATCTGTTTAAGACGGTGAAGAATCTGTTTAACTAAACAAAATGCAAGTGAAAGGAAACAAGATGGCAAATACAGATACAAAAGAGTTTAAATCTGGCTTTGTGACCCTGATCGGGCGTCCGAATGTTGGCAAATCCACGCTGATGAACCACCTGATCGGACAGAAGATTGCGATCACATCTGAGAAGCCGCAGACGACCCGGAACCGTATCCAGACGGTTTACACAGACGAGCGCGGACAGATCATTTTTCTGGACACACCGGGTATCCACAAGGCGAAAAACAAGCTGGGCGAGTACATGGTCAATGTCGCAGAGAATACGTTAAAAGAGGTTGATGTGATTCTCTGGCTGGTAGAGCCGACCACCTTCATCGGGGCAGGCGAGCGCCACATTGCAGAGCAGCTTTCGAAGATCAAGACGCCGGTCATTCTGGTTATTAATAAAATTGATACGGTCAAATCGAAGGAAGAGATTCTGACCTTTATCGCGGCATATAAGGATATTTTGAATTTTGCGGAGATTATCCCGGTTTCGGCTCTCAAAGAGATGAATATCGAGGATGTCAAGAGCAGTATTTTTAAATATCTCCCGGCAGGTCCGCAGTTTTACGATGAGGATACCGTCACCGACCAGCCGATGCGCCAGATCGCAGCGGAGCTGATCCGCGAGAAAGCGCTTCGGATGCTGGACGACGAGATCCCGCACGGCATTGCAGTTGTCATCGACCAGATGAAAGAGCGCCCAAACGGCATCATCGACGTGGATGCAACGATCGTGTGCGAGCGCGATTCCCACAAGGGCATCATCATCGGAAAAGGCGGATCGATGTTAAAACGTATCGGAACCGCTGCCCGGATGGAAATTGAAAATCTGATGGACACGAAGGTCAACCTGAAACTCTGGGTTAAAGTGCGCCGGGAGTGGAGAGACAGCGATATGTATATGAAGAATTACGGATATAACCCGAAAGAAATTTAAGTGAGGGAAGGAAGGGCTGCATGCGAGATTTGATACAGACAACCGGAATGGTGCTTTATGCAGCCCCGGTCGGTGAATTTGATAAACGTCTGATTCTCCTGACGGGAGACCGCGGAAAAATCACGGCATTTGCCCGCGGGGCGAAGCGCACTGGAAGTTTGCTGCGTGCGGCAAGCCGGCCTTTCGCATTTGGAACCTTCACACTTTCTGAGACGCGGGATGCCTACAATCTCTATGGCGCGGAGATCGAAAACTATTTCGAAGGACTTGAACAGGACGTTGAGTGCGCCTGCTACGCCTCCTATTTTGCTGAATTCGCCGAATACTTCGGAAGAGAAGGTCTGGAGGCAAGAGAAATGCTGCGATTACTCTACCAGTCCTTCCGCGCCCTCCTAAAACCCGCACTCCCCAACAAACTTGTACAGCGTATCTTCGAGTTAAAAATCATGGTCATCAACGGCGAATACACCGAAGATCCACCCCTGCGCGCCGGAGACTCCGCACGCTACGCCTGGCAGTACGTCATCTACGCGCCGATCGAGAAGTTGTATACATTTCTTCTGAAAGAAGATGCATTTGCACAATTTGCGGCGAATGTGGAGCGGAATAAGAGGGCGTATGTAGATAAAAGTTTTCACTCATTGGAGATATTGCAGACGATTACATAACATACAACTATCCAGGGAGGAACCATTTATATGCCAGAACCCAAATTCCACCAGAAAATCGCCTGGTTCAATTTCATCTGCTGCCTCATGGTCATCTGGACGCATTCCGGCAACGCGGATCTGTTTTTCCCGGAACTGGAGCAGGACGCACCGTGGTGGCATTTCCAGTACCCGGTCATGCAGGAAATTCTGCGGGTGGACATCCCATGCTTTATCATGCTGTCTGCCTACCTGTTCTACCGGAACTTCACGATGAAGCGGCTGGGAGAAAAATTAAATAAACGTCTGCATTCGCTTCTGGTTCCGTACCTGCTCTGGAATACTATCTACTACGTGGCGTATGTGGCGGCGAGCCGGATTCCGGGACTGCAGACGATCGCCAACCGGACGGATCTGGTGATCACGACGTCCGGGGCATGGCAGGCGATCACCAAGTATACCTTCAATCCGGTGTTCTGGTTCATGTATCAGATCATTCTGCTGGTGCTGCTGGCACCGGTGCTGTATCTGTTTCTGAAAAATATCTGGACCGGCGCGGCATTTCTGCTGGTGCTGCTTGTGGCACTTTTCAAGGGAGTGGCGCTGCCGGAGCTGAATCTGGACGCCCTGATTTATTATTCCTTTGCCGCCTATGCGGCGCTGCACGGGAGAAAATGGGCGGAGGCGGTATGGTCGTGGAAGCGGGCGGCACTGGGGGTGTGCCTGCTGGCAGTGGGAATTGTGCTCAGCAGGAGCTATTATACCCACTATTTTGTGCCGGGAATCGTTCTCTACCAGCTTCTGGCAGTCATCGGTATCTGGATGATGGTAAACGAGCGCTGGTTGGGAGAAGTCAGACCGTTTATGACCTGCACCTTTTTTATCTATGCGACGCACTTTGTGGTGGTCCGTTTCCTCAATAAGGCGGCGGCGCTGCTATTTCCGGGCAGCCAGCTGGTTTCGATGTTTATGTATGTGTGCATGCCGCTGCTTGCAGTGACACTCTGTTATCAGGTGGCGCGCGTGTTGCGGAGGTACCGTCCGGACATCTGGAAGACCCTGAATGGGGGACGCTGACAAAAAGCAGGATTTACGGTTGAAAGGCAGGTATCTCTGGAAACGGAAGTGCGAGTATGCGTTTTTTCAGGTCCAAGTCTTGAAAATACATAGAAAAGCAGGTATACTATAAAAACTTGGTTGTAGGAGCATTTTTGCGCTTGGGAGGAAGAGCAATGAAAAAAAGAGGATTTCTTCTGGCAGCGTGTACCGTGGGTGTGATGCTGTCCGGCTGTGGCTCACGGGAAACAGCCTTTTCCCCTTCGGAGAGCTGCGTATATGTGGCAAAAGACGGGGCGCTGTCGAGTGCTCTGGTGGAGCAGACCGGCGGTATTTCGGTCGATGAGAATGAATTAAAGCAGTATTTAGAGACGGCAGTGATTCATTTTAATGAAGAAAAAGGCGCCGGGGCGCTGGCACAGAACCAGAAAAATGCCGAGAGACTGCCGGCAGCATTGAAAAGTGTGAAGGCGGGAAAAGACACGGTGACTGCGATCTTTGATTATGCTTCCTTTGAAGATCTGAAAGCATTCGGAGAGACGAATGACAACGAGGACACCAGCAACTCCCTGACGGCGCTGGAGGCAAAGCCGCTTTCGGAGGCGATTGCCGATGGATGGTTTTCCGAGGGTGAGCTGGTAAAGGCGGATGGAAGCGAAGCCGGAACGGATACGGTTCAGAATGAAAAGAGCGGCATGGCAGTCCGGAGCGAGGGCGGTGCGACGCTGATGGTCGGCGGAAAAGTGCTTTACCGCAGTTCGAATACTGAGTTAAAAGACGATTCAACCGTCAGTCTGCCGGAAACAGGCACGGCTTATGTGATTTTTAAAAGATAAAAAACAGAATGATTGTTAAATTCGTCCATCTGCCAGATATCGAAAGAAGAGGCGGGGACGGGTACAATGATAAATGAATCAGGAGGACAAGACAAATGGAAAAGACGATGGACAAAATCGTGGCGCTCGCAAAATCAAGAGGATTTGTATATCCGGGTTCTGAGATTTACGGCGGCCTTGCCAATACATGGGACTACGGCAATCTGGGCGTAGAACTGAAAAACAATGTAAAACGTGCATGGTGGCAGAAATTTATTCAGGAAAGCCCGTACAACGTAGGTGTAGACTGTGCGATTCTCATGAACTCCCAGACATGGGTGGCATCCGGACATCTGGGCGGCTTCTCTGACCCGCTGATGGACTGCAAGAGCTGTAAAGAGCGTTTCCGTGCAGATAAGCTCATCGAGGACTATATGGCAGAGCACAACATCGAGATCGAGGGTTCCGTAGACGGCTGGTCCCAGGAGCAGATGAAACAGTACATTGATGACAATAACATCTGCTGTCCGAGCTGCGGCAAGCATGATTTCACCGACATTCGTCAGTTTAACCTGATGTTCAAGACTTTCCAGGGAGTTACCGAGGATGCAAAAAACACCGTATATCTGCGTCCGGAGACTGCACAGGGTATCTTTGTAAACTTCAAGAACGTACAGAGAACCTCCCGCAAAAAGATCCCGTTTGGTATCGGTCAGATCGGTAAATCTTTCCGTAACGAGATCACACCGGGTAACTTTACTTTCCGTACCAGAGAGTTCGAGCAGATGGAGCTGGAGTTCTTCTGTGAACCGGGAACCGACCTTGAGTGGTTTGCATACTGGAAACAGCACTGCATCGACTGGCTGCAGACACTTGGCATCAAGCCGGATGAGATGCGCGCGCGCGACCATTCTCCGGAAGAGCTGTGCTTCTACAGCAAGGCGACGACCGATCTGGAATTCCTGTTCCCGTTCGGATGGGGCGAGCTGTGGGGTATCGCAGACCGTACCGATTACGATCTGACCCAGCATCAGAACACCTCCGGTCAGGATATGACCTACTTTGACGATGAGAAGAAGGAGAAATACATCCCGTATGTGATTGAGCCGTCCCTGGGTGCTGACCGTGTAACCCTGGCATTCCTGTGTGCTGCATACGATGAGGAAGAGATCGGAGAGGGCGATGTGAGAACCGTTCTTCACTTCCATCCGGCGATTGCACCGGTTAAGATCGGTGTGCTTCCGCTGTCCAAGAAGCTTAACGAGGGAGCAGAGAAGATCTACGCAGAGCTTTCCAAGTACTACAACTGCGAGTTCGACGACAGAGGAAACATTGGTAAGCGTTACCGCCGTCAGGATGAGATCGGTACTCCGTTCTGCATCACTTACGACTTCGAGTCGGAGACCGACCAGGCTGTTACCGTCCGTGACCGTGATACCATGGAGCAGGTACGTGTGCCGATCGCCGAGTTAAAGAACTACTTTGAGGATAAGTTCCGTTTCTAATCTTTAAATAAACAAAAAAGCAGAAACCATATTCCAGAAAACAGGAAATGGTTTCTGCTTTTTGTGTTAGAGAGGGCTTGTGACATTTTTGGCATTTTGCAAAGAACGAAATTTATTTTGGGGAAGATTAGGCACTGTTCTGGATAGTCATCTCATTTAATATTCGCGAAAATTACAAAAAAATATATATTGATCGAAAAAAAGTTGGAAAGAATTCAAAAAAACTCTTTACTAGACCGCAGTTTATGTTATAATATTCACGATGGCTTTTATCTTTCACATAAATACAAATATGTGAATGTAAAACATAAACGAGTATAGGAGGAAAATACTTATGGCAAAATGGGTTTATATGTTTAGCGAGGGCGACATGACCATGCGTAACCTGCTGGGAGGAAAGGGAGCGAACCTGGCGGAGATGACAAGCATCGGTCTGCCGGTTCCACAGGGATTTACAATCACAACTGAGGCTTGTACCCAGTATTACGAAGATGGTCGCAAGATTAACGACGAGATCATGGCACAGACCATGGAAGGCGTTAAGAAGATGGAAGAGCTCAATGGAAAGAAATTTGGCGATCTGAAGAACCCACTGTTAGTATCGGTTCGTTCCGGTGCGAGAGCATCCATGCCAGGTATGATGGATACCATCTTAAACCTTGGTTTAAATGACGAGGTAGTTGCAGCGATGATCGCAGGCAACCCGGACCCGAAATTTGAGCGATTTGTATATGACTCCTACAGACGTTTCATCCAGATGTTCTCGGATGTCGTTATGGAAGTTGGCAAGAAATACTTCGAGCAGCTCATCGACAAGATGAAAGAAGAAAAGGGTGTTCAGTACGATATCGAACTGACTGCTGCTGACTTAAAGACTCTGGCTGAGCAGTTCAAGGCTGAGTACAAAAAACAGTTAGGTGAGGACTTCCCGTCTGACCCGGTTGTTCAGTTAAAATTAGCAATCGAAGCTGTATTCCGTTCCTGGGACAACCCACGTGCGAACGTATACAGAAGAGATAATGATATTCCGTATTCCTGGGGTACTGCAGTAAACGTAATGCCGATGGTATTCGGTAACTTAAACGATGAGTCCGGTACAGGTGTTGCATTTACCCGTGACCCGGCAACCGGCGAGAAGAAGCTGATGGGCGAGTTCTTAAAGAACGCACAGGGCGAGGACGTAGTTGCTGGTGTTCGTACTCCGATGCCGATCGCTCAGATGGAGCAGGAGTTCCCGGAAGCATATGCAGATTTCATCAAGGTTTGCGATGTGCTTGAGAACCACTACCATGATATGCAGGATATGGAGTTTACTGTAGAGAACCGTAAACTTTATATGTTACAGTGCCGTAACGGTAAGAGAACTGCTCAGGCAGCTCTGCAGATCGCTTGCGACCTGGTAGATGAAGGACATAAGACAGAGGAAGAAGCAGTCGCTATGATCGACCCGCGTAACCTCGATACACTGCTGCATCCGCAGTTTGACGCTGCTGCATTAAAGGCAGCTACTCCGCTTGGAAAAGGCTTAGGTGCTTCTCCGGGTGCTGCTTGCGGTAAAGTTGTATTCACTGCAGAGGATGCTGAGAAATGGGCTGAAAAGGGCGAGAAGGTTGTCTTAGTTCGTCTTGAGACCTCTCCGGAAGACATTACCGGTATGAAGGTTGCTCAGGGTATCTTAACCGTTCGTGGTGGTATGACCTCTCATGCAGCCGTAGTTGCCCGTGGTATGGGTACCTGCTGTGTATCCGGATGCGGCGACATCGCTATGGATGAAGAAAATAAGAAATTCACATTAGCTGGTAAAGAGTTCAATGAGGGAGACTTCATCTCCATCGATGGTACAACCGGTAATATTTACGAGGGCGAGATCAAGACCGTAGACGCTACCATCGCTGGTACATTCGGTCGTGTTATGGCATGGGCTGACAAGTTCAGAAGACTGAAAGTTCGTACCAACGCTGATACACCGGCAGATGCTAAGAAGGCTAGAGAGCTTGGCGCAGAAGGTATCGGTCTTTGCCGTACCGAGCATATGTTCTTCGAGGAAGACAGAATCGCTGCTTTCCGTGAGATGATCTGTGCTGACACTGTAGAAGAGAGAGAAGCAGCTCTGGATAAGATCCTTCCGTATCAGCAGGGCGACTTCGAAGGTCTGTTCGAGGCTCTGGAGGGCAACCCGGTAACTATCCGTTTCCTGGATCCGCCGCTGCATGAGTTCGTTCCGACTGAGGAAGAGGACATCAAGAAACTGGCTGAGGCTCAGGGCAAACCGGTTGAGACTATCAAGAACATCATTGCTTCCCTGCATGAGTTCAACCCGATGATGGGTCACCGTGGACTTCGTCTGGCAGTTACCTATCCGGAGATCGCTGTTATGCAGACCAAGGCAGTTATCCGTGCAGCTATCAACGTACAGAAAGCTCACGCTGACTGGTCCATAAAACCGGAGATCATGATTCCGCTCGCTTGCGATGCGAAAGAGTTAAAATATGTAAAAGATATCGTTGTGAAGACCGCTGACGAGGAGATCGCAGCAGCAGGCGTTGATCTGAAGTACGAAGTAGGTACCATGATCGAGATCCCGCGTGCAGCTCTGACCGCTGACGACATCGCAAAAGAGGCTGAATTCTTCTGCTTCGGTACAAACGACTTAACTCAGATGACCTACGGCTTCTCCCGTGATGATGCAGGCAAGTTCCTGAATGCTTACTATGACAAGAAGATCTTCGAGAGCGATCCATTCGCAAAACTGGATCAGACTGGCGTAGGTAAGCTCATGGAGATGGCGATCAAGTTAGGTAAAGCAGAGCGCCCGAACCTTCATGTAGGTATCTGCGGCGAGCACGGCGGCGACCCGTCTTCCGTAGAGTTCTGCCACAAGATTGGTCTTGACTATGTATCCTGCTCACCGTTCCGTGTGCCGATCGCTCGTCTGGCTGCTGCTCAGGCTGCAATCGCTGAGAAATAATTATTTAAAGGAAACCTTAAATAGAATAAATGGGTAGATAAGGACTCCCTTACGAAAGTAAGGGGGTTCTTTTGTATAAATAATCGGCGGCTGTTTATGAAAAAAAACATGTATGATGGCAATTTTTATGGACATGGTATATTTTGAATGCTATAATCAAAAGTGTAAGAATATAAGGTAAGAGTTAAGTGGGTATTATGGATAAAGTTCCTGTAAATTTTTTACATGGAGCTTTTTTTGATCATATAGGAAATTAAGTCTTATATACGGGGACCCCTAAGCGCGGGCCACTGAATCGTAATAAATGACCGGAAATCAGATGTGAAGAAATAGAAAAGAATAACAGGGATGGAATGAAAATGAAAGGAAAAAGAGTGATCGCAGGTATTCTGCTTGTTGGAATCTTAGCAGTTACCCTGGCAGGGTGCAAAAACACAGGTGAGAATAAAAAAGAAACGGGAAAACCCGTCATCACCCTGGGAAGCGACAGCTATCCACCATACACTTATCTGAATGAGGATGGTGTGCCGACAGGAATTGATGTAGAACTGGCTACAGAAGCGTTCAGAAGAATGGGCTATCAGGTGGAGCCTGTCCAGATCAACTGGGAGAAGAAAAAAGAACTGTTGGAGAGCGGGGAGATCGATTGCATCATGGGCTGTTTTTCCATGGAAGGGCGCCTTGACGAGTACCGCTGGGCCGGACCGTATATAGCAAGCCGTCAGGTGGTTGCTGTAAATGAGAGCAGTGATATCTATAAACTGAGTGACCTGGAGGGAAAGAATCTGGCTGTTCAGTCCACAACCAAACCGGAAGGTATTTTTCTGAACCGGACGGATGAGAGAATCCCAAAGCTGGGCAATCTGATCAGTTTGGGACACAGGGAGCTGATCTATACATTTCTGGGAAAAGGATACGTAGATGCAGTTGCCGCACATGAGGAATCGATTGTCCAGTATATGAAGGATTATGACACAAGCTTTCGTATTCTGGAAGAGCCGCTGATGATCACCGGTATAGGGGTTGCCTTTGCAAAAGAGGATGACCGGGGAATCTGTGAGCAGATGGATCAGACCCTGGAGGAAATGCGTCGGGATGGAACATCCCTGAAAATCATTGAAAAATATCTGGATGATCCGGGAAGGTATCTGGAGGTGGATGAACTTGGATATTAAGGGAAGGACAAAGAAAAAGCAGATAGAAATAGTTGGTATTTTGTTTGGAATCTGTGTGGCGGTAGTTTCCCTGACTTATTTCTTTCATGCGGAAAAAGCGGAAGCAGAAGAAAGAATGGTAGAGATTGTAAACTATGTGAAAGTGCAGTGTTCCACCTATACTCATTATAATGAATCTTCGGAATCCAAAAGCCTTCTCCGTGCCATTGAAAGTGCCAGACAGATGAGTACCAATATTAACATGGAAAGAGAAAACGGTGGTCAGTTAAGCCGGGAGTTTCTAAAAGATAATCTGCAGACTCTCTGGGTGGATGGCATCCTTGTACTGGATGCAGAGGGAAAGACGGTCTGTGAGTATAGCACAAAAGAGTCTCTGACGGATGAGATTACGGAGTATCTGCAAAAAGAAATTATCATGGATTTTACAGGATATGAAGAAAGAAGCTATTCGGAACGGCTTGCCAGGGAAGACGGGTCCCGGATCGACATTGCAGCCTGCGCCAGAAAAGACGCACCGGGTATTGTGGCAATTTATTATTACACATCTCCTGAATTTACCAGAAACTATACTTTGACGATACAAGGGCTTTTAAATGGATATAGTGTCCAGAAAGATGGAACAATTATTGTTGCAGACGATGGGCTCGTTGTTGCCAGTAACGATGAGAGCCTGTTGGGGCAGAATACGGCCGACAATGAGGTTATTCAGGCAATGAAAAAGCACACAGACAGCCAGCATATTTTTCATTTGAAGAATGAAGGAACCGGATGCTACGGAATCATGCTGAAGCAGCGGGATTATTATATTTATGCATATCTTCTGGATGAGGAAGTGTTTCATAACCTTCCATTAAGTGTGGCTGGTGTCATTTTTCTATATTCTTTGATAGTTGGTATATTTTGGTCCTGTATCTTCAGAACCAATCTGGAACATGAGAAACAAGAGCGGGAAAAGGATGAAAAATATAAATCAGAACTTCTGATAGCTGCCA
This sequence comes from Clostridium fessum, assembly GCF_027698965.1. Lineage (NCBI taxonomy): Bacteria > Bacillati > Bacillota > Clostridia > Eubacteriales > Clostridiaceae > Clostridium > Clostridium fessum. Next base: position 45,725 of record NZ_JAQEQF010000009.1, read on the forward strand.
AAAAGGCGGAAGCCGCCAATAGGGCGAAGACGGAATTTCTCCAAAGGATGAGCCATGATATCCGGACTCCGATTAATGGAATCTGCGGTTTACTCAATATGGCAGATCATTGTGCAGATGATATGGAGAAACAGACAGAATACAGAACAAAGGTGAAAGAGGCATCCAATCTGTTGCTGGAGCTGGTAAACGATGTCCTGGATATGAGTAAGCTGGAGTCGGGCGAAGTGATTTTGGAAGAAATTCCGTTTGATCTGAGCCGTATTTTCAGGGAAGTACTTGTTGTGATCGAGCAGATGGCGGCAGAACAGAATATCCGGATTGTGTGGGAGAAGAAAGAAAGCATACATCGGAAGCTTATTGGAAGCCCGCGGTATGTGAAACGAGTGATGATGAATATTCTGTCGAACGCGGTGAAATATAACAGAGAAAACGGATATATTTATCTTAGTTGCATGGAAATTCTATCCGAACAACCGGGAATGACGACAATAGAATTTGTCTGCCGGGATACCGGAATCGGAATGACAGATGAGTTTCAGAAACATATTTTTGAACCGTTTGCCCAGGAACATGCAGGAAGCCGTACAAAATTTGCCGGAACAGGCCTGGGAATGCCGATTGCAAAGAAGTTGATTGAGACAATGGGTGGAACCATTACCTTTGAAAGTGAAAACGGTGCAGGGACTACCTTTGTGATCCGGATTCCATTTAAAATCGATCTGAATTCGGATAAACGGGAAGAAAAGAAAGATGTATCAGATGGAAAATCTATAAAGGGACTGCATATTCTTCTGGCAGAAGATAATGAGCTGAACATGGAAATTGCTGAATTTGTGCTTCAGAATGAAGGTGCTGTCGTGACTAAGGCATGGAATGGGCAGGAAGCCGTTGAACGATTCAAAAAAAGTGAACCCGGTGAATTTGATGCGATTCTTATGGATATCATGATGCCGGTTATGAATGGTTATGAAGCAGCAAAGACGATTCGTTCCATGGATAGAAAGGATGCTAAAGCGATACCGATCATTGCAATGACAGCAAATGCGTTCACAGAGGACAGAATAAGAGCAAAAGAAGCAGGAATGGATGAACATATTTCTAAGCCTGTTGATGCAAAATTACTGGTAAAGGTAATTTATGAACTAGCGGAACACAGTTTTAGGGGGATTCGTAATGAAAAAGGAAAAAAGAAATAAGTTACTTGCTGTATTCCTGGTGATGGTAATGGCCATATTACTTTTATCAGGCTGCGGCGGGAAAAGAGCGGAAAAAGAAGATGCAGAAACCATCACGGTGTATTTATGGAGCACAAACCTGTATGAAAAATATGCACCCTATATTCAGGAACAGCTTCCGGATATTAACATTGAATTTGTAGTAGGAAATAATGATCTGGATTTTTATAAGTTTCTTGATGAAAATGGAGGATTGCCGGATATTATAACCTGTTGTCGTTTTTCACTGCATGATGCAAGTTCGCTGAAAGACAGCCTGATGGATCTTTCCACAACCAATGCGGCAGGTGCTGTCTATGATACATATCTAAACAATTTTAGGAACGAGGATGGCAGCATAAACTGGCTTCCGGTGTGTGCGGATGCCCATGGCTTTGTAGTGAACAAAGATCTTTTTGAAAAATATGATATCCCGTTGCCAACAGACTATGAAAGCTTTGTCTCTGCCTGCGAGGCATTTGATAAGGTGGGAATCCGAGGGTTTACCGCAGACTATTATTATGACTATACCTGTATGGAGACACTGCAGGGTCTGTCGGCGTCAGAACTTTCTTCTGCCGACGGACGCAGATGGCGCACCACCTACAGTGACCCGGATCATACAGTGAAAGAAGGTCTGGACAATACCGTCTGGCCGGCGGCTTTTGAACGGATGGAGCGGTTTATCCGGGATACAGGATTGAACCGGGATGATTTGGATTTGAACTATGATAATGTGGTTGAGTTGTTCAAAAGTGGTAAGCTTGCCATGTACTTTGGAAGCTCTTCCGGTGTAAAAATGTTTCAGGATCAGGGCATTCACACAACATTTCTGCCATTCTTTCAAGAGAATGGAGAAAAATGGCTGATGACGACACCCTATTTTCAAGTGGCTTTAAACCGTGATCTGGCACAGGATGAAACACGACGGAAGAAAGCCATGAAGGTATTGGATACAATGCTTTCAGAGGATGCTCAGAACCAGATCCTTTATGATGGTCAGGATCTCTTAAGCTACAGCCAGAATGTGGATATCCATCTTACAGAATATCTGAAAGATGTGAAACCTGTGATCGAAGAAAATCACATGTATATCCGTATTGCGTCAAATGACTTCTTCTCTATTTCCAAGGATGTAGTATCTAAGATGATCGCAGGAGAATACGATGCAGGGCAGGCTTATCAGTCCTTTAACACCCAGCTTCTGAATGAGCAGACTATCTCCGAGGGTATCCTGCTGGATTCACAGAAATTCTATTCCAATCGTTTCCATACCAGTGGAGGTAATGCAGCCTATTCGGTTATGGCAAACACTCTGCGCGGTGTCTACGGGACGGATGTGCTGATCGCCACCGGAAACAGCTTTACCGGAAACGTGCTGAAAGCCGGGTATACGAAAAAAATGGCGGGCAGCATGATCATGCCAAATGGTCTTTTGGCTTACAGCAGTAAGATGAGTGGGGCAGAGCTGAAAGAGACTGTCAGAAATTTTGTGGAAGGCTATGAGGGAGGCTTTATTCCCTTTAACCGCGGTTCTCTACCTGTAGTCAGCGGTATTTCTGTGGAGATCAGGGAAACGGATGATGGTTATACATTGAGCAAAGTTATGAAGGATGGAAAGAAAGTTCAAGACAATGATATGTTCACGGTAACCTGCCTGACGATACCTAAACACATGGAGAATTATCCGGTAGAGGATAATATTGTGTTTGATAGGGGAGATACTTCTGTGAAGGATACCTGGATAGGATATATTTCAGATGGTGATGCCGTTCTTGCAGAGCCTGAAGACTATGTGGCTCTGAGGTGAGAAAAATGGATATTAAGAATCATAATACAGACAAAAAGAAACTTGTCAATAGAAAACAATTCAAGGCAGCTATCGTTATAGCTGTTTTTCTTGGAATCGTATTGACGGTTTCCCGATATTTTAAATTTGTGTCGAAAACGGTATATGAGGAAAGTGTGTCTCATCTGACAGAGATTTTTCATCAGTCTGATAATATGATGCGGGAACTGACAGACAAGAATCTGACCTATCTTCATATGTGGGGAGAGAATCTGCAGAACACCTCCAATGAAGACGAAATTCGTGATTATATAGAGAAAGCACAGGAAGATGCCGGCTTTTTAGAATTCTTTTTTCTGTCAGCTGACGGAAACTATAAGAAGGTAACAGGTGAAACAGGGTATCTTGGATTACAGGGAAATATGGAAGAGGAGCTCCGACAGGGAAGTGATGTGATAACAAATGCAGCAGTTCCTGGAAAAGCCCAGCTGCTTGTTTTTGCAACTCCTAAGGCCTATGGAAGTTATCAGGGATTTGAATATGATGCGATTGCCATTGCCTATGAGAATTCTGATATCGTAAATGTATTGGATATCTCTGCTTTCGACGGAAATGCCCAGAGTTATATAGTTCATCCGGATGGTCGTGTTGTGGTGGATTATTCTTCTGAGTCATGGGGGAGAGTGTATAATTTCTTCGGTGTTCTGAGAGAGCATTCTGATATGTCTGAAAAAGAGATCAATGAGCTTTCGGAGAAGTTTAAAGAAGGACGTACCGATGCGAAGCTGGTAAAGTTTGATGGAAGAAGCTATTATCTGGTCTATGAAAAATCAGATATCAAGGACTGGATGTTTCTGGGACTTGTCCCGGCGGATATCGTGAATGCCAGTATGAACAGCCTGCAGTTTAATACAATGCTTCTCGTGGGAGGAGTCGTGCTCTGCATTGCCGCTTTACTTATCAGTTTTATTGTTCAAAAAGGCAGAACAAATATCAGAAAAAAGGATACGGAGATCCTGTATAGAGACGAATTGTTTCAGAAGCTGTCAATGAATGTAGATGATGTTTTTCTGATGCTGGATGCCAAAACATATCAGGCAGATTACGTCAGCCCAAATGTTGAAAAGCTGCTGGGAATTACGGTAGAACAGATTTGTAAAGATATTTGTATTTTTGGAAAACTGCATCCGGCGGAACATGAAGATCCGGAGAAAAATCACCTGGAGGAAATCCAGGTTCATGAACAAAGGGAATGGGATTTTGAATATGTTCATCTAAAGACAGGGGAAAAACGCTGGTTTCATAATATTGCAATGGGCAGTGAGGTAAACGGGAAAAAGAAATATATCCTGGTTATGTCGGATCGTACCTCTGACTGGAAAATGAATCAGGCACTCTCTGAGGCAGTCCGTGCTGCAGAGACGGCCAATCGGGCCAAGAGTATGTTCCTTTCCAATATGTCTCACGATATCCGGACACCGATGAATGCGATCATCGGTTTTACTACACTGGCTGTAAGTAATATTGATGATAAGAAAAGAGTCCGGGATTATCTGGGTAAGATTCTTTCATCCAGCAACCATCTGCTCTCACTGATCAACGATATACTGGATATGAGCCGGATTGAGAGTGGAAAAATCCATTTGGAAGAAACAGAGGTCAGCCTGTCGGATGTGCTTCATGACTTGAAGACGATCATTGGTGGGCAGATTCATGCGAAGCAGCTGGAACTTTATATGGATGCAATGGATGTGACCAATGAGGATGTCTATTGTGACAAGACGCGGCTGAATCAGGTACTGTTGAATCTTATGTCCAATGCGGTTAAGTTTACACCTGCTGGTGGAACCGTTTCTGTTCGGATCAAACAGTGGCCGGGGACACAAAGTGGCAGTGCGCTGTACGAGATCCGGGTAAAGGATAATGGAATCGGTATGAGCCGGGAATTCGTACAGAAGCTCTTTTCTCCTTTTGAGAGGGAGCGGACTTCCACGGTCACCAGGACTCAGGGTACCGGACTTGGCATGGCTATTACCAAGAACATCGTGAATATGATGGGCGGAACTATCGAGGTTCAGACAGAACATGGCAAGGGAACTGAATTTATTGTCCGCCTGCCATTCCGGATTCAGCCTGAGCATCACCATATAGAGAAGATCGCAGAGCTGGAAGGTCTTAAGGCACTGGTGGTAGATGACGATTTTAATACCTGTGATAGTGTGACAAAGATGCTTGTCAAGGTTGGAATGCGTTCAGAATGGACTCTTTCCGGTAAGGAGGCTGTTCTCCGGGCGCGGCAGTCTATGGAACTGGGGGATGCATTCCATGCGTATATCATTGACTGGCGTCTGCCGGATATGAATGGCATTGAAGTTACCCGTCAGATCCGCAGTATGGGTGACCATACGCCAATCATTATCCTGACGGCTTATGACTGGGCGGATATCGAAGTGGAGGCCAGAGCGGCAGGAGTTACAGCATTCTGTTCGAAACCTATGTTTATGTCAGATGTCAGAGAGACGTTGATGACAGCTATCGGCCAGAGGCAGGCTGAGCAAGAGGATAATATTCTCCCGGCAGCAGGTTCAGATTTCAAGGGCAGATGTATATTGCTTGTGGAAGACAATGAACTGAACCGTGAAATTGCGGTAGAGCTCCTGAATGAATATGGCTTTCTGGTTGATACTGCCGAAAATGGAGCAGAGGCAGTGGAGAAAGTAAAAAAATCAAAACCAGGCGGTTATGATCTTGTGTTGATGGATGTGCAGATGCCTGTCATGAACGGGTATGAGGCCACAAAGCGGATTCGTGCCCTGGATGATCCGGCACAGGCGGGAATCACTATTCTTGCCATGACTGCCAATGCTTTTGATGAAGACAGGAAGGAAGCGCTGGAATACGGTATGAATGGATTTCTATCCAAGCCAATTGTTGTAGAGGAATTAATTGATGCATTGCAAAAAAATCTTTCATAGAGGGGATACAGGAAGCAATGGCAAAAGTAACGGAAGTATATGAGTTAACCATTTGAGAAGTTAAGAAGGGATTGCATTAAGTAATGTGGCATGTTGCTAATTGACAAATTCATCTTTTCTAAGTATCGTATATACGTGTACAATAGTACGTATGATTTGAATGTGGAGTAAATATGACCGAAAAACATAGTTATGAGATTATCGTCCTGGATCTGGACGGAACCTTAACAAACAGAGATAAGGTGATTACGCCAAAGACGAAGCAGCGTCTGATGGAGCTTCAGGAGCGCGGAAAGAAGATTGTACTGGCGTCCGGGCGTCCGACGCCGGGAGTGCTGCCGCTTGCGAGAGAGCTGGAGCTGGCAAAATACGGCAGTTATATTCTGTCGTTTAATGGAGGCAGGATCACGAACTGCAAAACCGGCGAGATCATATTCAGCCGTTCCCTGCCGCAGGAGGCAAATCAGAAGATTATACGCCTGGCCGAGGAGGAACAGGTGGGGCTTTTGAGTTACGATGAGGCGGGGGCAAAGCTTCTGACGAACCAGAGTGACAGTCCCTATGCGAAGTTGGAAGCGCGGATCAACGGCATGGAGTTAGTACAGGTGGACGACATGGAAGCTGCGATCACGTATCCGGTACCGAAATACCTGATGATGGAGGATGGAGACTACCTGGCGATGGTCGAGCCGCGCGTCAAGGCGGCGATGGGGAAGAATTTCAGCGTTTACCGTTCGGAGCCGTTTTTCCTGGAGGTGCTTCCGAGGGGCATCGATAAAGCACAGTCGTTAGAGCGCCTTCTTTCTCACATCGGGCTTTCGCGTGAGCAGATGATTGCCTGTGGGGACGGCTACAACGACCTCACGATGATTCAGTATGCCGGATTAGGTGTAGCGATGGAGAATGCGGTGCTTCCGGTGCGGAAAGCTGCAGACTTTATTACCTATTCCAACAACGACGACGGTGTGGCTCATGTGGTGGAGAAGTTTATGCTGTAGAAGATTTGGCAGATTCGCATAAATGTATATTGCGTGAACAGATGAAAAATAAAATATTCATAAAAATAGGCAAGATACTAGACTTTAAAACTTTAATATGTTAATATAAGAAAAACGGAAAAATGAATATATTTTCGGAGTACATATTAAAAAGGGGTGCCTTGCATTATGAATAAAAAACTGAAAACCGAAGCTGTGGATCATCTGTTCCAGGCGATTCTGACACTGAAAAATACCGACGAATGCTATAGCTTTTTCGAGGATGTATGCACAGTTAATGAACTTTTATCATTTTCCCAGAGATATGAAGTAGCGAAGATGCTGCGCGAGAAGAAGACATATCTGGAGATCGCGGACAAGACCGGCGCATCGACAGCGACGATCAGCCGTGTCAACCGTTCTTTAAATTACGGAAGCGACGGATATGATATGGTATTTGCGCGTGTGAAAGAGCAGGAAGAGGCGGAGAAAACGGAAGCGTAAGACGAAGTAGGAATATACGCACGATAGATAAAGCGCGTACTTTCATAGGTGTAGCAAACCAACCTGCCAAATATGGACAAATTTGGCTTGGGGTGGAATTGTCCCAGGAGCTGGCAGCTGGTTGAATGAAAGATAAAAAGAAATGAAAGAAAAAAGACATTGAAAGAATTTCCACAAGGGGAAGTGATTCCAGTGTCTTTTTTATCGTGTATGGTGCAATGGGTTGAAATTTTTGTTGTTTAGCCTGTTTTTGAGTGTGGCGGTACAGCGGAAGTGCTGCCTATTTCTTCTTCTTCGGATTCACCGGCGTCTCCTGCCGGAGCTGTTCCGCCAGGATTTCAATCATCTGTTTTTTCAGATAGACATCAAACGCCAGCTCACTGATAAAGGCGAACAGCTGTAAATACTCGCGGTCTTCACAGTCATAGTCCTTGAATGTCTGGCTGGCGGCGTCAAATTTTGCCATGACGTCTTCCTGCAAGCGCTTGCGCTGCCCTTTTTCCAGCGAAAAGATTTCGTTGTAAAGCTCTTCTAATTCCGGGCTGGAACCATGGGAAAAGTGGTGCTCGCTGATGGGCGAGAAGAGCTGCTCAATATCCCGAAAGGATATCACATTTTTAAAATAATAAATCAGAATCAGCATCAGCAGATGATTCTTGGAGTAGCGTTTTTTGACGGGCGGCGGCAGCAGGTTATTTTTGGCATAGTTATTGATCATGGTTTTGGTCAGGATCTTATCCTCGCCCAGCCATTTGGAAGTGTTCAGGTGGCTGTCCATGAAGGTCGTGACCTGATCCATATATAAATCAATACCGGGAATCTCCGACGGATGCACCCGGGTCAGACTATCAACATAAGCCAGCAGATCCTGCAGGCGTTCTTCGTTCGATTTCATGTATGTACCTCGCTGCGTTGAAATTCGAAAGCTGCGAAACAGGGAGGCGATTTTGGCGCTTCCGCTGTCATGAACTCTCTATGTGATATTATATAGTTTTGAAAACCAGATAGCAAGGAGAAATTTAAAATCAATGAAAATTCCGTGACATCCAAGAGAAAATAGATTATACTAGAGCGTATTCGAACATACTTTTTGTCATTAAAAATAGATTATATAAGAGGATAGAAGGGAACGAAACATATATGAGCAAATACGACACACTTAACCCGATGCAGCGGGAGGCGGTTTTTCACACGGAGGGACCACTCCTGGTTCTGGCAGGCGCCGGTTCAGGAAAGACGCGCGTCCTGACACACCGGATTGCGTATTTAATCGAGGAAAAACGGGTGGCGCCGTGGAATATCATGGCGATCACATTTACCAATAAAGCGGCGGCGGAGATGCGCGAGCGTGTGGATAAGATTGTGGGGGAAGGCGCGGAGGCGATCTGGGTCAGCACGTTCCATTCAAGCTGCGTTCGGATTCTGCGCCGGTTTATCGACCGTCTGGGATATGACACGAATTTTACTATCTATGACGGCGACGACCAGAAAACGCTGATGAAGCAGGTGCTCAAGAAAATGCAGGCGGATCCGAAGCAGTTTAAGGAGCGGGCGGTGCTGTCACGGATTTCTGCGGCGAAAAATGACCGGATCACGGCGGATGAGTTTGAGCAGCAGGCGGGAGCGGACTTCCGGGAGAAAAAGATTGCTCAGATTTACCGGGAATACCAGAAAGAACTCAAGAAGAATAATGCCCTGGATTTCGACGATCTGCTGGTGAAAACGGTAGAACTTTTCGAGGCAAACGCGGATGTGCTGGAATATTATCAGGATAAATTCCGGTATATCATGGTGGACGAGTACCAGGACACGAACCTTGTACAGTTTAAGCTGGTCGATCTGCTGGCAAAGAAGTACAGAAATATCTGTGTGGTCGGTGATGATGACCAGTCGATCTACAAATTCCGCGGGGCAAATATCGAAAATATTTTAAGTTTTGAGAAAGCATTTCCGGGCGCACGCGTTATCAAGCTGGAGCAGAACTACCGTTCCACCCAGAGCATCCTGAACGCGGCAAATGAGGTGATCCGCCACAACCGCGGCAGAAAGGACAAGACGCTGTGGACGGCGAATGACGAGGGACCGAAGGTGCGCTTCCGTCAGTATGACACGGCATACGAGGAGGCAGACGCCATTATCCGTGATATTGAGCGTGAGAAAGAAGAGAAAAATGCGGAATATTCGGATTTTGCCGTGCTGTACCGTACCAATGCACAGTCGCGTCTTCTGGAGGAAAAATGTATTTATTACAGCATTCCGTACCGGCTGGTCGGTGGCGTCAATTTCTATCAGCGCAAGGAAATCAAGGATATTCTCTGCTATTTAAAGACGATTGCGAATGGGCGCGATGATCTGGCGGTTCAGCGTGTCATCAATGTGCCGAAGCGCGGCATCGGTGCGACCTCGATCGGAAAAGTGACGATCTATGCGTCTGCCAATGACATGAGCTTTTATGATGCGCTGCTGCGCGTGCGCGGCGTGCCGACGATCGGCAAGGCGGCGGATAAGATCGAGAAGTTTACGGAGCAGATCGAAAACTTCCGGTCGCGGCTTTCGGCCCTTTCGATCCCGGAACTTATCGAGGCGATTCTGGAAGAAACGGGATATAAGAAGGATCTGGAGGCGGAAGGCGAGATCGAGGGAGAAACACGTCTACAGAACGTGGAAGAGCTGGTTAATAAGGCGACTGGCTATATGAGCACGGCGGAGGAACCGACGCTGGACGGATTTTTGGAGGAGGTTGCGCTGGTAGCGGATGTAGATAGCCTGGACGAATCCGAAAACAGGATTGTCCTGATGACTTTGCACGGCGCAAAAGGTCTGGAATTTCCGTATGTCTATTTAAGCGGCATGGAGGACGGGCTGTTTCCGAGCAGCATGTCCATCTTTTCGGATGATAAGGACGCCATCGAAGAAGAACGGCGTCTCTGCTATGTCGGAATCACCCGTGCGGAGAAAGAACTGACGCTGACGGCGGCGAGACAGCGCATGGTCAATGGAGAAACGCGGTTTGCGAAGGTCAGCCGCTTCATCGAGGAGATTCCGCCGCAGCTTCTGGACGAGGAAGAGCAGCCGACCGTCTTTGAACGGGCTGCTGGTATGAGCCGGGGCGGACGCGGATTTGAAGATTCGGGGACTTCTGGCTGGACAACGGGCAGCTTTGGTGTATCTGGCGCGGGAGACGGCGACCGGGTGCGGATTGGCGGAATGTCTGGAAAACACCCTCTTTCAGAGAACGATGCCGCCTGGGAGCGCGGCGCAGCCCGGATGAGCGGCTGGGGCGGTGTGAATGGTTCCGGAAGTGCTGGTTCTAGCCGCACGCTGGATCCATATAAGAGCGCTTATAGTTCCAGCAGCCGTCCAGCCAGCCCGGCACCGTCATTTGGCAAGGCATTTACGGTCCAGAAGGCCGACCATCTTTCCTACGGCGAGGGCGACCGAGTCCGCCACCTCAAATTTGGCGAGGGAACGGTGCAGAAGATCGCGGACGGCGGCAAGGATTTTGAGGTGACGGTTAATTTTGACCGCGTGGGCGTGAAAAAAATGTTTGCTTCATTTGCAAAACTGGTGAAATGTTAGACCGTGTTTGCCGTATTGTTACGGTACACGTATGCGAAAACAGTAATGCCGTATTAAAACATTTTCGCCAGATCCAATAAAAAATATAGTAAAATCGGCTGAGAGATGGTATAATAAAATCAAGAATTGCGGATCAAAACGCGGGAAAGGATGTGGAGTGTATGAATAAATTTGATATGATGAGCAAAGATGCGCTCTCCAGAGTAGAAGAGATCATGAATGCAACCAAACTGAATGAATTCCTTCACAGAAAAGAAGAAGAGGAGAAACAGAAAAACTGTATTCTCTGGATTTTAGCCATTATCGGTATTGTAGCAGCAGTTGCAGCGATTGCATACGGCGTATATCGTTTCTTTACTCCAGATTATCTGGAAGATTTCGAGGACGACTTCGATGATGATTTCGACGACGATTTCTTCGAGGATGAGAGCGACGAGAAAGAGAAGAAAGACTAATTGTGATAATTTAGTCAATGAATCAGAATAAATACTGCGCGGAACCGGAAAATCGGTTTCACGCAGTATTTTTTATGCCATAGGAAAGTTTGTAGATAAGTTTGTATTTTTTATATCTTGGAAAAAGAAAAAAATTCCTGTATACTATAAAGATATGAATTAGAACCGCAGATGAAAATTAGCTGTGAGTTGAAAAATCATTTGCAGTTGGTGATTATAGTGCGGTAAAAGCCACTGAGAGAAGGAGCTATATAGTTATCAATGAAAAAAGGTGAGATTTACGAAGGAACTGTAGAACGGATTGAGTTTCCAAATAAGGGCGTAGTTGTGATAGATGGAGAGAAAGCGATCGTCAAAAATGCGCTTCCGGGACAGAAGATCCGGTTCCGTATCAATAAAAAGCGCGGCGGTCGATGCGAGGGTATGCTTTTGGAGGTTGTCGAGCACTCAAAGTTAGAGACGGCAGAGGATGTATGCCCGCATTTTGGTATCTGCGGCGGATGTCTTTATCAGCCGATTCCGTATGAGGAACAGCTTGCGATCAAGGAAAAACAGGTTCGTTCCCTTCTGGATGCGGTATGTCCGGAATATGAGTTCGAGGGTATCTTAGGCAGCCCGCTGGTGCAGGGCTACCGGAATAAGATGGAGTTTTCCTTCGGTGATGAGGTCAAGGATGGTCCTATGTCGCTGGGAATGCACAAGCGCGGCAGTTTTTATGATGTGGTTACAACCGGCGAATGCCATATCGTGCATCCGGATTTTTGCAAGATTCTTGTCTGTACAAAAGAATATTTTGAGGAAAAGAAAGTTGGATTTTATAAAAAAATGCAGCATACCGGCTATCTGCGCCATCTTCTGGTGCGCCGTGCGATCAAGACAGGGGAGATTCTGGTCGATCTGATCACGACGACACAGACGGATACCTTTGAGGGAACCGAGGAAGCACTTTTACGGGGATGGACGGAGCGCCTTCAGGCACTTCCTATGGAGGGAAGCTTTGCGGGCATTCTGCATACCAAAAATGATACATTGGCGGATGCCGTAAAAGATGAGGGGACGGACATTCTGTTCGGACGCGAGCATTTTTACGAAGAGCTTTTAGGGCTGCGGTTCCAGATCTCGCCGTTTTCTTTTTTCCAGACGAACTCATTGGGCGCGGAGGTACTGTACGAGAAAACGCGTGAGTATGTGGGTGAGACGAAGGGAAAAGTCGTATTTGACCTTTACAGCGGCACCGGCACGATCGCGCAGATCCTCGCACCGGTGGCGGAGAAAGTAGTCGGCGTGGAGATTGTCGGGGAAGCAGTCGAGGCAGCCCGTGAGAATGCGGCGCGCAACGGACTTGGCAACTGCGAATTTCTGGCGGGGGATGTCCTCAAGGTGGTGGACGAGCTGGAAGAAAAGCCGGATCTGATCGTTCTGGATCCGCCGCGCGACGGAATCCATCCGAAGGCGATCGGAAAGATTTTGAATTTTGGCGTCAGCCACATGGTTTATGTGTCCTGCAAACCAACCAGCCTTGCGAGGGATCTGGAACCGATCCAGGCGGCAGGATATCAGGTGGATAAGGTGTGCTGCGTGGATATGTTCCCGCATACTGCCAATTGTGAGACGGTGGTTTCATTGACGCGGAAGAAATAAGATCCCAAAATGGATGTGGGAAAAATGGATGAAACAAAAGAGAATGAAATAAAACCAGATACAGCAGATTGCCAGGTACAGGAGACAGCTGTGCAGCGCCGGAAGAGGGAGACTTTACTGCGCGAACAGACGCCGGATGCCCTGTGGGAAGCGATTCTTGCATTTGAAGGGGCAATATTTTACACGGCGAAAGGGCTGGAATATTCGTACACGATCCGGGGCAACGAGATGTTTGTCAGCCGGAAAGAAAAGTCGGTCACGCGTGCAAGCATCCTGGTGGCGTATAAAAAAGCGCAGGAGCTTGGCTGCGTGACCGGACCAAAGCAGCTGGGAGTGTTTGGGGCAAGCTATCTGTATCCGGTGTTCCTGAGGCTGGGGATTATCTGCGCCAGTGCTGGTTGATTTCCGCCCCGAAAAACAGGATGCAGATGCAGGCGTACAGCCACAGCATCAGGATCACGACGGCGGTCAAGCTGCCGTACATATAAGAATAATTACCGAAATAGTTGAAGTAGATGGAAAATCCGTAGGAACATCCGATCCATCCGACGGTGGAAATCAGCGCACCGGGAAGCTGGAGACGGATATCCTGCCGTTCATAGGGCAGCCAGGTGTACAGCGCGACGAAAAAGAGCGTCAGCAGCGCCAGCGCAAGAAACGTCCGGAGACTAATCAGGCAGGAAACGAATCTGTCCAGCATCGGAAAGTAACGGAATAGCAGGCGCTGCAGGGAGGAACCGAATACCATCAGAACCAGGGAGAAAATGCACATCAGGAGAAAAACGATGGTATAGCCAGAGTTGATGATACGTCCTAAAAGATAATTTCTGCGCTTGCGGCAGCCGATGATCCGGTTTAAGCCGCGCTCGATCCCAAGCATGCCGCGGGCAGCCGACCAGATGGTTGCCACGGTGGTAACCGAGAGCAGGGCGGCCGGGGATACAGTCTGGATATCCTGGATTACCGATTCAATCAGCGGGTGGATGCTGGAGGGAAGAAGCTGTGTCATCACGTGCATCAGATCCTCCGGGCTGACGGCGGGGATGAGCTGGATCAGCGTCAGCAGAATCATGATAAAAGGTGCGGCGGAGAGAACGATAAAAAAAGAAGCCTGGGCGGCGTACACCGTGACTTCGTCTTTGATGAAATCGTTGTAAATCCGTTTACAGTTCAGGAGAAAAGAAAGCATGGAAAACCTCGCTTGATTTATGTTATTAAGAAAATATCCGTAACCGGCTCATTTCCCTTTGAAAAATGGCTGACGATAGGTGAATGCCATTTCAGTGTTGTTAAAAGTATATTATCATGAGGTCGAAAAAATAGCAACGGATTTGCCTGTCTTGACGAAAACACCGGTTTCCCGTATGATAAACAGGATAGAAATGATTCGGGTCTGCAGGGCATAAGGATGGCAGTGATGCGGACAGCAGCAAAAATCAGCTGGCAGCCAATTGGAAAATGGGACATGGGAGGAAACAAAATGATCGCAATCACAGCATGCGCGGCGGCACTGGCAGCCGTGACAGTGGGGCTTTTGCTCCGCTCGGAATATGAAAAGAAACATTTTGTGACCGACCAGTATGAGATAGAGAGTCCGAAGCTGCCGGATGGCGCTGCGTTCCGCTGCGTATTTTTGTCGGATCTGCATGATAATGTGTATGGAACGGACAATGAGCCGCTGGTGGCAGCGATCCGCGCATTCAAGCCAGATGCGGTGCTGATCGGCGGCGATATGATGGTCTGTAAAGGAAAAGGAGATTTAACCGTCACGGTATCGCTTCTGGAAAAATTGACCTCCTTTGTGCCGGTTTACTATGCGAACGGAAATCATGAGGAGCGGATGAACCGGGAGCGGGATGTGTACGGAGATTTGTATGATCGGTTCCAGATAGAATTAAAACGTCTGGGGGTTCATTATTTGTCGGATCGGAGCGAGGAGATCCATCCGCGGATCCGGGTGACTGGGTGCAATTTGCGGGAGATATATTATAAGCATCATTTCACAGTGCCGGAACTGCCGATGGAAGAGCTTTTGGAGCGGGTTGGAACTGCGGCAGAGAAGACGTGTTTTCATCAGATGAAAGAATCGTTTTCTCCTGACTTGGCGGAAAAGGAGCGAGAAGCCGGACATGAAATGTATGAGATATTATTATTTCATTCTCCCCTCTTTTTTGAGACCTGCCGGAAATGGGGCGCGGATCTGACGCTTTGCGGACATTTCCACGGCGGAACCATCCGGATCCCGGGGCTGGGAGGCGTGATGACGCCGCAGTACCAGTTTTTCCTGCCATGGTGCGCCGGACGGTTTGATGCGGACGGAAAGACGATGATCGTCAGCCGGGGGCTTGGGACACATTCGATCAATGTGCGGCTGAATGACCGGCCAGAGCTGGTTTGTGTGACGTTGCGGGGAAAACAATAGAGAGATTCTGGTTATTGTACACGGGTAGGCACTTTTGGAACCGAAAGTGCCGTAAGAAAACGTGGTGGCAGCAGGAATAACTCTTCGGCACAGGTGGATGTATACGGAATTTGGTATATGATTGTAGAAAAAGCTGGCTAAAAGAAGGAGTTCGGAAAGAATGGAAATTTCCTATAAATTAGATAATTTTGAAGGACCGTTGGACCTGCTGCTTCATCTGATTGAAAAGAATAAAGTAAGTATCTACGATATTCCGATCGTCCTGATTACGGAGCAGTATCTGGAATATGTTAATCAGATGGATCATGAGGATCTGGATGTGGTCAGCGATTTTCTGGTGATGGCGGCGACGCTTCTGGACATCAAATCGCGGATGCTCCTTCCGAAGGTGGAAAAAGAAGAGGAAGAAGACGAGGAAGATCCGCGCGCCGAGCTGGTGCGCCGGCTGTTGGAATATAAGATGTATAAATATATGGCGCAGGAGCTGGAAGAGCGGGAGCAGGAGGCAGAGCTTCTCTTTTTTAAGGAACCGACGATTCCCCGGGAGGTGGCGAAATATGAAGAACCGCTGGATCTGGACAAGCTTCTGGATGGTCTGACGCTGGCAAAGCTGCAGAAAGTGTTTGACGCGGTCATGAAGCGGAATGCCAATAAGCTTGACCCGGTGCGAAGCCGGTTCAGCACGATCCGCAGGGAACCGATCAGCCTGGAGCAGAAGGTAAGGTCGGTGCTTTCTTATGCGCGGGAACACCGTCATTTTAAATTCAGCGATGTGCTGGAGAGGGAATCAGATCGCCTGGAGATAGTCGTGGCGTTTCTGGCAGTGCTGGAGCTGATGAAGATGGGACGGATTCATCTGGTGCAGGAAAAATTGTTTGATGAGATGCAGCTCGATACGGTGGATGTGGATGAAACGGAAGACGAGGCAGAGCTGGAACTTTCGACGGAGGAAGGAGAAGAGTATGCCAGAATTAGATGAAAAACGCGAGGAAGCCATCGTGGAATCGGTTCTCTTTACAATGGGAAAATCGGTTGAGCTGCGCCAGCTTGCGGCGGCGCTCGGGACGGATACAGAGCGCGCGGAAGCGGCGGTCAGACGATTACAGAGCCGTTATGAGGCAGAAAAGCGGGGCATGCAGATCACGCAGCTGGAGGACAGCTGGCAGATGGCGACCCGCGCGGAATATTATGAGAATCTGATCCGGGTGGCAGCGACGCCGAAGAAGCAGATTTTAACGGATGTTGTGCTTGAGACACTCTCGATCATTGCTTATAAACAGCCGATCACGAAGCTTGAGATTGAAAAGATCCGCGGGGTTAAATCGGATCACGCGGTCAATAAACTGATTGAGTACAATCTCGTTTACGAGGTAGGGCGTTTGGATGTGCCGGGACGTCCGGCATTGTTTGCGACGACGGAGGAATTTTTGCGCCGGTTTGGAGTCGGATCGACGAAAGAACTGCCGGAACCGGCACCGGGACGAATCGACGAGTTCCGTATGGAGGCGGAGGAAGAGCTGAAGTTTGAGGGGAAACTGCCGGAAGAGGGAGAGAAGGAAATAAAATATTAACGTTTTCTTAACAATATTCATTCAATTCTGACATTAACGGATTCTTAACATAATATTTCTGTATTTTTCTGTAACTTTTTGTAGCCAACGTGGAAAATGAGGTCAACACAAACAAACAAGCAGCTCTTTCAAATCGCTACATAAATGAAAGAAGCCAGCAAAACAAAAGGGGGAATTGTTTATGTTGACACTTGAGCTTGATATGTATCAGGCGTGTGCTCTTGGCGCACTGGTCTACTGTCTGGGAAGATTGCTTGTACAGAAGCTGCCCTTCCTGAGCAAGTATTGTATACCGGCTCCGGTTGCGGGCGGTGTCGTATTTGCATTCGCTCATCTGGCGTTGTATGCAACAGGAGTTCTGGAGCTTTCCTTTGATACAACCTTACAGAGCGTATTTATGACGATCTTCTTCTGCAGCGTCGGTTTTACCGCCTGCTTCCGTCTGTTAAAGAAGGGCGGCGTTCAGGTATTTATGTTCCTGGCGCTGGCAGTTGGTATCTGTATCGTGCAGGATGCAGTCGGCAGCGGTCTGGCAGCAGCGTTTGGTCTGAATCCGCTTCTCGGCTTATGTATGGGTTCTATGCCGTTAGTTGGAGGTCACGGAACGAGTGGTTCCTTCGGACCGCTTCTGGAGCAGGAATACGCAGTTGTAGGCGCAACTACAGTTGCCCTGGCATCCGCTACATATGGTCTGGTATCCGGCAGTATGATGGGTGGTCCTATCGCCCGTGCCCGTGTTGAGAAACACCATCTGAAATCAACCGCAGCCGAGGAAGGCAATGCAGTTGACGAAGTAGCATCGCCGATCGACGGTCAGAAATTCACCACCGCGGCTGTATTCCTTGCAGTTGCAATCGGTGTTGGTACCTTCATTTTCGCGTTCTTTAAGAGCATTGGTCTTACATTCCCGACTTACATCGGTGCGATGCTGGCAGCAGCCGCTATCCGTAATATCTGGGATGTACAGCACAAAGATCTTCCGATGGAAGAAGTTGACGCACTGGGCGGTCTGTCCTTGAACCTGTTCTTAGCGATGGCAATGATGAGCCTGAAGCTGTGGCAGTTAGCAGCTCTGGCGCTTCCGATGATTGTTATCCTGTTAGTTCAGACGGTTGTTATGTTCCTGTATGCAAACTTCCTTGTATTCAACATCATGGGCCGTGATTACGAGGCAGCTGCAATGACCACCGCATTCTGTGGTTTCGGTATGGGCGCAACCCCGAACGCAATGGCAAACATGAGAGCACTGGTAGAGCGCTATGGTCCGGCTCCGCGTGCATTCTTCATCGTACCGTTAGTAGGAAGCTTATTCGTAGACTTCTTTAACTCCATGGTACTGACTACTTTCATGAACCTCTTATAATTTGATGGCTGGTTCAGCAAAGTATCCATTTAAAATATTTTGATATTGAAGTAGCTCCAACCTATTTCCTTCCCGGCGGTTCTGGATTTCCAGGCCGCCGGGATTTTTCGCGTGCAACGAGCGAAAGTCCGTGCCTGCACGAATTAATACTTTCGGAAAACGCGCGCGTGTGGTATTATAGAGAAACTGGAAAGTTGAAAAATATTTTTCGGGGAGGTGCTTTGTGAAAAACAAACCTGCAAGGCAGCCATTACCAGATAAAATGTGACATAAGAAAGGATTTCATACAGATATGAACAGCATGAACATAAAGATCAAATATTTCACAGACGCCATTGACCGCCTCGCCTACATTGACGGCAAATCTGACTGGATCGACCTGCGTGCGGCGCGTGAGGTGGTGCTGAAAAAGGGTGATTTTGCCCTGATTCCGCTTGGCGTGGCGATGGAGCTGCCGAAGGGCTATGAGGCGCATGTAGTTCCGCGCAGCAGTACCTTTAAAAATTTCGGCATCATCCAGACCAATCATATGGGTGTGATCGATGAGAGCTACTGCGGGGACAACGATCAGTGGCATTTTCCGGCATATGCGCTGCGTGATACAGTGATCCATGTCAATGACCGCATCTGCCAGTTCCGCATCATGGAGCATCAGCCGAAGATCGTATTTGAGGAGACGGAGAAGCTTGACAATAAAGATCGCGGCGGGATCGGAAGTACGGGAAAGAATTAATAAAAAGGTTTGGTAAAAAATGAAGCAGATAAAGAGGTTAAAACGAGAAAAAGTAAGTCTTTTTCTGGCAGCAGCGGTGCTTTCACTGGGCATCCTTTCCGGCTGCGGCGGTGAATCGAAGGAAGCGAAAGAGGCGCGTATGACCGGAATCGAGCAGTTAAATGCAGGTAATTATCAGGATGCGATCGATTCGTTTGGAAAAGCGCTGGATGAGAGCGATGGGATCGTCAATTCTTTTGAACTGGATGTTTTAAAATACCGCGGCGAGGCAGAATACAAACTGGCGGATTATAAGGCGGCAGCGCAGACCTATGGAATTCTGGCGGAGGTGGATGGAGGAAAAGCGGAATACCTCTATTATAAAGCGGCTTCGGAGGCAGCAGCCGGACAGGCGGAGGATGCCGAAAAGGATTTTGCGGCAGCGGAGGAAAAGGCGAAGAACAGCAAAAAGAGCAGCGCCGCGGCTCCGGGGGTGAGTCTGGCGTTTACGGCGCTTGCGTCGGCGGCGCGGGATGCCGGGGATAGTGAACTCGCAGCCCAGTACTGCAATCAGGCGATCGAGCGCGGCGTGTCGGGACCGGAGATTTATAATCAGCTTGCGATCAGTGAAATGGAGGCTGGCGATTATGAGAGCGCGATGTCCCATTATGAGGAGGCGCTTTCGCTGGCGGACAGTGAGACGGCGCTGGTAATCCGGCAGAATATTGCGGTTCTCTATGAGAAAGAGGGCGATTTTGCGAAGGCGCTGGAACAGTTTAAGGAGTGCCAGGCAGCCGGTGCGGACACACCGGAGGTACAGAAGGAAATCCGTTTTCTGGAAAGCCGGTAAATATTGGAGGTAATATGGCAGAATTGTTCGATATGAAAGAATTGGAGGAGCGCGTCATTCTGGTGGCGGTCAGCACTTCAGATGAAGATGATACGGAGGCGTCCTTGGATGAGCTGGAGGAATTGGCGGATACCGCCGGGGCGACGGCGATCGGACGTCTGGTGCAGAACCGGGAGAAGATTCATCCAGGCACCTATCTGGGCAGTGGAAAGATCGGGGAACTGCGGGAGATGGTCTGGGAAATGGGCGCAACCGGTGTGATCTGCGACGATGAACTGTCTCCGGCACAGCTTCGCAATCTGGAATCGGCGCTGGATACGAAGGTAATGGACCGGACGATGGTCATTCTCGATATTTTCGCGGCGCATGCGACGACGAGCGAGGGAAAAATCCAGGTTGAGCTGGCACAGCTGCGTTACCGCGCAGCGCGCCTGGTCGGACTGCGCAGTTCCCTGTCCCGTCTGGGCGGCGGTATCGGTACGAGAGGACCGGGTGAAAAGAAACTGGAGATGGACCGCCGTCTGATTCATGAGCGGATCGGGCAGCTAAAGTCGGAACTGGAAGATGTCAAACGCCACCGCGAGGTGACGAGAAAACAGCGCGACCGGAAATATACGCTGTCGGCGGCGATCGTCGGCTACACGAATGCCGGTAAGTCAACGCTTTTAAACACTCTGACGGGTGCAGGAATCCTGGCACAGGATAAACTGTTTGCGACGCTGGATCCGACGACGCGTGGATTAAAGCTGGCGAGCGGACAGGAGATCCTGCTGACAGATACGGTCGGATTCATCCGCAAACTGCCGCACCATCTGATCGAGGCGTTCAAGAGTACGCTGGAGGAGGCACGTTATAGCGATATTGTCCTCCATGTGGTCGATGCGTCGAATCCGCAGATGGACACGCAGATGTATGTCGTATATGATACATTGCGTCAGCTGAAGATCGGCGATAAGACGGTGGTAACAGTCTTTAACAAGATGGATCAGGTGGAACAGCCGGAGACGCTGAAAGATCTGCATTCTGATTATCAGGTGCAGATTTCCGCGAAGACGGGCGCGGGGCTGGACGAGCTGAAGGATATTCTGGAAATGATTCTGCGAAACCGAAAGATTTATCTGGAAAAGGTATTTTCCTACCAGGAGGCTGGACGCATCCAGACGATCCGCAAATATGGTCAGCTTTTAAAAGAAGAGTACCGGGAAGATGGCATTTACGTGGAGGCGTATGTGCCGACGGAGCTCTACGCAGGGCTGATGCGCTAACAGGCAGATGATAGGTTACTGTGTTACGGTTCACGCATACGTGCCCAGTAACGGAATTTGCCGTGGCTTCGCATTTAAATACGGCAAATTCCTGCTGCCACCACGTTTTCTTACGGCACTTTTGAAACTGCCGGGAATTGACTTTTTATTTTAAATTTGTTAGAATGTAGCATATTTATGGCTGTACAGAATGCTGGAAGGCAGATGCGTACAGATCCATACGGTAAAGAGGTGTGCGGGGAAAAACCGTATGCCTCTTCTTCATGTTTTGGCGGATGCTAAGAAGTTGTTAAGATGAAGAGAAAAGAGATGACAGGGCGCAGGCTGTTTGTGTCGGATAGAATGACCGCACAAGTTTTCAGACATCTGGGATAAAGGAGTTAGAAGATACAGAATGGAACAGAAGGGACAAAACGGACAGGAACAGATTCTCGTCGGAATTGACGTTGGCTCAACGACGACGAAGGTGGCAGTGATGGAGGCGGCAACGGGGAAAGTCCTGTTTTCGGACTATACACGCCATCACTCGGATCAGCTTCAGAGTGTGTCGAGAGCTGTAAAATTGGTGAAAGAGACGCTTGCGGGGCGGTCATTTCTGACGGCGATGACCGGTTCGGGCGCAAAGCACCTCTCGGAAGAGCTGGAGATCCCTTATGTACAGGAGGTAGTGGCGAACTCGATCGCCTTGAAAGCCATGTACGGGGAAATCGGAACGGCGATCGAGCTGGGTGGACAGGATGCGAAGATTATCTTTTTCCAGAGGGATAAACGGACGGGCGAGCTGCAGGTCGCAGATATGCGGATGAACGGCAGCTGTGCTGGCGGTACAGGTGCGTTTGTGGATGAGATTGCTTCTCTTCTTAAGACGCCGGTTGAGGAATTTGACGCGCTGGCGGCACAGGGAACAACCGTATATGATATATCCGGACGGTGCGGCGTGTACGCCAAGACCGACATCCAGCCTCTTTTAAATCAGGGGGTTAAAAAATCAGATTTGGCGCTTTCCTCCTTCCATGCGATTGCCAAACAGACGATCGGCGGTCTGGCACAGGGACTTTCGATCGAGAAGCCGGTCGTCTTTGAGGGCGGTCCGCTGACCTTTAACCGGACGCTGGTACGCGTGTTTGCTGAACGTCTGGACCTTCGGCCGGAGGAAATTTTAAGTCCGGACCGGCCGGAACTTCTGATTGCCTGCGGTGCGGCGCGTGCGGCAGTGAAGCTTTTTTCGAAGGAAGAGGCGCTCGCCACGGCAGACGGACTGTTAGATCGGATCGAGAAGGTTCGTGCGGCGCGCGAGGAAGCAAAGAAACAAAGTGAAGCCGGAAATGACGATGAGATGGCGGAGGGCATGTTCCGTTCCCGTCCATTTTTTGCCGACCAGGCGGCGCAGACGGAATTTCAGGAGAGACACAGACGCCCGGAACGAAAAACAGTATATCCGCAGTCAGGCAGTACGCTGCGGGCATATCTGGGTATTGATTCGGGCAGTACGACGACAAAATTTGTCCTGTTAGATGAGAATGAGGAACTTCTGGATTCCTTTTATGCGCCGAATCAAGGCGATCCGCTGACGGTGGCAAAGAAAGCACTGATTGCGATGCGGGAAAAGTATGCGTCCCACGGCGTGCGGCTGGAGATTTTGGCAGCCGGGACGACCGGTTATGGAGAAATGCTGTTTTCACGCGCATTTTCGGCCGAGACACACGCGGTTGAGACGGTGGCACATGCGCGTGCGGCGGCAAAATACACGCCGGATGCGACGTTTCTTCTGGACATCGGTGGTCAGGATATGAAGGCAATCTGGCTGGACAATGGCGTTATCACAAATATTGTCGTGAATGAAGCCTGCTCATCCGGCTGTGGGTCGTTTTTGGAAAATTTTGCATCCTCCCTGCATATTCCGGCGCGGGAGATTGCTGAAAAGGCATTTTCTTCGCAGCATCCGGCTGCGCTCGGAAGCCGCTGTACCGTCTTTATGACGAGCAGTATCGTGACGGAGCAGAGAAATGGAAAACTGCCGGAGGACATCATGGCGGGGCTGTGCCGTTCGATCATTGAAAATGTATTTACAAAGGTTATCCGTGTGTCGAACCTGGATTCTCTGGGAAAGAGGATTGTCGTACAGGGCGGAACGTTTGAAAATGATGCGGTTCTCTGTGCGCTGGAACAGTATGTCGGCCGCCCGGTGATCCGGGCACCGTATCCGGGCATTATGGGGGCGATCGGTGCGGCGCTTTTAGCGAAGGAAGAGGCACAGAGCCGGAAACAGCCGCATTTTATTGGTTTGGATCAAATGGAGTCCCTGACCTGGCAGCAGGAGGCGAATGTGCCGTGTCCGTTCTGTATGAACCATTGTCAGCGTGCGGTGGTGCGGTTTTCGAATGGAACCTCATGGATCACGAACAACCGTTGTGAGCGGGGCGAGATTCTTGGCGATCCGAAGGATGTGAAGGTGCGCGAGCGACTGAAAATAGCGTCCGAAAACCGGAATAAAGTGCCAAATCTCTATAAATTGCGGGAAGAACTCCTGTTTGCAGATTATCTGGATCAAGCGGAAGAGGGGGATGCATCGTCTGCAAAAAGTCATTCAGAGCGGGCAGCCGCTAAGACTGGTCTTGTGCCGAATGCTGTGTCTGATACTGTGCGGCGAAATATAACCATCGGTCTGCCGCGCGTCCTTGCTTTCTGGGATACGATGCCGTTCTGGACGACGTTCTGGCGTTCGCTGGGCTTTGAAATTCAGATTTCATCCCCGAGCACGCACAAGATGTTTGAGGAAGGCTTAAGCGCGGTAACTTCAGATACCGTCTGCTTTCCGGCAAAACTGGTGCACGGGCATATCCGCGATCTGGTAAAGAAGAAAGTGGATCGTATTTTTATGCCGTCGATTGCGGCGATCGGATCGGAAAATACGGAATCAACGAGCGAGTCCATGTGTGCAGTCGTGAAAGGATATCCGCTTGTGATCCGCAACTCGGATTCTCCGGAGAAACAGTGGGGCATTCCGTTTGATGCACCGTTATTTTACTGGTACAGGGAGGAAGATAAAGAACGTCAGCTTATTACATATATGGAACAGACATTTTCCATCCAGCCGTCGGAAACGAAAAAGGCGGTTCTTGCAGGAAATGATGCGATGCGGCAGTTTAGGAGCCGCCTGAAAGAGGCGGGAGCGAAGGTTCTGGAAGAGGTGGAAAAAGAGGGGCGCTATGCGGTGGTGCTGGCGTCAAGACCGTATCAGAACGATGCGCTTGTCAACCACAGCCTGCCGGAGCTTTTGACCGAGTTCGGCGTTTCGGTTCTGACGGCAGATTCTGTTCCGGGCATTGAAACTGTGGATTTAAGCCACAGCCGTCTGGATGTCGTAAACAATTACCACGCGCGGATGCTGGCGTCCGCGGTTCTGGCGGCACAGAGCCAGAATCTGGAATATGTCCAGTTTGTAAGCTTTGGATGCGGGCATGACGCATATTTGTCGGATGAGATCCAGCGTATGATGCGAGAAATCTCCGGAAAATCACCGCTGATCCTGAAACTTGACGAGAGCGAGGTACAGGGACCGCTGCGGATCAGGGTGCGTTCCTTCCTGGAGACGATCAACATGCGGCGGAAGAAGCGGGAGATGGCGGAGAGGCTGCAAAACCAGCCTGGAACAAGCCGACAGGAGAATGCGGGCGGCGGAAATGAATGCGGGACGGCTGTGCTGGGACCAGATATTCAAAAATCCTGGCAGGTTCACGAACTTTCGGATCCATATCCGGTTAAATTTGAGGTGGAAGACCGCAAGAAGCGCACGGTTCTGGTCCCGAACACCTCCCACGCGTTCTGCCGGATTATGTCGGCGGCGTTGAAGACACAGGGAATCCGGGCAGTTCCGCTGGCGGTCGGCAGGGAAGAGGCGATCCGCCTCGGAAAGCAGTATGTCCACAACGATATCTGTTTCCCGGCGCAGATTGTCATCGGCGAGGCGCTGGCAGCACTTCGGAGTGGTCAGTATGTGCCATCTGAGACGGCGATCGGTATGGGAAAATACATCGGTGACTGCCGCCTGACCCATTACAGTGCGCTGCTTCGCAAGGCGCTTGACGACGCCGGCTACCCGGAGGTGGCGATTCTGACGAACGATGACGTCGATTATCATGATCTGCATCCGGGCTTTCGGATGAACCTTATGTCGGCGATCCGTCTGGCGGGATCGCTTCCGATGATCGATATTCTGGAAGAGCTGCTTCGCAAGATCCGCCCGTATGAGAAGGTTTCCGGAAGCAGCGATCAGGCATTTGACGAGGCGATGGATTTCGTCGTGGATGGTCTGGAGCAGCATGGGCTTTCAGGCGCTCTGCGAGGCTTTAAAAAGGCGATCCAGCGGATGAATGCGATCGAATATGACCGGAGCCAGCCGCGCCCGCGCGTCCTGATCATCGGCGAGTATCTCCTCAATTTCCATCCGGGCGCGAATCATGAGATTGAGCGCTACCTGGAGAAAAATGGATTTGAGATTATCGAGGCGCGGATGACGGATGTTATCCGGAAAACGTATTTCTGCCAGGATGAGCAGATTCGGACGTATCATCTGAAAAAGCCGTTTGTCAAGAAAAACTGGTACCATGTGGCGAACCGGGTATTTGACGCTGCGCACGCGGCAGCGGATCGGATAGCGAAACAGCATCCGCTCTATACGCCTGTCTGCCGCCTGCCGGAACTGGTAAAGGAAAGTGACCCGATCATCCCGCACACCTTTGATGCGGGCGAGGGCGTGCTGATTCCGGGTGAGATCCTGCACCATGCGGCGCACGGCTGCCGGGCATTTGTGATTTTACAGCCATTTGGCTGTCTGCCAAACCATGTGGTAGGACGCGGCATCGTAAAAAAAATGCGGGAAATGTACCCGGACGCCCAGATCCTGCCGCTTGACTACGATCCGGATGTGAGCTTTGCCAATCTGGAAAACCGCCTGCAGATGCTGATTATGAATGTGAAAGAAAGAAGCGTGGACACGGTTGCCCTGCCGGACGTGGGGCAGAGAAGCCCCGTGGAGACTATGAATAGAAAACAGAAAAACGCCGATAATAAAAAGCAGAAAGTTTCCTGATTTCGGGTTAGACAAAAATAGAAATCACATAAGCCCACGCGGCGGAAAGGGACAAGCTATGAAACATCTGGAAATTGAAAAGGTGATTGGACGGGAGATTGTTGATTCGAGAGGAAATCCAACCGTGGAGGCGGAGGTTTATCTATCAGACGGAAGCATAGGACGCGGCGCGGCACCGAGCGGTGCATCGACAGGTGAATTTGAGGCTCTGGAGCTGCGAGACGGCGACAAGTCGCGTTTCGGCGGAAAGGGCGTACAGAAAGCAGTCCAGAATGTGAATACCGTGATTGCAGAGGTGTTAAGGGGCATGGATCCGGCGGACGTCTATGCGGTTGATAAAGCGATGATCGAGGCGGACGGAACCAAGGATAAATCCAAGCTGGGCGCGAATGCGATCCTGGCGGTTTCGATCGCGAACGCACGGGCAGCAGCCAATGCGTATGGTCTCCCGCTGTACCGTTTCCTCGGCGGTGTGTCTGGAAACCGTCTTCCGGTTCCGATGATGAACATTTTAAACGGCGGCGCGCATGCGGCAAACACCATCGATGTACAGGAGTTCATGATTATGCCGGTTGGAGCAGAGAGCTTTTGTGAGGGACTCCGCTGGTGTACCGAGGTGTTCCATGCACTGGCAGCATTGCTTAAAGAGCGCGGACTGGCAACCTCTGTCGGTGATGAGGGCGGTTTTGCACCGGATCTGGGAAGTGACGAAGAAGCAATCCAGTGCATCTTAGAGGCAGTGGAGAGAGCCGGATATAAGCCGGGCGAGAGTTTTGTCCTGGCGATGGATGCGGCATCCAGTGAGTGGAAGAGCGGCAGGAAGGGCGAATATCTGCTTCCGAAGAGTGGCAAACACTTCACCTCCGAGGAGCTGATCGCACACTGGAAACAGCTCTGCGGGAAATACCCGATCGCCTCGATCGAGGATGGTCTGGACGAGGAGGATTGGGAAGGCTGGCAGAAGATGACCGCAGAACTCGGCGGACAGGTGCAGCTGGTCGGCGACGATCTGTTTGTAACAAATACCGAACGCCTGGAAAAAGGTATCCGTCTCGGCTGCGGCAATTCGATCCTGATTAAGCTGAACCAGATTGGATCCGTCTCCGAGACACTGGAGGCAATCAAGATGGCACATAAGGCAGGTTACACGGCGATTGTATCCCACCGTTCCGGCGAAACCGAGGATACGACGATCGCAGATCTGGCGGTCGCATTGAATACCTGCCAGATCAAGACGGGCGCACCGAGCCGGAGTGAGCGCGTGGCAAAATACAACCAGCTTCTGCGGATTGAGGAAGAGCTGGGAACCGGCGCACAGTATCCGGGGAAGGCGGCATTTAATAAAAATTAAGTTGTTTTTTTTGCGGATATCGTGCAGACAAGCAATCTGTTACATTGCATGAAATGTGTGAATTGTTCCGAAAACGAATGCATTTCCTCAGAAACAGACAAAAATCATCTGGGGAAATGCCGGATGGCGTCGAAACAAAGGAAAATAGAATACAACTTTGAAAAGGAATGCGTTTTACCGTACAACCAGGACGGAGAGAAACGTATTCCTTTTTGTTTTGCATAAGACCGAAAAAAGGAATATTGCTAAAAGTTTGACAATATTTTAAAAAATAATCGTTTTTATACGAAATTTATTGACAAAACAGTGGGAATGATTGTAAAATAACTGTAAAGCAAATATGAAAAAAGGATTTATTTTTTTTGAACGAATGGAAAAACGTTTTACCAAAGGAATGGTCCGGCGGATAACGTATTTCACATAAAAAGGAGGATGAAAGAATGAGAAAGAGAACATTAAGCATTGTACTTGCAGCAGCAATGTGTGCCAGCTTAACAGCCTGCGGCGGTGGCGGAAGTACTGCTGAGACAACGGCAGCTGACAGCAGCAATACCGAGACAAAGGCAGCCGACGCTTCAGAGAAATCTGACAAACCGCTTCGTGTGTGTGTTGTCTACACCGGCAACTTAGGTGATAAGAGCTACAATGACTCCTGCAACATGGGTGCACAGAAAGCAGTTGAGGATTTCGGCATCGAGCTTAAGAGCCTTGAGGGTACCACTGCTGAAGAGTGGAAAGCAAACCTACTTCAGGCTTGTGATGACGGCTACGATTTAATCATCGGTGCTTCTTCCAACATCGCAGATTATATCACTGAGAATGCATCCAGTTATCCGGATACCAAGTTTGCAGTTATCGATACAACCGTTGATCTGCCGAACGTTGAGTCCATCAGCTTTGCTCAGAATGAGGGCTCCTTCCTGGCAGGTGCGGCAGCAGCTATGTTCACCACCAAGACCGATATCCCGAATGTCAATGAAGATCATATCATCGGCTGGGTAGGCGGTATGGATATTCCGGTACTTCATGACTTCTATACAGGTTATGAGCAGGGCGCGAAGTATATCGATCCGGATATCAAGATTCTTCAGGCTTTTGCAGGAAGCTGGACGGATCCGTTAAAGGGTAAAGAGCTGACGTTAGCACAGTATGAGCAGGGTGCTGATATTGTCA
Source organism: Clostridium fessum (assembly GCF_027698965.1). Lineage (NCBI taxonomy): Bacteria > Bacillati > Bacillota > Clostridia > Eubacteriales > Clostridiaceae > Clostridium > Clostridium fessum. The sequence goes on from NZ_JAQEQF010000009.1 coordinate 74,661, forward strand.
TGAACGTAGCATCCGGTACCGGTGTTGGTATTCTGGAAGGTGCAAAAGAAGCTGACAAATACGCAATCGGCGTTGACTTAAACCAGGATTCCGATCAGCCTGGACATGTTCTTACTTCCATGGTTAAGAGAGTTGATAATGCTTGCTATCTGGTTATCCAGTCTGCAGTAGAGGGAACTTTTGAGGGCGGCACAACCAAATATCTGGCATTGAAGGACGGCGGTGTCAGCCTGACCGATTTCTCTGTTATCAAAGAATCTCTGGGCGACAAATTCCCGCAGGATATCGTTGATAAGTGTGATGAGCTTGCCGAGAAGATCAAATCCGGCGAGATCGTAGTTGAAAACTATGAAGGATTTGGCCCACAGGCATAATTGATAAAGACAAGGCCGGGAGCGAGTGAAACCTGGCGGCGAAGGGGGATCTGAATTCTTTCAGGTTCCCCTTCATTTTCAACAAAATGTTTTTTCTTGGAAAGAGCCGTCAGGCATTTCCGGACGAGAGGGTGATCGAATGAACGAATACGTAGTGGAGATGAAAGAAATTGTCAAAAATTTCGGGCAGGTTCAGGCGGTAAAGCATGGTGAATTTACTCTGAAAAAGGGCGAGATTCATTCTCTGATTGGTGAAAATGGAGCTGGTAAATCCACCATGATGAAGCTTCTGTACGGCATGTATCCCATTGACGAGGGCGAGATTATCGTCAAAGGTGAACCGATGGGAACCATCACACCGAAGCTTGCAATTGAGCACGGTGTCGGCATGGTCCATCAGGAATTTATGCTGGTGAATGAGCTGACGGTTCTGGAGAATATTATTCTGGGATTTGAACCGAAAAAGGGATTGACAATTGACTTTGACAAGGCAAGAAAAGAAGTTAAAAAGTATATTGAACAGTATCATATGGACGTGCAGCTGGATAAAAAGGTAAGCCAGATATCCGTTGGTGAGGCGCAGCGTGTCGAGATTATCAAGACATTGATGCGAGGTGCTGATATCATCATTCTGGATGAGCCGACAGCGGTTCTGACCCCTCAGGAGGCAGAACGTCTGTTTGAAATCCTGAACAATCTGAAACAGGATGGAAAATCCCTTGTCTTTATTTCTCATAAGCTGAATGAAGTTATGGCAATATCAGACCGCATCTCTGTGATGCGTCAGGGACAATATATGGGCACTGTTAATAAAGAGGAAACTTCTCCGCTGGATCTGACCAAACGAATGATCGGACGTGAAGTATTCTTAAACATTGATAAGGCTTATTCTGAGGCGGGAGATACGATTCTGGAGGTTCAGGATGTGTGGATTCCCAGCCAGAAGGAGACATCGAAGATCCGGGGCATGTCCCTGCATGTCAAGGCCGGTGAGATTGTCGGCGTGGCAGGTATCGATGGAAATGGACAGAGTGAGCTGGTTGAGGCGATCACCGGACTCCGCAAGGTAGAGAAGGGCAAGATCCTTCTTTGCGGCAAGGATATTACGAATCAGAGTCCGAGAAAAGTAAGGGAGAGCGGTCTTTCCCATATTCCGGAGGATCGAAATACAAGAGGTCTGAACCGTGCCATGACCATCGAGGAAAATCTGATCGCAGTCCGCCTGGATCAGCCTCCATTTACCAAGGGCATTATGATGAATAAATCAGGACAGGATACCTATGCAAAAGAAATGGTAGAACAGTTTGATATACGCCCGGCGGATTATAGTCTTCCTACATCCTCCTTATCCGGCGGCAATGCACAGAAGGTCGTAGTAGCCCGGGAGGTATCTCTTGGCAATAAGCTTCTGGTAGCATCCCAGCCTACCAGAGGTGTAGATATCGGTGCCATCGAACTGATTCGAAATACCCTGGAAAAGGCGAAAAAGGCAGGCGCCGGTGTTCTGCTGGTTTCGGCAGAATTGGAAGAGATTATCTCCCTTTCGGATCGTATCGTAGTTATCCATGAAGGTAAAATTACCGGCGAGATGAGGGCCGACGAGGCCAATGAAAACAATCTGGGTCTGCTTATGATGGGCGGTACAGACACAGGGAAGGACGGTGAAGCAGCAGTATGAATCAGACATTAAATGGTATTCGAAGGATTCTTATTACGATACTCGTTGCGATGGGTGTCGGTGCGCTGTTTATCATAGCCATCGGGGAAAATCCCATTGATGCATATGCGGCGCTGTTCCGCGGTGCTTTTGACGGAAAGCTCCGTCTGGGCACAACCTTGGCAGGATTTACTCCGCTGCTGCTGACATCCATTGCCTTTGCAGTTGCAGCAAAAGCAGGTGCTTTTAACGTAGGTGTTGAGGGCGAGGTTTTCTTGGGCGGTATCACAGCTGCTTATATCGGCATCAACTGGACCTTCCTTCCGAAGCCGGCTCTGTATGTGGCCTGCTTCGTAGGTGCGATGGTGGTAGCAGCTGCCTGGGCCTTTATTCCGGCGATTTTGCGTGCCTATTATAATGTAAATGAAGTATGTACCACCATTTTGATGAACACAGTAGCCCTTTATATCACATCTTATCTGGTCAGCGGACCTATGAGTGCTGGTACTGCTAATGCTCAGTCCCTGCCGGTTACGGTAAGACTGTATCAGTTTATGAAACCCAGCAGTGTCAACGTTGGTATTTTCATCGCAGCCATCACCGTGATTGTGATTATTTTTATGCTTCAGAAAAGCAGCTGGGGCTACAAGATCCGTACCGTCGGCCTGAATCCGACCCATGCGGATTATGTGGGAATTGATTCCAAAAAGGTATTTGTCGGTGCTATGATGCTTTCCGGTATGTTAGGCGGCATGGCAGGCTGCATCGAGGTTCTGGGTGTTCACGGATATTTCCTGAACAACTTCGCAACTGGACTTGGAAGCAATGGTATGCTGGCAGCTCTGATTGTAAAGAACAACATGGTTTCAACTCCATTTATGGCATTTTTCCTGGCAGTTTTAAAATCAGGTGCTATGGGAATGCAGCAGTCAACCGGTGTACCAAAATCGCTGGTTGATACCATTACAGCAGTTTTCATTATCATAGCGACCATGGAGACTGCATTCCAGTTTACAAAGAAACGTAAAAAGAAAACGGAGGGGAAGAAGGAGGATAAGGCATGAATGCGATAATGCAGAATTTTGATAAAATCTTTAATGCGTCGCTGATTTATGCAACGTTTCGTTCAGCGACTCCGATCATCTTTGCCGCTCTTTGTGCGGCAATCACCCAGCAGGCCAATATCTTAAATATCGGTACTGAGGGTATCATGCTGGTAGGTGCTTTTACAGCAGTAGCGGTCAGCTACTTTACCGGAAGCTGGCTGTTAGGTATAATCGCGGCGATGATCGCGGGTGCTGTGATTGCGATGATCATGGCGGTCGGTCACATCCGTTATAACTCTGAGATCTGTGCGATCGGTATGGGTATCAACTTGCTGGCGCTGGCGCTCACAAAATTCATGGTAAATGCGATCTTCCACAGCACCGGCAGTTTTTCCAGCCCGGACATCAAAGCAATTCCGCGTGTGTCGCTCGGATTTTTAGACAATCTGCCGGTGGTTGGCGACCTGTTTAACAACTGGTGTGTGACCGAGTGGTTTGCCATCGTTCTGATTATTCTGCTTCAGTTCTTCTTTTATAAGACTGTATGGGGACTGCGTCTGCGTGCGGTGGGGCAGTTTCCGGAAGCAGCCAAGACGGCAGGTATCAAGGTAAATGCAATCAAATATCAGGCGATGCTGCTTTCTGGTCTCATCGGTGGTCTGGCAGGTGCACATCTTTCCCTGGGATACAGTACCCAGTTTATCGAGAACATGACCAATAACCGTGGTTTCATGGGCGTTGCAGCCATGTATTTCGGCGGCGCGAACCCGGTTCTGACCACACTGGGCTGTCTGCTCTTTGGATTTTCAGATTCCGTCGGTGCCCGTCTCCAGGCATATGGCATTCCATCCCAGTTCGTTCTGATGATGCCGTATATCGTGACCATTGCGGTACTGGCAATTTCCATGATTGCGAAGATTTCAACCAACAAGAAGAGAGAATCTTCCCTGCATGTGGGAAGCTGATGATGAAGAAAGATAAAACACTATAAGGAGGACATAATCAGATGGAAAAGACAAAAATTATTCTTGACTGCGATCCGGGACATGATGACGCGGTCGCGATCACGCTGGCGGCGAACAGTGACAAGATCGATCTGTTAGGTATTACAGTCGTAGCAGGCAACCAGACGCTGGAGAAAACGCAGATTAATGCGAGAAATGTGTGCCAGTGGCTCGGTGTGGATGTGCCAGTGTATGCGGGCTGCGGACAGCCGATGGTGCGTGAAAAAATGATAGCGGGCGATATCCACGGTGAAACAGGGCTGGATGGTCCGGTTTTCCCGCCGCTGACAAAAGAATTAGAGAAAGAGCATGCAGTCAATTTCATCATCAAAACCCTGATGGAGTCCGACGGCGATATCACGATGGTGACAACCGGTCCGATGACCAATCTGGCGATGGCGATGCGGATGGAACCGGCGATTATTCCGAAGATCAAACAGATCGTCCTGATGGGAGGCGCGTATACCAATGGTAACGTAACTCCAGCAGCAGAGTTCAATATCATCGCCGATGCGGATGCAGCATATGTATGCTTTACCAGCGGACGCCCAATCACGATGATGGGTCTGGATGTTACCCGCAAGGTACTGTGCTATCCGGAGATTGTTGACCGGATGGAGAAGATAGGCAATAAGGCATCCAAGCTCTTTGCGGATCTGATGCGCTTCTTCTGCAAGACCCAGAAAGAGGTATTTGGCTGGGAAGGCGGACCTCTGCACGATCCGGTTACGATCGCATGGCTGATTGATCCGAGCGTTGTGACCCTGAAACCGATGCATGTGGACATTGACATCCGCAGCGTCCAGTCCTACGGACGTACTAACTGCGATTTCTTCGGTTACGGCGGACAGGAGCCGACTGCAAACGTAGCGATCGATATCGATGCGGCGAAGTTCTGGGATATCGTTGAGGCAGGGCTGAGAAGATACAGCGAGGCATAGTTTATAATACTTGTGTTCGGAGGCAGATATAGATGAGAGACCTGAAAGAAGTTTTAGAGCAGAACAAAGAGAAATATATCGAAGAACTCAAGAATCTGGTGGGAATTGATACCCATGACTTAGGGCACGGAATCGATGGTGGTCTGGAGAAACAGGGACAGGAGTATATGGTAAACCTGTTTGAATCGATGGGAGCCGACGAGATCACGGTGGATCCGATGGATGAGGCTGTGATTCAGGAAAGCTACAAAAAGCACCAGGAAGGAAACCTGGGGCACAACCAGACCGACCGTGCCAATGTCTATGCGACATTTAAAGGAAAACAGGGCGGAAAAAGCCTGTTATTTAACGGTCATATTGACGTTATGCCGGCGGAGATGGAAGACGGCTGGACGAACCCGCCGTTTGAGCCAGTAATTCGGGATGGCAAGATGTACGGACGCGGCTGCACGGATATGAAGGGCGGTCTGATGGCATCGGTGATGGCGGTAAAGCTTTTGCAGGATGCCGGGTATGAGCTGCCGGGCGATGTGACAATTACCTCCGTGTGTGACGAGGAAGGCGGAGGCAATGGCTCGATCCAGGCGGTAATGCGCGGTCTGAAAGCCGACGGCGTTGTCAACTGCGAGCCGACCGACGATACCCTGATTCTGGCGCATATGGGCTGGGTATTCTTTAAGGTTGATTTTGAAGGAAAAGCGTGCCATTCCGGTGCAAAAGCCGAGGGCGTCAGCGCGATCGAGAAGGCGATCAAGGTAATTCAGGGGTTAAATGAGATGGAGCACCGCTGGCTTCTGACGATCCGCCACCGCCTGCTTCCGCCGCCGAGCTTAAATATCGGCGTGATCGAGGGTGGAACCGCCGGTTCTACCGTGCCGGGCGAGTGCAGTTTTTCTACCTGCGTCCACTATGTTCCGACCCTGATGAATCAGGATATGGTTGTAAAGGAATTTACAGAGGTCGTTGAGCGGATCAGCCGTTCCGACGCGTGGATGGAGGCACATCCGCCGAAGATTTCCATTTACCAGACCGGACACGGGTTTGAGATGGAGGAGGATCATCCGCTGGTAGACACCTTTAAGGAGGCGTACAGTGAGGCACTTTCGCGCAGCGTGAAGGTGGAAGGATCCCATTTTGGCTGTGATTCCCGCCTGTGGCGCAACATTGCCGGATGCCCGACGATCCAGTACGGACCGGGCGAGGGCGCACAGTGCCATACCGTGGATGAGTGGCTGAAGCTCGATTCCTATCTGGAAGCGATTCTGGTGTATGCGAAACTGATTCTTTCCTGGGGAGAGAAGAAATAAGGAATTGATAAATATATAAGGAGATAAAAATATGAGCAAGAAAGTTTTACTGGCAGGCGAGTCCTGGATGAGCTATACAACCCATGTTAAGGGATTTGATTCATTTTACACTTCTACCTATGAAACCGGTGAAAAATGGCTGAAAGCAGCCCTTGAGGCAGGTGGTTATGAGGTGACATTCCTTCCAAACCATCTGGCAAATGAAGAATTTCCATTTACAATGGAAGAACTGAAACAGTATGATCTGGTAATTCTGTCCGATATTGGAGCGAACACCCTGCTTCTGCCGGGTGCTACGTTTAACCGCAGTGAGAAAATGCCGAACCGCTGCAATCTGATCCGCGACTATGTCAACGATGGCGGCGCTCTTCTGATGGTCGGCGGATATCTGACCTTCTCCGGCGTGGATGCAAAGGGCAAATGGCATGACACAGCCGTACAGGAGGTTCTTCCAGTCGAGGTTCTGACGGTCGATGACCGTATGGAACACTGCGAGGGTGTAAAACCGGTAACCGTGGGCGAGCATGAAGCTTTAAAGGGCATTCCGACCGACTGGCCGGAGGTTCTCGGTTACAATAAGGTAATCGCAAAACCGGAGGCAGAGGTTCCGGTTACTGTAGAGGGCGATCCGTTTATCGCATTTGCTTCTTATGGAAAAGGGCGCAGTGGTGTTGTCACAACCGACTGTGCACCGCACTGGGCACCGCCGGAATTCTGTGAGTGGGAATACTACAATAAATTGTGGCAGAATATCGCAGACTGGCTGATTCAGAAATAAGATAGCAGGAAAAAGGAGAGCGCGTATGGACGGAGCGGTGAAACTTTTAAAAGAGCTTCTGACCATTCGGAGTGTCAATGGACGGGATGACGAGGGAGCAGTGGCGGAATATTTGTGCAAGTATTTCGAACAATCGGGAATTTCTGCACATATACAGCGGATTGACGCGACACACGCCAATGTGCTGGCGGAGCTTGAGGGGGAGTCGGATGGCGCTCCGATCTTCTGGAACGGGCATCTGGACACGGTTCCTTACGGAGATACCGGAGAATGGAAGACTGACCCGGCGGTTCCGGTGGAACGGGACGGTTTTCTCTATGCCCGCGGTGCCAGCGATATGAAGAGTGGGCTTGCCGCGATGGTGTACGCGCTCTGTGAATATAAAAAATCCGGTCGTCCGGTGCCGCGTACGATCCATTTCCTCGGAACCTGTGATGAGGAAAAGGGCGGCATCGGCGCCAGGGAGATCTTAAAGGAAGTCCCGGAGACGTCGATTGGAACGCTTCTGATAGGAGAACCGACGGGATGCAGGCTGGGCGTGGCGCAGAAAGGCTGCCTGTGGCTGGAGATAGAAGCACACGGAAAGACGAGCCACGGGGCATACCCGCAGGAGGGCTGCAATGCCGTGGAACAGGCGATGGCGCTGACAGGTGAGATTGAAACATATGTGAAAAGCTTCACACACCCGGTTCTCGGCGCATCGACCGCGCAGGTAACGCAGATTTCCGGCGGCGTGGCGCCAAATATGACGCCGGACACCTGCCGGATTCTCATGGATATCCGTATGACACCGGGACTGACAAGTCAGATGGTAGTCGGTCAGGCGGAGGCGTTTGCGGCGGCGCGTTCCGTTACATCAGAAGAAAAATTTCGCGTCAGCTGCCGGATTGTCAATGACCGGCGGGCGATCGAGATTGGAGAATCCCATCCGCTTGTGAAACAGCTCTCGAAGGAACTGGAGAAAAAAGGGCTTCCGGTGGAGACGACTGGGATTAATTTCTTTACAGATGCTTCGATCCTGGTGGAACACAAGCTGGATGCAGCCGTTCTCTTATTTGGTCCGGGCGAGGCAGGCATGGCGCATAAGCCAAATGAGCGGGTCGAGATAGAAAAATATCAGAAATCCATTCAGGTTCTCATGGATCTGATCGCATCGGAGGTGGATGAGTGAGGGCAACCATCAAGGATATTGCCGCTGCGACTGGTTTTTCCGTGACGACAATCTCACTGGTTCTCAATGGAAAAGGATATAAGATCTCGGATGAGACAAAGAATCAGATCCTAGCGAAGGCGCGGGAACTGAATTATCGTCCGAACCAGCTCGCGGTCAGCCTGGTAAAGCGGCAGAGCAAGACCATAGGATTTATCGTCCCGGATATTTCCAATGTATATTTTGCCAATATGGCGCGCGCGATCGATGAGGCGTGCCGCGAAAATGGCTGGAGTGTGATTCTCTGCAACACGAATGATAATTATGACCGGGATCGCGAGTATATCGATCTTCTGGCGGATAAAGGCGCGGACGGCATTGTGTTTATCATGGCTAAAGATAATACGCGGGAGATGGCGGCGGAGGAGATTGATTATCTGGAATCGATCCACATACCCTATGTGGTAGTTGACCGGATCCCGGAGCTTCGGAATTGTCCGGCGGTCGGTACCGACCATGAGATCGGCGGTTATCTGGCGGCGCGCCATCTGTTAAGTCTTGGACACCGGCGGATTGCCTGCGTCGTGGGACCGCATGCGACCCAGATGGATTCGGAGGCGCGTTACCATGGCTACTGCCGGGCGATGGAGGAGGCGGGAATTCCGGTGGATGAACGTCTCGTCTGTGTCGGCGAGTATACGCAGGAGGGCGGCGCGGCGGCAGTCGAACAGCTCATTTCACAGGATTTTACGGCGATTTTCGCCTGCAACGATGCTTCAGCGTATGGCGTATGCAGAAAACTCAAGGAATATAGAAAGAAAGTGCCGGAAGATGTTTCGGTCGTCGGATACGATGACGTTTTCTATGCCCGGATGCTGGAGGTGCCGCTGACAACGATACGGCAGCAGGTACGGGAGATGGGAAGAGAGGCGGTAAGGCTGCTTCTGAAACAGATACGGGAACATAAAAGACCGGAGAGCAAGGTGATCTTTGCGCCGGAACTGGTAGTACGGGAGAGTACGGCGCGAATACAGCCGTCTTAAGCGATACATCAAAGATGCCGGCGGCAGATTTTGAAGGAATTGGTCAAGGAGGGGAGCAGAGTGAAGGTATTGAATTTTGGTTCACTGAATATTGATTATACGTATCAGGTGGATCATTTTGTAAGAGCGGGAGAGACGATGTCCTCCGAGTCGCTGCAGGTATTCAGCGGCGGCAAAGGGCTGAATCAGTCGATCGCGCTGAGCAAGGCGGGCGCAGACGTATGGCACGCCGGAGCTGTCGGAGCCGGGGATGGAGATTTCCTTATCGAGCAGATGAAGAAGGCGGGCGTCCACACGGAGTTGATCGAGCATCTCGACGGGCAGACAGGACACGCGATCATCCAGAAAGATCCGGCAGGGCAGAACTGCATTCTGCTGTATGGCGGTGCCAACCAGCGGATCACGAGGGAAATGGTGGATCGCGTCCTGACACAGTTTGAGGCGGACGATTTCCTGATTTTACAGAATGAGATCAGCGAGATCGGCTATATCATGGAGAAAGCCCATGAAAAAGGCATGAAGATCGTTCTGAATCCGTCCCCGATGAATGCGAAGATCCTGTCCTATCCGCTGGAATATGTGGATTACTTCTTATTAAATGAGGTGGAGGCGTCGGATATCTGCGGCATTGAGGCAACCAAAGATCCGCAGGCGCTGATGAACGGACTGGTAAAACAGTTCCCGGAGGCGAAGATTGTCCTGACACTCGGCGGCGATGGTTCCGTGTACCGCGATGGTGACACAGTCCTTCGTCAGGGAATCTATAAAGTGCCGGTTGTGGACACGACGGCGGCAGGCGATACATTTACCGGTTATTTTATCGGCGGCTTACAGCTCGGTGAAGACCCGAAGACGGCGCTGGAACATGCGGCAAAAGCGGCAGCGATCGCCGTTTCCCGCCCAGGAGCAGCTCCGTCGGTGCCGAACCGGGAGGAAGTCGAGACGTTTGAAGGATAAAAAGCACCTGAAAACTTGTCTTTTAAAACAGAATATAGTAAAATACCATTTGGTGGCGTTTCCGAAATTCGGGCTGGTACCGGGATTTGCGGAGGCGCCTCTTTTTTGCGCCCGTCTGACTCTTGTCAGTGTGGGCCTGTAGAAATAAAAAAGGAGAAGGTAAGTAGAAATGGGAAGAGAACGTTTTTCCTCTCGGCTGGGATTTATCCTGATTTCCGCGGGTTGTGCGATCGGTCTGGGAAATGTGTGGAGATTCCCGTACATCGTCGGTCAGTATGGCGGCGCGGCGTTTGTACTGATTTATGCGGCATTTCTGGTGCTTTTAGGTCTTCCGATCATCGTTATGGAATACTCGGTCGGCAGAGCGAGCCAGAAGAGTGCGGCGCTTTCATTTGATGTGCTGGAGCCAAAGGGTACTAAGTGGCATTTTGAAAAATGGTTCGCGATGGCGGGCAACTATGTCCTGATGATGTTTTATACGACGGTAGCCGGATGGCTTCTGCTGTATGTGTTCAAGATGGCGAAAGGCGATTTCGTGGGTCTGGATGCGGACGGTGTAGCAGGGGAATTTGGCTCTGTACTGGCAAATCCGGGACTGATGACGGTATTTATGCTGCTCTGTGTCGTATTCTGTTTTTCCATCTGTGCGATGGGACTCCAGAACGGCGTTGAGAAGATCACAAAGATGATGATGGTCTGCCTATTATTCCTGATGGTTGTGCTGGCAATCAATTCGGTGCGGATGGAAGGCGGACGTCCGGGACTTGAATTTTACTTAAAGCCGGATTTTGGCAAGATTCAGGAGGTTGGTGTCGGCAAAGTCGTATTTGCGGCGCTGGGACAGTCGTTCTTCACGTTGAGTATCGGTATCGGTGCGATGGCGATTTTTGGAAGTTATATCGATAAAGAGCGCAGCCTGACCGGCGAGGCAATCAATGTACTGGTCCTTGACACGCTGGTAGCGTTTATGGCAGGACTTATCATTTTTCCGGCATGTGCGGCTTACGGCATCGAGGCAGGACAGGGACCAAGCCTGATCTTCATCACGCTGCCGAATGTATTTAACCACATGGCAGGCGGACGTTTCTGGGGCACGCTGTTCTTTGTCTTTATGACCTTTGCGGCGGCATCAACGGTCACAGCGGTATTCCAGAATATCGTATCCTTTGCAACGGATCTGACTGGCTGTTCGATCAAAAAGGCAGTCTGCGTCAATCTGGTGGTGATTGCGGTCCTGTCGCTTCCGTGCGTGCTGGGTTTCAATCTCTGGAGTGGTTTCATGCCGTTCGGAGAGGGCAGCAACGTGTTGGATCTCGAGGATTTCATCGTCAGCAACAACCTGCTTCCACTCGGAAGTCTCGTTTACCTGATGTTCTGTACCAGCCGGTATGGATGGGGATTTGAGAATTTTCTCAAGGAGGCAAATGAGGGAAAAGGCGTGAAGTTCCCGCGCCAGGTGCGAGCGTATGTGACATATGTCATTCCACTGATTGTGCTGTTTATTTTTGTGCAGGGGTACTGGAGTAAGTTTTTCCAGTAGACTGTGCAGCTCTTTAGGTAACGAGAAAAAAGGAAAGTCCGGCAGAGGCAAACTCCGCCGGACTTTCCTTTTTTCGCCAAGGCTATTGACATAGTATTTAAGGGAAAGTTTTACGGGATTTTTACACAGTTTTGTTGATTCTGTATAAACAAAAGCTATATTATAACCATTTGTATTAATTTTTATACAGAGTGAAGGGGGCAGAAGATTCATTTTTCAATTGTGAATTTTTTTTACCTGTGTTATACTATACGCGGTAGATTCTAGCTCCTACGCCCGATAATATTTTCACAATTTCGGCAGAAAAGGCATCTGACGGGAGGTGAATGGGTGGAGGATGAAGGAAAATTTAGTAAGAGAAAGAGGGTTTAATTGATGGGTTTGGCTACATTTATAGGCGGCATTCATCCATATGAGGGTAAAGAACTGTCTGAGGATAAGCCGATCAAGGTTCTCGAACCGTTACAGGGCGAGATCATGGTTTATCCGCTGTCCCAGCACATTGGCGCACCTGCGAAACCACTGGTAGCGAAGGGCGATCACGTGCTGAAAGGCCAGATCATTGCAGAGGCAGGCGGATTTATTTCCGCAAACGTACTTAGTTCTGTTTCCGGTACGGTAAAGGGAATCGAGTCCAAGCTGGTTGCCAATGGTGCAATGGTTCAGTCAATCCTGGTGGAGAATGACGGTGAAGAAGAGGCGATTGAGGGCTTCGGAACAGACAGAGATGCAACAAAGCTGTCGAAAGAAGAGATCCGTAAGATCGTTAAGGATGCCGGTATCGTCGGCCTGGGCGGCGCTGGTTTCCCGACACATGTAAAGCTTACTCCGAAAGATGAGAACGCAATTGATTACGTTATCGTCAACGGTGCAGAGTGCGAGCCGTACTTAACCAGTGACTATCGTACCATGATGGAGCGTCCGGAGCAGATTATCGGCGGCCTGAAGGTTATGCTTCAGCTGTTTGACAATGCGAAGGGTGTTATCGGTATCGAGAACAACAAGCCGGAGGCTATCAAGAAGCTGACGGAGATGGTAAAGGACGAGCCGAGAATCGAAGTATGTCCGCTGCTGACCAAGTACCCGCAGGGTGGTGAGCGTACACTTATCTATGCAGTGACAGGACGTGAGATCAATTCTTCCATGCTGCCGGCAGATGCAGGCTGTATCGTAGACAATATTGATACCGTTGCTTCTATTTATAATGCAGTATGCAAGACAACTCCGCTGATCCGCAAGATCATTACGGTAACCGGTGATGCCATTGCAGAGCCGCAGAACTTTGAGGTACGCCTTGGTACCAACTATCAGAGACTGGTAGAGGCAGCAGGCGGCTTTAAACAGGAACCGGAGAAGATGATTTCCGGTGGTCCTATGATGGGACAGGCTCTTTTCAGCCTTGACTTCCCGGTAGCGAAGACTTCATCTGCTCTGACCACCTTTACCAAGGATCAGGTAGCAGCGATGGAGCCGTCAGCATGTATCCGCTGCGGACGCTGCGTAGGCGTTTGTCCGGAGCATCTTGTACCTCCGCTGATGATGAAGGCATCTACGGCTCACGACCTTGAGAAATTCCAGAGCTTAAACGGCATGGAATGCGTTGAGTGCGGATGCTGTGCATATGCTTGTCCGGCAAGACGGCCGCTGACCCAGGCATTCAAAGAGATGCGTAAGGCAGTAGCAGCCAGCCGCAGAAAGTAGGAGGTGGGAAGAAATGGAAAAATTATTAAAAGTATCGTCATCACCTCACGTTCGTGACGGAGTTACGACACAGCGCCTGATGTTTGACGTTGTGATCGCCATGATTCCTGCCAGTGTTTATGGTGTATGGCAGTTCGGCATGAATGCACTTCTGGTTCTGATCGCTACCGTGATCGCCAGTGTGGCAGCCGAGTATCTTTATGAGAAATTAATGCACAAGCCGATTACGATTTCGGACGGCAGTGCAGTTGTTACTGGCATGATTCTTGCACTGAATATGCCGCCGGAAATCCCGGTTTGGATCCCGGTTCTTGGTGCATTCTTTGCAATCATCGTTGTAAAACAGCTTTACGGTGGTCTGGGACAGAACTTCATGAACCCGGCACTGGCAGCCAGATGTTTCCTTCTGACTTCCTTCGCTCTGTTTATGAATAACTTCTCATCCGCAAAGCTTGGATTTGACAGTCTGACAGGTGCAACTCCGCTGGCACAGTTAAGAGCCGGTGAGACAGTGGATCTGGCATCCCTGGTAATCGGACGTATCCCGGGAACTATCGGTGAGGTATCTGTAATTGCCCTGCTGATTGGTGCGATTTACATGGTAGTCCGCAAAGTTATCAGCCCGGTTATTCCGCTGATTTACATTGGAACCGTATTTGTATTTACATTCCTGTTTGGCGGATTCAACCTGACCTATTCTCTCAGTGAGATCTGTGCAGGTGGTCTTATCTTCGGTGCATTCTTTATGGCAACCGATTATGTAACGAGTCCTCTGACTCCGAAGGGACAGATCGTATACGGACTGATCCTCGGAATCGTAACCGGAATCTTCCGTCTCTGGGGTGCTTCTCCGGAGGGCGTTTCCTATGCGATCATCTTCAGCAACCTGCTGGTTCCGCTGATTGAGCGCTATACGCTTCCGACAGCATTTGGAAAAGGAGGTCAGAAGAAATAATGAACCAGATTATCAAAAATACAATCATCCTTTTCGTTATTACTCTGGTAGCTGGTATCTGTCTGGGAACAGTACATGATATTACGCTGGATCCGATTGCACAGGCACAGGAGGCAGCAGCTACTAAAACTTATCAGGAAGTTTACCCGGATGCGGCAAGCTTTGATGAACCGCAGGAGCTGGCTGACGCAGTAACTGCTGCAGCGGACAGCATCTCTGAGTGGGGATTTGGAAAAGTTACCATCAATGATGCAAAAGAAGCGCTGGATGCAAGCGGCAACCAGATCGGTTACCTGATTACCTCTACCTCCGCAGAGAGCTACGGCGGCAACGTGCAGATCGCAGTTGGTATCACCAACGAGGGCGAGCTGACCGGTATCGGTTTCTTAAGCATCAGCGATACGCCAGGTCTTGGTATGAGAGCCAAAGAACCGGATTTCAAGGATCAGTTTATCGGCAAGAAAGCTGAGAACCTGGAAGTTACAAAGACAGGCGCGTCTGCAGATAATCAGATTGAAGCCATCAGTGGTGCAACGATCACTTCCAAGGCAGTCACCAACGCGACAGATGCAGCTATCTATTTCGTGGCTAACTGCCTGGCACAGTAGGAGGTGGAAAGATTATGAATAAATATGTAGAACGCTTATATAACGGTATCTGGAAAGAAAACCCGATTTTCGTTCAGATGCTGGGTCTGTGTCCGACCCTGGCGGTAACCACTTCCGCCATCAACGGTGTCGGCATGGGACTTTCGACAACCGCCGTACTGATTGCGGCGAACTTTCTGATTGCATTGCTTCGTAAGATCATTCCGGACGGCGTACGTCTGCCGGCAGAGATCGTAGTCGTAGCATCCTTCGTAACCATCGTAGATATGTTGATGGAAGGTTTCGTTCCAAGCTTATATGCTTCCCTGGGACTTTACATTCCGCTGATCGTAGTTAACTGTATCATCCTTGGCCGTGCCGAGGCATATGCTATGAAGAACGGTCCGATCCTGTCTGCATTTGACGGTATCGGTATGGGACTTGGATTTACAGTTGCTCTGGCACTCATCGGTTCTTTCCGTGAGCTTCTGGGTGCAGGTACTATCTTTGGTATCCAGATTATGCCGGCTTCCTATCAGCCGATCTCAATCTTCATCCTGGCGCCGGGTGCATTCTTCGTACTGGCTTGCCTGACTGCTCTTCAGAATCGTCTGAAGATGCCGTGTGCAACAAACGGTTCCGTAAAAGAGAAGAAGAAGGGTGGCTGCTGCAGCGGCGACTGCTTAAGCTGTGCTGGTCATGATGCAGAAGTTAAGAAGGAACAGGAGGAGAAGTGATGAAAGAATTACTTATTATTGCGATAAGCTCGGCGCTGGTCAGCAACGTCGTACTGAGCCAGTTCCTCGGTATCTGCTCCTTCGTCGGCGTATCCAAAAAAGTTGAAACAGCAGCTGGTATGGGTGGTGCGGTTATCTTCGTTATTACCATCGCATCCATCGTTGCAAACTTGATTTATCAGTTCGTTCTGGCACCGCTTGGTATCGATTACCTGAAAACCATCGTTTTCATTCTCGTTATCGCAGCACTGGTTCAGATCGTTGAGATGTTCTTAAAGAAGTGCATGGTTTCCCTGTATAACGCGCTGGGTGTATTCCTTCCGCTGATTACAACAAACTGTGCCGTTCTTGGTGTTGCCCTGACAAACGTCCAGAACGGATATGGATTTTTACAGAGTGTGGTAAATGGTGTTGGTACAGCCGTTGGTTATACCATCTCCATCGTGCTTCTGGCAGGTATCCGTGAGCACATCGAGGGAAATGATATCCCGTATAACTTCCAGGGATCTCCTATCGTACTGGTAACGGCTGGTCTGATGGCGATTGCATTTCTCGGATTTTCCGGATTACTGTAGAAGGAGGAGACGAAAATGGATATGAATTCAATCATTATCGCTGCTGTCGTGATCGCGGCAGTCGGCATCATCGTTGGTGTCGGTCTGGGTCTGTTCGGCGCGAAATTTAAAGTTGAAGTAGATGAAAAAGAGGCAGCTGTTCGTGAAGAGCTGCCAGGCAACAACTGCGGTGGCTGTGGTTACCCGGGCTGTGATGGTCTTGCAAAGGCCATCGCAGAGGGCAAAGCTCCGGTTAATGCCTGCCCGGTCGGCGGTGCTCCGGTTGGCGAGAAGATCGCTGCTATCATGGGCGTAGAGGCTGGTTCCTCTGAGAAGAAGGTAGCTTTCGTTAAATGTAAAGGTACCTGCGACAAGACAAAAGTACAGTACGAGTACCATGGTATCGAGGACTGTGCGAAGGCATCCGTTGTACCGGGTGGCGGTGCAAAGGCATGTTCTTACGGCTGTACCGGTTTCGGAACCTGTGTGAAGGCATGTAAATTCGATGCAATCCACGTGGTAGACGGCGTAGCGGTTGTAGACAAAGAGAAGTGTGTAGCGTGTGGTGCCTGCGTGGCAGCCTGCCCGAAACACCTGATCGACCTGGTACCGTACAAGGCAAAACATCTGGTACAGTGCAGCTCCCACGATCGTGGACCGGCTGTCAAGGCAGCCTGCCAGGTTGGCTGTATCGGCTGTACGCTGTGTACCAAGCAGTGTAAGTTTGACGCAATCCATATGGATAACAACGTAGCTGTTATCGATTATGAGAAGTGCGTAAACTGCGGAGCTTGTGCAGCGAAGTGCCCGGTTAATGTTATTCAGTAAATAACGTAAATGAATACGCGTGACTGTGAAGGTACTGAACAGTCACGAATACGGAAGTAAAACGTCCGGTTGAACCGTTTGGAAAGACGGTTCAGCCGGACGTTTTGATTAGAAGAAGCTATATGGAGTGATATGAAACTTAAAGGATCGCTTTCGCCAGTGCGGTATGTATCACATTTAAGAGTGCCTGTGAGGTATACTGGCTGCCGCTTTCAAAGGAGAGATTTTCAAGCGACTGCGTGCTCACGATCTGCTCCGAGAGATGCGAAGCGGAAGGGGAGAGCAGCGGGTACATAGTTTCGATGGAATCACTTAAAGGACGGCAGGTAACAGAGGTGATTTGGGTGGAATCAACCGTGACTTCGACATTGACTGCTTGGCTGCCAAGTGTCAGGGTAGAACTGTACATGCCTGGCAGATAGTGGATACCAGCCGCAGCAGGGGCAGAAGCACTCTGTGTCTTCCTTCCAGGACGGAACATGATGAGGAGAAGCGCGATGAGAAGAAGCCCCAGCCCGATAAAGATAGCAGTATAAATAATCTCTTTCATGCGGAGTACGACAATTTTTGTTTTTGAACTCATAAGAAAGCTCCGGAATTCGTTTAGTACAGTGTATGAGACGGTTTGAGGGAAAATGAAAGAATATGATTTGTTATAAAAATAAAAGTCCCTATTTACATTTGTGTGTCTGATGTATCAACAGTATAATGATACATTTCACAAATTGCGTATGCGATTAGAAAATCAAGTAGTCCAAATTCCATAAAATGAAATTTTAGGGCAAATTACAGACATTAGCTTGGCTGTAGTATTTTTAAACAACATGTGTTAGACTACTGTTATACTAATCGGTATTTAACGAGGAGGTAATGATTATGAGTAGAAATATAAAAGGTGGTTTTTTAACATTAAGTGGTGTTGTTGGTATTGTGGGAATGATAATAGTGGCAATGCAAAATCCAGCAACTGAATGGGTAACGCCACCTGGAAGAATGATTGTAAGTATTTTAGAAAATGGATTATTGATTCCTACGGTTTTATTCCTTGTTCTTTTTATTTATGGATTGTATATTCTCCTAACGGAGAAAAACGATTGAGCAATACCGGTTTGTCGAATTAAGAAAACCGGTATTTGTGGAAGAGGAATTCTGTAATGAAATTTTTTGAAAATACCCGTAAGCCACAAGGCTTCGGCGGAAAATTGATGACGAAGATGATGAACAGCGGTCACGCCAAATTATCGCAATGGGGATTCTCAAATATCTCCGCGAAGCCTGATGCTGAAGTTCTGGACGTCGGCTGTGGCGGCGGAGCAAATATTGCGGTCTGGCTTGATAGATGTGGAAATGGCCACGTGACAGGAATGGATTATTCTGAGGTTAGTGTGGCAGAATCTCAAAAATTGAACGCCCTCGCCATTAAACAAGGGAAATGTAATGTAGTTCAAGGAGATGTATCTGCTATACCCTTTTCTGACGCGACTTTTGATTATGTTTCTGCCTTCGAAACAGTTTACTTTTGGCCAGGATTAGTAAAATGCTTTTCCGAGATCAACCGTGTGCTAAAAAGCGAAGGCATATTCCTGATTTGTAACGAGAGTGACGGAACGAATGCCGCAGATGAAAAATGGACAAAGATGATCAATGGTATGAAGATTTACACATCTAAACAACTTGTTGCCGCTTTGAAAGAAGCGGGTTTTACAGAGATCAAAACGTATTCAAATGCAAAAAATCATTGGATAAGTATTGTTGCAACGAAATAGCCAAATTCCAGTTTGTCAATTACAGGTGACATTGAAAGAGTCAGCCCATTCAAGGTGCTGGCTCTTTCAAAAATTCAAATCTAATAAATTGCACGACAACTTAGAGTAAAAATGAATACCCATTAGCCAGAAATGAATAGAAAATGAATAAAAGAGTGGTGTTTCGTATAATTATGAGTTAGTATGCATCAGACACACTTTTGTAAAAAGGGAGAAATAAAAAGAGCTGCCATCCGTTGATATGCTTTGATAGGATCCCCCATGTTTTCGTACGGTCAGCGCAGTAAATGCGCAGACCCAAACAGTTACCCCAAATCTACAAAAAGGGAATCTGATCAGCGGATGGCAGCTTCTGAGATTTTATGACACGATATTAAACATTGAAGCGGAAGAGTACGACATCGCCGTCCTTCACCACGTAGTCCTTGCCCTCCATGCGTACCAACCCTTTCTCTCTGGCTGCATTGTAGGAACCGCAGTCTAAGAGATCCTGATAGTTGACTACCTCAGCTTTGATGAAGCCGCGCTCAAAATCGGAGTGGATTTTTCCAGCTGCCTGCGGTGCTTTGGTGCCGACTTTGATGGTCCATGCACGGGTCTCAGTTTCACCGGCAGTCAGGTAGCTGATAAGGCCAAGAATGCGGTAGCTGGCTGCAATCAGTTTTTCAAGACCGGATTCAGTCAGACCGAGATCTTCGAGGAACATTTTCTTCTCATCTTCATCTAACTCAGCGATCTCCTGCTCAATCTGGGCGCAGATAACAAATACCTCGCTGTCGTTCTCAGCTGCAAATTCGCGAACCTGTTTTACATATTCATTGGAAGCACCGTCATCTGCCAGATCATCCTCGGATACGTTGGCAGCGAAGATAACCGGTTTCCAGGTTAAGAGATCCAGCGTATTGATGAACGCGAGTTCATCCTCATCCTCCGGCTCAAAGCTTTTTGCCAGTTTGCCATCTTCCAGGTGAGCATACAGTTTCTTTAAAGTTTCCAGTTCTTTGGCCAGAGCCTTATTTCCCATGGCACTCTTGGTCGTCTTGGCGATACGGCGTTCCAGAACCTCCATATCGGAGAAGATAAGCTCCAGGTTGATGGTTTCGATATCGCGGAGCGGATTGACGCTGCCGTCTACATGGATAACATTTGGATCCTCAAAGCAACGGACAACGTGTACGATCGCGTCTACCTCACGGATATTGGCAAGGAACTGGTTTCCAAGACCTTCGCCCTTGGAAGCGCCCTTTACCAGACCAGCGATATCAACGAACTCGATTACAGCCGGAGTGATTTTGGCAGAATTATAAAGAGCTGCTAACTGACCCAGACGCGGATCTGGAACCGGTACGACACCGACGTTCGGATCGATGGTACAGAACGGGTAATTGGCAGACTCAGCGCCAGCCTTGGTCAGAGAATTAAACAGTGTACTTTTGCCTACGTTTGGCAGACCTACGATACCTAATTTCATTTTATGATTTACCTATCCGAAAACCCTTTGCTTATCAGGATTTCCGCCTTTCTTTCGGTTTCTTATTGCGCCTTTTTACGCCCTTTTTGTAATCTTTCTTAATTTTAATGAAAGAAATCAATGCAACTATGTATTATAGCAGAAAGACAGCGCTTTTTCAATCTCAAAGGAGACATTTTGTGGCTATAGGAATGCAGAAATGGTTACTGTTCACAGGTAGGCACTTTTGGAACCGAAAGTGCCGTAAGAAAACGTGGTGGCAGCAGGAATTTGCCGTATTTAAATGCGAAGCCACGGCAAATTCCGTTACTGGGCACGTATGCGTGAACAGTAACCAGAAATGTGTAATGGTTGTCTGTTTTCCTGTTTAAGAAGTAAGAAAGGATTTTTTAAGGGAGCTGCGGAGTGGTAGGATAGGGCTGAAATACATGATTTTGCAGTAGAAAGAAACTATAAAAATATAGGAATAATTAGAACAAATAAAAAAAAATAAAAAAAACAAAAAAATGCTTGCATTCGCGGAGCGCCTGTGCTATACTAAGCTTCGTCAGTGAGTGACTCACTCGACAGGCAAAAATAAAAAGCAGTAAGCGGGAGTGCTGGAATTGGCAGACAGGCAAGACTAAGGATCTTGTGGGTGTATGCTCGTGTGGGTTCAAGTCCCATCTCCCGCAGTAAGCAGAAGTGGCGGAATTGGCAGACGCGCACGGTTCAGGTCCGTGTGATGGCAACATCATGAGGGTTCAAGTCCCTTCTTCTGCATGACTGATAGCCCGGTACAGAGATGTGCCGGGTTTTTGCTATACTCTGATTCAATAAATTCAGATATAAATTTGCGGAAAACAGGCTTGCAATTCAAATGAAATTGTGCTATACTACTCTTTGTCGGTGAGAAAATCATCGGACAGAGAAAATTGAAAAACAGTAAGCGGGAGTGCTGGAATTGGCAGACAGGCAAGACTAAGGATCTTGTGGGTGTATGCTCGTGTGGGTTCAAGTCCCATCTCCCGCAGTAAGCAGAAGTGGCGGAATTGGCAGACGCGCACGGTTCAGGTCCGTGTGATGGCAACATCATGAGGGTTCAAGTCCCTTCTTCTGCATGATCGATAGCCCGGTACAGAGATGTACCGGGTTTTGTTTTGTTAAAAAAATAGATAGAATATGATGCTGGGATTTGCCATATAAGCATAAACTGTAAAATGAGTGAATTAATGAATGGCAAGAGCCAGAAAAAAGAAAACCTTTTAAACTTATCTTTGGATGCGACAGAAGCGGAACGGGAAAAGTCCCCGGCACTTCAGATGGGATACGACCAGAATACGAAACGCTGGGAATTAATCATTCAATATAATGGAACTGTGGAAAAGTTGCAGGAACAGCTGCCGCAGGCGGAAATTTATCCACTTTCCGGCGGCTACGCGATTGTGCGGCTCCCTGAATCGCAGGTGGATGATCTGGCAGGATTATCACAGGTTGAGTATATAGAAAAGCCGAAGCGTCTTTATTTTGAGGTGAACCGGGCGATTCGGGATACCTGTATTGCGCCGGTGCAGAGCGGAAATCAAGTCTCTCAAAACGTGTATGGCAGAGATGCTGATTTAAGTGGTCGAGGCACATTGACTGCCATCATCGACTCCGGAATCGATTATTTCCATCCGGACTTTCGAAACGCAGATGGAACGACGCGCATCGCCGCACTTTGGGATCAGGAGCAGAACCGGATTTATACGCGGGAGGAGCTCAACCGGGCATTGGAGGCGGGCAGCCGGGAACGCGCTTACGAGATCGTCCAGTCGCGGGATGTGAGTGGGCACGGGACGGCAGTTGCGGCGATTGCAGCCGGAAATGGCTGGGAGGGCGGCGGACACTACCGGGGAGTAGCCTGGGAGAGTGAACTTCTGGTCGTGAAGCTTGGAACGCCGCTTGCGGATTCATTTCCCAGGACAACAGAGCTGATGCGGGCGTTGGACTATGTGGTGGGAATCGCACAGGAATGGCGGATGCCGGTGGCGGTGAATCTGAGCTTTGGAAATACCTACGGTTCTCATGACGGAACCAGCCTACTGGAGACGTATCTAAATTCGATGGCAGAGCGGGGGCGGACTTCCATCATCGTGGGAACCGGAAATGAAGGATACAGCATGGGACACCGGGCGGGATTTCTGCAGATGGGACGTCCGGTGGAGATAGAGCTTGCAGTGGGGGAATATCAGACGGGCTTCGGTGTGCAGCTATGGAAATTGTATCAGGACCGGTTTTCGGTAGAAATTTTCAGCCCGGGCGGCAGCAGCACCGGGCTGATCCGGGAATCGTTGGGAGCACAGCGGCTTTCCTATGAGACGGAAGAGATTCTTCTATATTATGGGATGCCGAGTCCATACAGTCAGGCGCAGGAGATTTATCTGGATTTGATTCCAAAAGGAAGCTACATTCAGGACGGGCTCTGGAAAATCCGTCTGATTCCAGAAGAAATACGGGATGGTCAGTATGATCTGTGGCTGCCAGCGGGCATGGCACTGAACAGGGAAACACGTTTTTTGGCGGCATCGCCGGACACGACGCTGACAATCCCATCGACCGCCAGCCGGGCGATCTCGGTGGGGGCGTACGATGACGCCACGCAGGCGTATGCAGATTTTTCCGGTCGTGGATTTGCAAGATTGGGGCATCCGATCAAACCAGAGCTGGCGGCACCTGGTGTAAATATCATAACCGCCCGCGCAGGCGGCGGATATGAGGCAGTGACAGGAACTTCCTTTGCCGCTCCATTTGTGACCGGATCGGCGGCTCTGATGATGCAATGGGGGATTGTAAATGGGAACGATCCCTATCTGTATGGGGAGAAGCTGAAAGCATATCTCATCCGCGGGGCGCGGAGTCTGCCGGGGGAGACGGTATATCCGAATGAGCGGTTGGGGTATGGGGCATTGTGTCTGGAGCGAAGTTTCCCGTTGTAAAAACAATAGGAAGTGCAAGGTGCACAAAAAACAATAAATGAAATTGTAAATTATATTTAAAGTGTTAATTGAATTTTCCGCTCAAAAGAGTATAATTTACATGATATAAAATGCAATGAGCATGGAAAGACATAAAAGAACGGAAATACAGAGAGTCACTGGATGGATCGGGAAAGCTGTTGGGATAGAAAATTCGCCTTTGTTATCCGACTGGATAGCAGAGGCGTTTTTTTATAAATAAACAAAGGAAAGAGGTTTAACTATGAGTGGAGTAATGATGATGATAATCGCCATCGTTGTTCTGGGAGGAGCATACCTCCTGTACGGGCGTTATCTCCAGAATAAGTGGGGCATCGATCCAAACGCCAAAACTCCGGCATATGAGATGGAGGACGGTGTTGATTATGTACCGGCTGATACAAACGTCGTGTTTGGACATCAGTTCGCATCGATCGCCGGTGCGGGTCCGATCAACGGTCCGATCCAGGCAGCAATTTTTGGCTGGCTTCCGGTCCTGCTTTGGATTTTAATCGGCGGCGTATTTTTCGGCGCCGTTCAGGATTTTGCATCCATGTATGCGTCTGTCAAAAATAAGGGACGTACAATCGGATACATCATCGAAGAGTACATTGGAAAATTAGGAAAGAAATTATTTCTTTTATTCTGCTGGCTGTTCTGTATTCTGGTTGTTGCAGCGTTTGCAGATGTTGTAGCGGGAACATTTAAGGGATTTACGGTCGATGAGGCAGGTGCTGTCACAAAGATAGCGGCAAATGGAGCTGTTGCAACTACTTCTATGTTATTTATCATCGAGGCAGTTGCACTTGGATATTTCCTCAAATATACCAAATTCAACAAATGGATCAACACAGCCGTCGCTATTTTATTACTGGTGGCAGCGATCGCACTGGGACTGAATTTCCCGGTCTATGTCGATCTTGGAACCTGGCATATTATTATCTTTGTGTACATTCTGATTGCCAGTGTCGCTCCGGTATGGGCGCTGCTTCAGCCGCGTGATTATCTGAACAGCTATCTGCTGATCTTTATGATCGTCGGTGCAGTTATCGGTGTATTTGTGGCCAATCCGGCATGTAATTTGAAACCGTTTACAAGCTTTAATGTAAATGGACAGTATATGTTCCCGATTTTATTTGTAACGATTGCCTGTGGCGCAGTTTCCGGTTTCCATTCTCTGGTATCTTCCGGTACTGCATCTAAACAGATCAAAAATGAAAAGAACATGCTTCCAGTTTCGTTTGGCGCAATGCTGATGGAGAGTATGCTTGCTATCATCGCACTGATTGCAGTTGCTTCCTTTGCAGATGGCGAGGCAGCAGCACAGGGACTTACCACCCAGCCGCAGATTTTTGCAGGCGCGATCGCAAATTTTCTTTCCGTAGTTGGTCTGCCGCATTCGCTTGTATTTACATTAATCAACCTGGCGGTATCTGCATTTGCACTGACTTCCCTGGATTCGGTTGCCCGGGTAGGACGTCTGTCGTTCCAGGAATTTTTCATGGATTCGGACACAGACGAGGAAAATATGAGCCCGTTTGTAAAGGTAGTAACCAATAAATATTTTGCAACCATCATCACACTGGTACTCGCGTACCTGCTTACCAAGGTCGGCTATGCAGAGATCTGGCCGTTATTCGGTTCTGCAAACCAGCTGTTATCGGTACTTGCTCTTGTAGCTTGTGCAGTATTCTTAAAGAAAACCAAGCGTCAGGGCTGGATGCTCTGGGTGCCGATGCTGTTCATGATGGCAGTTACCTTTACTGCACTGAGCATGACCATCATAAAGCTCACAAACGCATTTATGACGACCGGTCTGGATCTGGGAAATACACTGCAGCTTGTATTTGCAGTGCTGCTGTTAATCCTGGGTGTATTAGTAGCAATTCAGGGTATCAAGAAACTGCTTGAAAAAGCGGATAAGTAAAAATAATAAGTGAAAATAAAATGTAGATGAGGTCCATCAGGGACAGCCGTTACGTTTTGTATGTATGATAGTAAAGAGAGGATGTCTGTATTCAAAAGAACAGATGTTTTCTCTTTTTCATTCTAAGCCCCTTTGTTCAATAGATGGAAATAAGTAGTCATAATTCCCCTTCTTTCCACATAAAATAAAAAAAGAAAATAGAAAAAGATCAAAAATCCATGGAAAACCTCTGTCCCAAATTACAAAAATATGATATTATTATAAGATAATGGGCGAACTTTCGAATTTATTCCGTAAATTATTCTGAATAAAGGTGGGATCTGGATGAATATCAGAGAAACGATCGAAAAATGGGAACAGGAAACCCTGAGTCCGTATGCGTCGCTGAGTGCGAATACACGGGGACGGGAGCGGAAAGAACCGCTCTGCGACATCCGGCCAGAGTATCAGCGCGATCGCGACCGTATTCTGCACAGCAAATCGTTCCGGCGTCTGAAACAGAAAACGCAGGTTTTTCTGGCGCCGGAGGGCGACCATTACCGGACGCGCCTGACGCACACGCTGGAAGTATCGCAGATAGCGCGCACGATCGCGAAAGCGCTGCGGCTGAATGAGTCTCTGGCGGAGGCGATCGCGCTGGGGCACGATCTGGGACATACGCCGTTTGGTCATTCGGGGGAGGCGGTGCTCAACCGGCTCTGCAGCGAGGGGTTCGCGCATTATCAGCAGAGTGTCCGCATTGTGGAGGTGCTGGAGCAGAAGGGGCAGGGGCTGAACCTGACCTGGGAGGTTCGCAACGGGATCCTGAACCACCGGACGAGCGGTCATCCGGCGACGCTGGAAGGGAATGTTGTGCGGCTTTCAGATAAAATTGCCTACATAAACCATGATATAGATGATGCGATCCGGGGAAAGATCATGAAGGAAGAGGATTTGCCGCGGGAGTACACGGACATTCTGGGAAACAGTGTGCATGAGCGGCTGAATATCATGATCCACGACATCATCGAGCACAGCCAGGACAAGCCGGAGGTGGCGATGTCACCGGAACGCGAGGAGGCGATGCACGGGCTGCGCCGCTGGATGTTTGACCATGTCTACCATGACGGGATTGCGAAAGCGGAGGAAGGGCGCGCACAGCAGATGATCGAGATGCTGTATGGATATTATATGGCGCATCCGGAGGAACTTCCGGAAGAATCCCACCGGATTATGGAGATAAGAAATGAGACGAAAGAGCGCGCGGTATGCGATTATATCGCGGGTATGACAGATATTTACGCGATTGACCGGTTTAAGGAATTGTTTATTCCGAAAGCCTGGAGCGTATAAGGAGGAAGAAATGTATTATCCGGAAGAGGTAATCGAGGAAGTCAGAATGCGTAGCGACATTGTGGATGTGATTTCCGGATACGTGAAGCTGCAGAAGAAGGGAAGCAACCTGTTTGGACTCTGCCCGTTTCATCATGAGAAATCGCCATCCTTTTCGGTGTCGCCGTCCAAGCAGATGTACCACTGCTTTGGCTGCGGTGTCAGCGGCAATGTGATTACGTTTGTGATGGAATATGAAAATTATTCATTCCGCGAGGCGGTTGAGATGCTGGCGGACCGTTCGGGCGTGAAACTGCCGAAGATGGAATATTCTAAAGAGGCAAAGGCGAAGGCGGACCGCAAGGCGGCGCTTCTGGAGATCAATAAGCTGGCAGCCAATTATTTTTATTACCAGCTCAAGCAGCCGCAGGGAAAGATAGGATATGATTATCTGGTAAAGCGGAAGCTGACGGATGAGACGATCCGGCGGTTCGGACTGGGATTTTCCAATAAAATCAGCGACGATCTGTATCGGTATCTGAAAAGCAAGGGCTATGAGGACGAGCTTTTAAAGGATACGGGGCTGGTAACAATTGAGGAGCGCGGCGCCAGGGACAAGTTCTGGAACCGTGTCATGTTTCCGATCATGGATGTCAACAGCCGGGTGATCGGGTTTGGCGGTCGTGTCCTCGGGGATGGAGAACCGAAATACTTAAATTCACCGGAGACGATGCTGTTTGACAAAAGCCGGAATCTATACGGACTTAATTACGCGCGTACTTCGAGAAAGAAATATATGATGCTCTGCGAGGGCTACATGGATGTGATTTCCATGCACCAGGCGGGTTATACGAACGCGGTCGCATCGCTGGGAACGGCGCTGACCGAGCAGCATGCGGCGCTTCTGAAGCGGTATACGGATCAGGTCATTCTGACCTACGACAGCGATGGCGCGGGCGTCAAGGCGGCGCTACGGGCGATTCCGATCCTCAAGCGGGCAGGAATTTCAACCAAGGTATTGAATATGCGTCCGTATAAGGATCCAGATGAATTTATGAAAAACCTGGGAGCAGAGGAGTTTGAAAAGCGGATCGAGACGGCTAGAAACAGCTTTCTCTATGAGATCGATGTGCTGAAAGCCGGCTTTGATATGGAAGATCCGGAGCAGAAGACGGCATTTTACAATCAGACGGCGCGCAAGCTGCTTGAATTTGGCGAGGCGCTGGAGCGGGATAATTATATACAGGCGGTTTCGCGGGAATACTTTATCAATTATGAAGATCTGCGGCGGCTGGTCAACCAGCTCGGAAGCCGGTATGGCGTCGGGGAGACGGCAGCAGGCGGATATGCAGGTCGCTATGGTGATTCATATAGAACCGGAAATACGACTGGTGCGGTACAAAACAGGGAGGTAGGCGGAAGCGTCGGCAGTGCCGGGGCAATGGCGGAAAACCGCGGTGCTGGAAATGCAGAGTTTCCGGGAAATACGGGACCGGCGGTGAGACCGGTGGGCAGGAAGAAGGAGAAGGACGAGGGCATCCGCCGTTCAGAACGCCTGCTTCTTACATGGCTGATTGAAGAACCATCGCTGTATGCCCGGATCAAGGACATCATCGGACCGGAGGATTTTGTAAAACCACTTTATAAAGAAGCAGCAAAAGCTGTATTTGAGGGTCTGGAAGCTGGAAATGTCAATCCGGCGGCGATTTTGAACCGCTTTATCGACGACGAGGGCAATTATAAAGAAGTCGCGGCGCTTTTCAATGCAAGTCTGGAAGAATCCTTAAACAATGAGGAGCAGAAAAAGGCATTTGCGGAGACGGTGCGCCGGATCAAGAAGAACAGCCTCGACGATCAGATCCGGCGGGCGTCGGATTTGAATGAGCTGCAGCGGCTCATACGGGAACAGGCGGGATTGCCTTCGCTCGTAATTACGTTGGAGTGATTGCGGATTGGGAAAATTGGGTTACTGTACACGGGTAGGCACTTTTGAAACCGAAAGTGCCGTAAGAAAACGTGGTGGCAGCAGGAATTTGCCGTATTGAAATGCGAAGCCACGGCAAATTCCGTTACTGGACACGTATGCGTGTTCAGTAACAAAATTGGAAATGGTCGGGCAGGTTCTGAGGATGGAAGGAAGGACGAACTATGGAAGAGAAAAAAGTTACATTTGAAGAAAAACTCACACAGCTTCTGGAATTGGCAAAAACAAAGAAAAATGTACTGGACAATAAAGAAATATTGAATTATTTCCATGGTGAGATACTGAGCCCGGAACAGCTCGATCAGATCTATGATTTTCTGGAAAATCATCATGTAGACGTTCTCCGGATGGATGACGATGAGGACATGGAGCCAGAACTTTTTGAAGACGGCGAGGAGGAGGAGCCGATCGACGTGGACAACCTGGATCTCAGCATCCCGGATGGCGTCAGCCTCGATGATCCAGTTCGGATGTATCTGAAAGAGATCGGAAAAGTGCCGCTGCTTTCCCCGGAAGAGGAAATTGAACTGGCGAAGCGGATGGAGCTGGGAGATGAAAATGCCAGAAAACGTCTGGCGGAGGCGAATCTGCGCCTGGTTGTCAGCATTGCGAAGCGCTATGTCGGCAGAGGTATGCAGTTCCTTGACCTGATTCAGGAAGGAAATCTGGGTCTTATCAAGGCGGTTGAAAAATATGATTATTCAAAAGGATTTAAGTTCAGCACCTATGCAACCTGGTGGATCCGTCAGGCGATCACGCGCGCGATCGCGGATCAGGCGCGGACGATCCGGATTCCGGTTCACATGGTGGAGACGATCAATCGTCTGATCCGGACTTCCAGACAGCTTTTACAGGAACTTGGACGGGAACCTACCCCGGAGGAGATCGCGGAAAAGATGGAGATGCCGGTTGAGCGTGTGCGGGAGATCATGAAGATTTCACAGGATCCGGTTTCCTTGGAGACACCGATCGGCGAGGAGGAAGACAGTCATCTGGGCGATTTCATTCAGGACGATCATGTGCAGGTTCCGGTCGATGCGGCAACCTATACATTGCTGCATGAACAGCTCATGGAAGTGCTCGATACGCTGACCGAGCGGGAGCAGAAGGTGCTGCGTCTGCGCTTTGGCCTGGACGACGGCAGACCGCGCACGCTCGAAGAGGTAGGACGGCAGTTCAATGTCACCCGCGAGCGGATCCGCCAGATCGAGGCGAAAGCGCTGCGGAAGCTGCGCCATCCGAGCCGGAGCAAAAAATTGAAGGATTATCTGGATGAATGATCTGGAAAGAAGAAATAAAAAGTAGAACACAGGAGAATAAATCATGCGGACAGAAGTAAAACTCTCGAAGCGTCTGGAACGGATCGCTTCTTTTGTACAGCCGGGCAGCCGGGTGGCAGATATCGGCACCGATCACGGTTATGTGCCGATCTGGCTGGTGCAGAAGGGCGTGTGCCCGTCGGCATTGGCGATGGATGTGCGGAAAGGCCCGCTGGAGCGGGCGGAAGAACACGTGGAAGAGGTGGGGCTTTCCGGGAAAATTGAACTGCGCCTGTCAGACGGACTGGCAAAATTGAAGGCAGGCGAGGCAGACACAGTTGTGATCGCAGGAATGGGCGGAAAACTGACCTGCCGGATTCTGGAACAGGGACGCCATGTGTGGGAGAATTGGAGCGAGGGAAAAGAACGCCTGATTCTGTCGCCGCAGTCGGAGCAGGACGAAGTGCGTCATTTTCTGGAAAAACAGGGATTTTCGATTCTCCGAGAAGCGATGCTGACGGACGAGGGAAAATATTACATAGTGATAGAAGCGGCGCGAGGCACGATGCGGCCGGGGAGAGAGCAGGATTACCGTTTTGGAGCCGATTTGATCCGGAAGAAAGATCCGGTGCTGCTTGCGTATCTGGAGAAAGAAGAGAAGATGACGCGGCAGGTGCTGGCAGGGCTGACAGAAAATGATGCCCAGAACAAGAAGAGAACTTTAGAAGCCAGTGAAGCGGGAGAGACGGCGATCAGCCGCCGTGGAGCGCGCATCAACGAACTGACCGCCTATCTGGCGCTGATAGAGGAGACGAGACATGAAATGCAGTGAGATTATCAAGATCCTGGAAACACTTTCGCCGCGCAGCATGGCATGTGACTGGGACAATCCGGGGCTTTTAGCGGGGCGCAGCGGGAAGGAAGTGAAGACGATCTTTCTGGCGGTGGACGCCACCGATTCTGTGATTGAGCAGGCAGAGCAGGCGGGGGCGGATATGATTTTGACGCACCATCCGCTTATTTTCAAAGGAATCAAGCAGGTGTCCGATCAGAATTTCATCGGCAGAAGAGTCCTGCGGATGATTCAGGATGATATTTCCTACTATGCGATGCACACCAATTTTGACGCGGCGCCGGGCTGCATGGCAGATCTGGCGGCAAAGAAGCTGGGATTGACGGATTGTGAGGTTTTAGAGAAAATGGGAGAGACCGGGGACGGCACTTCCTACGGAATCGGATGCACTGGACGATTCGAACAGCCGATGACGCTGCAGGCAGCTGCCGAGCGGGTCAAGGAGGCATTTGGACTGCCGTATGCGGCGGTATTCGGTAAGCTGGACGGTGAGGCAGTGATTCAGAAAGCGGCGGTCTGCCCGGGTGCGGGCGGAAGCACGATGGGAGAGGCGCTGGCAGCCGGGGCGCAGGTTTATATCACAGGAGATATCAGCCACCATGAAGGAATCGACGCGGTTGCACAGGGCATGGCGGTCATCGACGCTGGACATTATGGAATTGAACACATTTTTACTGAATTTATGGAGAAATATCTGATGGGGAAGCTGGGAGACGCCGTGAAGGTTGTGCGGGAGAAACCGGCGTTTCCAATCCAGATTGTTTAGGGAGGGGATTACATGCCGGAAGTACGGATTGGGAGTGAGATAAAAACATATCCGCAGGGAACCGCCTATGCGGAGATTGCGGAGGAATATCAGAAGAATTACGAGAATGATATTCTTCTGGTCTCGGTAAATGGACGGCTGCGGGAGCTGCATAAAACACTGCAGAAGGACTGCCAGATGGAATTTATCACAGCGGCAGATACGGCTGGCTATCTGGCATATCAGAGAAGTGCCGTCTTTCTGATGATGAAAGCCTTTCAGAATGTGGCAGGCAGGGAAAATGTGAAAAATATCACGGTCTGCTTTTCTGTTGAAAATGGCCTGTATGTGGAGGTGGAAGGCAGGGTAACACTCAGCCAGGAGCTCTTAGACCGTGTGAAAGCGGAGATGAAGCGCCTGTCTGAGCAGGATCTGCCGCTGCAGAAACGGAGTGAAAATACGGATGAGGCGATGGATCATTTCCAGGAGCAGGGCATGTATGACAAGGCGCGTTTGTTCAATTACCGGCGGGCGTCGCGGGTCAATGTTTACCGGCTTGGCGATTATGACGACTATTTCTACGGATATATGGTCATGAGCACCCGGTATCTCAAATATTTTGATTTACAGATGTACGAGGAAGGATTTATCCTGCGTCTGCCGAACAAGAAGCAGCCGAAGGCGATTCAGCCGTTCCATCCGCAGAAAAAACTGTTTGATGTCCAGCAGGAGGCGGAAAGGCTCGGTCACAAGCTCGGTGTGTTTGACGTGGGAACACTCAACGATACGATCGCGCGGGGGCGCATGAACGACCTGATCCTGATGCAGGAGGCGCTGCAGGAAAAGAAGATCGGAGATATTGCGGAGCAGATTTATGAGAGCGGACGCAAACTGATCATGATTGCAGGACCGTCCTCTTCGGGAAAAACGACCTTTTCACACCGTTTGTCGATTCAGCTCGCCGCGCTGGGAATGAAACCGCATCCGATCGCGGTGGACAATTATTTTGTCAACCGTGTGGACAGCCCGCGGGATGAAAATGGAAATTACGATTATGAGGCATTAAACTGCATCGATGTGAAACAGTTTAATGAAGATATGGAAGCACTTCTGGCGGGAAAACGCGTGGAGCTGCCGGTTTACAACTTTGTCAAGGGCGAGCGCGAATATAAGGGCGATTTTCTGCAGCTTGGGGCGGAGGATATTTTGGTCATCGAGGGAATTCACTGTTTGAATGATGATTTGTCGTATTCACTGCCGCGTGATAAGAAATTTAAGATTTATATCAGTGCGCTGACTCAGTTAAATATCGACGATCACAACCGCGTTCCGACGACGGACGGACGTCTGATCCGGCGGATGGTCCGCGATGCGAGAACGCGCGGTGCGTCGGCACAGGACACGATCCGGATGTGGGATTCCGTACGCCGGGGCGAGGAGCGGAATATTTTCCCGTATCAGGAAGAGGCGGATGCGATGTTCAACTCTGCGTTTTTATATGAGCTTTCGGTGCTCAAACAGTATGCGGAGCCGATCTTATATAGTGTTCCGCGTGATTCGGCGGAGTACAACGAGGCGAAGCGGCTGCTCAAATTTCTCGATTATTTTCTGGGTGTCAGCAGCGAACAGGTGCCGCACAATTCGATTGTGCGCGAATTTATCGGCGGAAGCTGTTTTAAAGTATGATTGACTGGACAAATGCCTGAAAATATGGTAGAGTTAGGATGTTTTGAGTAAGACAGATGGTCGCGGCTGCAGAACCGAAAGGCTGCAGGTGAGGAAAGTCCGGGCTTCACAGGGCAGGATGCCAGATAACGTCTGGTGGAGGCGACTCCAAGGACAGTGCAACAGAAATGTACCGCCCGGTTTACCGGGTAAGGGTGGAAGGGCAGTGTAAGAGACTACCGCCCGGCTGGTAACAGCCGGGGCACATGTAAACCCCATCCGAAGCAAGACCGAACAGAGAGCGCAAGGCGGCCCGTCTGCTCTCGGGTAGGTCGCTTGAGCCTGCTGGCGACAGCAGGACTAGATAGATGACCATTCAACGACATAACCCGGCTTACCGTTTTGCTCAAATCATTTAAGAGGGCTGTTGCCGAATGCAGATACCAAAGAGCATCTTTATCCGGCAGCGGCTCTTTTTTCTATATTGCATACAAAAGAAAAGGGGGAAATTTTATGTTAGAAGGATTTGCATCACTCGTTGGTGTGATCAGCAATGTTATGTACAGCTATCTGTTGATTATCATGCTGCTGGCGGTCGGACTGTATTTCACACTCCGAAGCCGTTTCGTACAGCTCCGTCTGCTTCCGGAATCAATCCGGGTAGTCGGAGAAAAGACAGACAGCAACTCCGTATCCGCATTTCAGGCGCTGATGGTATCGACGGCGAGCCGCGTCGGCACAGGCAATATCGTAGGTGTAGCCAATGCGATCGCCATCGGCGGTTACGGCGCGGTGTTCTGGATGTGGCTGATCGCGATTGTGGGCGGCGCATCGGCTTTTGTTGAGAGCACGCTGGCACAGATTTATAAGAAGCGCGACGCATCCGGCGGAAGCTACGGAGGTCCGTCTTATTATATCGAGGCGGCGCTGAAGAGCCGTGCGCTGGGCGTTGTCTTCGCGATTGCCCTGATTGCTACTTATGCTGGCGGTTTTAATATGCTGGCGTCTTTTAACCTGATTGACAGCATGTCGAATTACGGCTTTTACCATCAATTTATGATGGGGGACAGGAGCCTGGTTCCGATGATCGGCGGCGCCATTCTGGCGATTCTGGTCGGCATCTGTATCATAGGCGGCGGAAAACAGATTGTCCGCATTACCGGCGTGCTGGTTCCGTTTATGGGCGTTTTCTACATCCTGATGGCGATTGCGGTCATGATCTTAAACATCGGAAGACTCCCGGAGGTATTTGTCAATATCTTCTCCAATGCCTTTGATTTCAAGGCGATCTTCGGCGGATTTGCAGGTTCTGCCATGATGCAGGGAATCAAGAGAGGTCTGTATTCCAACGAGGCGGGTGTTGGTTCTGCACCGAACGCGGCGGCAGCAGCCAATGTCAGCCATCCGGTTAAGCAGGGACTGGTACAGATGCTTTCCGTCTTTATCGATACAATCCTCATCTGTACGGCAACAGCGATGATGTGCCTCTGCACCGGTATCGTTCCGTCCGAAGAACTGAAAGGCGCTCCGTTCGTACAGGAATCTTTGGGAACGGTATTTGGCGTGATTGGACCGTATTTCATTACATTTGCACTTCTTTTGTTTGCATTTACGACACTGCTCGGCAACCTGTTCTACTGTGAGGGATGTCTCAACTACATCGCACGCCGTACGCTGAAAAACAAAGAAATGAACGTGTTCCGCCTGTTTGCGGTGGTAGTTGTCTTCATCGGCGCACAGCTCCAGTTCGGTCTGGTATGGGATCTCGCGGATGTCCTCATGGGTATCATGGCGATCATCAACCTGCCGGTTATCGTGATTCTGGGAAATACAGCGCTCAAATGTCTGGATGATTACCTGGTGCAGAAAAAGGAAGGCAAGAATCCGTGCTTCAAGGCTGAGAGTATCGGGCTGGAAGGTAAGACAGAGTTCTGGAATTAAGATGTTCAAGGGTAGGCACTTTTGGAATCTATAATCTGGAAAATAATAAAAAGCCATGAAATCGCTTATGATCTGTAAATCTACAGAAAAGTCGTTCATGGCTTTTTTGATATTCATTTGATATATTCAGGAGAATTTACAGCGAATACTTCTCATCACAGTACTGGCAGCGGTATACCTCTTTTTCCTCATCCGCGAGATAGAAGATATGCGGAAGCTCCTGCTCGATCGAGGTAATGCAGCGCGGGTTCTTGCAGTGGATGACATTCGTGATTTTTTTCGGCATCTTGACATTTTTTTTCTCTACGATTTTTCCATCCTTGATGATGTTGATCGTGATACGGTGATCGATGTAGCCGAGCACATCAACATTTACCAGATCAAGGCTGCCGTCGATCTTGATGATGTCCTTGCGTCCCATCTTGCTGCTGCGCGCATTTTTGATAATAGCCACCTGGCAGTCCAGCTTGTCCAGCCCCAGTTTAAAGTAAATATCCATACTGCGTCCTGCCTGGATGTGGTCCAGAACAAAACCTTCTTTTAATCCGCTGATATTTAACATGGTTTTTCCACCTCCAGTAAAGTCATGATCAGAGCCATACGGACGTATACGCCGTACTGAACCTGTTTGAAGTAAGCGGCACGCGGGTCGTTGTCCACCTCAACGGAAATCTCATTGACACGCGGAAGCGGATGGAGCACAAACATATCATCACGGGCAAGCTCCATCTTCTTTTTGTCGAGAATGTAGCAGTCTTTCATACGGATGTAATCTTCCTCGTTGAAGAAACGCTCTCTCTGGACACGTGTCATGTAGAGAATATCAAGCTCCGGCATCGCCTCATCCAGGTTTTCCACCTCTTTGTACTCGATTCCCTTTGCATTCAGTGTATCCTCAATGATATAATCCGGGACGCGCAGTTCCGGCGGGGAAATGAGGACGAAACGGATGCCTGTGTAGCGGGACAGCGCATTGATTAAGGAGTGAACCGTGCGTCCGAATTTTAAATCGCCGCACAGACCGACTGTTAAATTGTTCAGGCGTCCTTTTAAAGAACGGATCGTCATCAGATCGGTCAAGGTCTGCGTCGGATGCTGGTGACCGCCGTCGCCGGCATTGATAACCGGGATGGAAGAGTGCAGGGAAGCAACCATCGGCGCACCTTCCTTCGGGTGGCGCATCGCGCAGATATCTGCGAAGCAGGAGATAACGCGGATGGTATCTGCCACACTCTCGCCCTTGGAAGCAGAGCTTGAATCGGCAGAAGCAAAGCCAAGAACCCGTCCCCCTAAGTTCAGCATAGCAGCCTCAAAACTTAAGCGTGTACGGGTGCTTGGCTCATAAAACAGAGTCGCGATTTTCTTTCCGTCGCAGACGTGTGCATATTTGGCTGGATTGGCTTCGATATCGGAAGCGAGATCCAGAAGCTGGTCGATCTCCTCAACGGAAAAATCCAGTGGATTCAGCAAATGTCTCATTTGATTCTCCTTCTCTATTCGTATTAGCATATTTTTCCCAACTATTATAAAACATTTCCAGATGGATTGCTATAGCTTTTAATGATCTGTGATATAAAAAATATGAATAGGGGGGATAGAAAATATGGACAATGTGATGACGGCTGGAAGATTACCTGCGATGAAATAGGAAATAAAAATGACTTTCCAGGGCAAAATAGATTAGCGTAAGGAACGGTCAGACAGGGTGAAAAATCTGGTAAGAAAAGCGTAAGGAACATTAAGAAAAATAAGGTAGGAGAATTGAAACAAATCCGGTATAATGTAGAAAGAAGAACTGGAATTGCAATGGTTGAAACTTGTATAAATCCAGGTTGTCAGGAATGGATTTCGATGGAATATTCAGGAGCATGAAATAAGTTAGAAAATGGAGAAGGCTGATGGAAGAGCGGAAAGTGCCGGGGAAGAATGAACTCCGGAAACGGGAACCTGTCATACAGGTAAAAAATCTATATAAAGTCTACCGCGTCGGCGAGACGAAGGTATACGCGCTGAACGGCGTTGATTTTACGATGTACCGTGGCGAATTCTGTGCGATTGTAGGTACCTCCGGTTCGGGTAAATCTACCTTATTGAATATGCTGGCGGGGCTGGAGAAGCCGACGAAGGGCGAGATTGTCATAGCCGGACAGCACATAGAAAAATTAAACGAGAACCAGCTGGTGGCATTCCGCCGGGAGCGGGTCGGATTTATCTTCCAGTCATATAACCTGCTCGGTACGATGAATGCGGTTGAAAATGTAGCGCTTCCGCTGTCCTTCCGCGGTGTGCCGCGCGTCAGGCGCCGGGAGATGGCGGAAAAATATCTGAAAATGGTCGGACTGGAAAAAGTCGGCGATCAT
This sequence comes from Clostridium fessum, assembly GCF_027698965.1. Classification (NCBI taxonomy): domain Bacteria; kingdom Bacillati; phylum Bacillota; class Clostridia; order Eubacteriales; family Clostridiaceae; genus Clostridium; species Clostridium fessum. The sequence continues at coordinate 112,077 of NZ_JAQEQF010000009.1, forward strand.
ATGCCGAACCAGATGTCCGGCGGGCAGCAGCAGCGTGTCGGCATCGCACGGGCGCTGGTGGTACATCCAGAGATCATTTTTGCAGACGAGCCGACTGGAAATCTGGATTCGCACACGACGATGGATGTGCTGAAACTGATGCAGCGGATCGTCCGGGAACAGAACCAGACGCTGGTTATGGTTACGCATGATAACCATCTGGCGGCGTATGCGGACCGGATTTTCCATATTATCGATGGTAAGATTGTGAAGATAGAGGAGAATCGGCAAATGGGCAAGGAAGATGGGAAAATAGAGGAAATTTAAGAGAGCGAAAGACGGAGCAGATATGAAATAGACAGATAAAAATAGAGTGTTGGCTGTGTCTGGAATTTAGAAGGCTAAAACACAGGAATGCTGACGATAGAATGAGAAATTGATAAAAGCAGCATTTAATGTGAGAGGATATGGAGGTATGAAAAATGAGAGGTATGAGAAAGTGGAAGAGATGGGCGGTGTTTTTGCTGCTTTTTGTGGTGCTGGCAGTGGGAGGAAGCCGGACAGCGCAGGCGGAGATGCTGGATATGACAAAATATAACAATGATTTAATTACCGTCAGCAAAGTGCCGCACGGAAAGGCCGGAAATAAAATTTCGATTAAGATGACGGTTCATAATATACATGAGAAAAGGGATCAGGAATTAAAGGAAATTTGGCTGGCAAATGCGGAAGAATTTGATGATTTAATGACAGAAAATTTTGGAGAATCCGATGATGCGGATGAGAGTGATGATAGCGATGCTATCAGATGGTATTCAAAATCATTTCCGTTTGAAACGGATTCAAATTCATTTAAGCCAAAAGCTATAAATGTAAAAGCAGGTACTTCAAAAACTGTTAGTTTAAGTTATAAACTACGCAGAGATTTACCGGCCGGCTATTATCAGGCATTCTTTTTTATTGGACAAAAGGGAAAGGATAAGACCGCGGTTGGTGTCAACATCTGGGTATCCGCCTACGATGGTTCCTCCACCGAGGAAGACGACAACACGAAGCTGGATTACGATTTTTCCATCGGCGATAACCAGCAGACGCCGTATGCGGGGTACAATCAGGTCATGGATTTTGGCGTGAACCTGACCAATACGGGACTTAAAAAGGTTTACGATGTCCGCGTGGATATGCAGCTTGACGCCGATATAACAAAATTCCCGTTTGATATCAATGAGGGCAACTACAACCGTAAAATGGGGGATATGGAATCAGGGCAGATGGTGACGGTTCCGTACAGCATGATGGTGCGTGAGGACGTAAAATCGGGCTTTTTCCCGATTCACTATCTGGTTACATACCGCGAAGAAGAGGGCGGCGAGTTTTCGGAGCCGGTGGACAAGGTGTTTTACGTGCGCGTCAAGGGAAAAGATGACGATGAGCTGTCGGCGGATGCGGGCGAGCAGGATCGAACCAAGGCGCGTATCATCGTGGACAGCTTCGAGACGATCCCGGCAGAGATCTATGCCGGACAGCCATTTGAACTGCGTGTGCGGATGAAGAATGCGTCTTCGGATGTGGCAGCTTCCAATATTATGTTTACATTTGCTTCGGAAGAAGTTGAAAATACGCCGATCTTTACATCCGAGAGCGGTTCCACCTCCGTAGTTGTCAATAACATGGCGCCGGGGGCGACGGCGGATCTCTCGATGGTGTTCAAGGCGGCGCCGACGGCGGAGCAGAAATCATACCGCATGACGATTCAGGAGCAGTACGACAGCCCGGAATTTAAAAATGCCAAGGAAGAAGTCAAAATTGCCCTCCCGGTCAAGCAGGAGCCGCGGCTGAACACCAGCACGATCGATGTGATGCCGGATGCGATCGAGGTTGGTTCTGAGACGAATGTCATGTTTGGCATCAACAACACCGGAAAAGTAATTCTTTACAATGTTATGGCGCGTTTTGAGGCAGATTCTATCCAACCAGCTGACGCTTATGTGGGAAATATCAAGCCGGGCGAAACCGGCAATGTCGATACGATGCTGACCGCGATTGCTCCGACAACCGATGATGGAAAAGTGAAGATTATCATTTCCTATGAGGATGAAAATGGAGTCGTTTCAGAGACTGAAAAAGAAATGCTTCTGAACGTGAGTGAGGCGTTTTCCGATGACGGGATGGACGGCATGGATGGAATGGACAACGGCATGGATGCAGATGCCGATGCGGCGCAAGCGGGCGGCGCTGGGCGGATCGCTCCGATGCTTGTGATCGCTGCGCTGGTGGGCGCAGGTGTCGGTGTAGTTGTCTGGAAGAGGAAAAAGAAGAAAATAGCAGGAGAAAAGGCGCTTGAAGACGAATTAGAAGAGGAACTGGACAATGAGCTGGGCGAGCCGGAAATGACGACAGCAGATGTATCGGAAGACGAAACAAAGGACGTTGAAAAAGAACAAAACGATCATCTGAAAAGAAAGAAAAAATAGAAAGGACCGGTGAAAATGAGATTCAGTGATCTGCTGACGATGAGCGTCAACAACCTGTTTCGCAGAAAGCTCCGTACCTTTCTGACGGTTCTGGGAGTCGTGATTGGTACGGCATCGATCGTTGTCATGGTTTCCATCGGAATAGGACTGAAAGAATTTACCATCAAACAGTATTCTTCCTATGGAAGCCTGACCGCGATTCAGGTATATAATTATAACAATGGAAATTCCAGTGACAAGAAAAATCCGGAAGACAGCTTCATGACGGATGAGACGATGAAGACATTTGAAAAGATTCCGCATGTGACAAGTGCTTATCCGGATCTGAACCTGAATGTGATTATGCGTCAGGGTGCCTACGAGGGAAACGTGCAGCTGCATGGGATCCCCTTGGGAGCGATGAAGAATATCAAGCTGGGAGAAGGAAGCCTGCCGACAACTGAAACGAAGGACATGGAGATGGTAGTCGGAAATATGGTCGCACAGAATTTTAGCAATGCCAAGACAGGAAAAGGTTACTGGGACACCGGGGAGATGCCGGACATCGATTTTATCAACAAACCGATGTTTACGATCTTTGACACGGATGCGTACTATCAGTCCAAGGGAAATTCCAGCGGCGAGGATGGCAGCCAGAAAGTAGCGGCGCCAAAGAAATATATGATGAAAACGGCTGGAATGGTAGCGGGTGGACCGGAAGACTGGAGTGATTACAGCTACGGCGTCTACGTGGATCTGAATAAGCTCAAGACACAGCTGAAACAGATATTTAAGAAAAAGCCGATTCCGGGACAGCCGACCAACAAAAAAGGAAAACCTTACAATTATTTTGTCTATGAAGAAGCGACGGTAAATGTGGACGACATGGATCATGTAATTGAGGTGCAGAAAGCCATCAGCAACATGGGCTACGAGGCAAACAGCCAGATGGAGTGGCTGGAACAGTCCAAGCAGCAGTCTAATATGATTCAGGCAGCCCTCGGCGGCATCGGCGCCGTCTCCCTCCTGGTTGCTGCGATTGGCATCGCCAACACGATGATGATGTCCATCTATGAGCGGACGAAAGAGATTGGCGTGCTGAAAGTGCTGGGATGTTCCCTTGCAACCATCCGAAATATGTTTCTGATTGAGGCAGGTTTTATCGGTTTCATGGGAGGACTCATCGGACTGGCGCTGAGTTTTATGGTTTCCGTGCTGATTAACCAGTTTCTGGCAGCGACTTTTTTATATGGAATGGATGGAAAACTGTCCGTGATCCCGATCTGGCTGGCAGTTCCATCGGTAGGATTTGCCATCATCATCGGCATGGCAGCCGGATTCTTCCCGGCAATGCGCGCGATGAAGCTGAGTCCGCTGGCGGCGATACGGAATGAGTGATACGTTTGCTTATGCGATAAAATAGGCAGATGCCAGTTTTCCTCCTTGCAAATCCCCCCAACTTGTTATATACTTAAATATACTATGTTATTATAGTAATGAAAGAACGAAAAAAGGAAGGAATTACCGATGACACTGTTAGAAAATTGGCGTAATCTGGCATATGGTGACGGACTGGATGATAAAAAGAAAGAGGAACTCTGGTCTGGATATTTTACAATTGAGAAAGGTATCTATGAGCAGATCCTTGCAAACCCGACAGAAGTAGTAGAGGGCACTGTAAAAGAACTGGCTGAGAAGTATGATACAGAAGTTCTGATCATGACAGGCTTTCTGGATGGCATCAATGAGAGCTTAAAGGGCTATGAGAACCCGATTGAGACCATGGACGAGGACACCAAGGTTAAGATCGAGATCGACCCGGAGAAGTTATACTACAACATGGTAGAAGCAAAGGCTACCTGGCTGTATGAGCTTCCGCAGTGGGATGCAATCCTGACTGAGGAGAGAAGAACAGAGCTGTACCGCGAGCAGAAGGCATCTGGCACAGTCCGCAATACACATAAGATTTATCCGAATGATCCGTGTCCATGCGGAAGCGGTAAGAAATATAAGAAGTGCTGCGGAAAGAATAAATAAGAGATTTATGAATCAGAGAAGCACATCCGGAACACAGAGTGAACCGGATGTGTTTTTTTCTATGGAAATATAGGATGTGCTCTTGTATAATAGATATAGAGAAAAGACAGCAGACGAATGATGGCAGGAGGCATGATAAAAGAATGGCAGGTACAAAGCAGTGGAGGGCGGCAGATGGTAGACTGCAGCCGGGATTTCAGACAGCAGGTTTTACATTGAAACAGGTGGGAAAACTGCAGGCGCTGGGAGCGCAGACACTGTATTTTGAACATGAGAAAAGCGGGGCGTCCCTGTTTTATATCAGAAATAAAGATACAAACCGGGGATTCTCGATTTCCTATCGGACACCGCATCTGGATGAGACGGACACGAACCATGTGTTTGAGCATTCGGTACTTGCTTCCTCTGATAAATATCCGAGTAAGGATATTTTTTTTGATCTTTGCAGCAAGACATACCACACATTTGTAAATGCATTTACCTATATACCGTTTACGGCATATCCGGTATGCAGCCAGAGCGAGGAACAGCTCATTAAGATGGCAGATGTGTATTTAAGCTGTATGAAAGCGCCGGGAATCCGGCGGGAACGCCGCTTTTTTGACCGTGAAGCGGTCCGCTATGAGCTGCGCGACCGCAAAAGCCCGATCACGCTGGCAGGGACGGTGTACAGCGAGGATTTCGGTATGCTGAATGATACAGATAATGAGGCACTGCGGAATATCCTGCGGGCGCTGTATCCGGGGGAGACGGCGGCAAATGCGAATGGACAGGCGCACCGTTTTTATAAGGATCTGACGTATGAACATACGATGGAGATGTATGATCGGTTTTATCGGTTCGATAATGCCCTGATTTTGTTGTATGGGGATCTGGACTGGAAACGGTTTCTGGCATTCCTGGATAAAGAGTATCTGTGTGATGCAGAGAAAAGCTATGGAAAAGAAGAAGGATGGAGTTCCCGGTCAGGCAGCGGGCGACAGGAAAATCAGGGAATGCAGAATATAGGGATGAGTGCGTTTTACAGCCCCGAGCCAGATAGTTTGGAAAATGGGGGAGAATCATTCTTCCGTCAGGCAACCGTTCCCAGTCCTGCTTACCGGGGAGACGCATCGGAGAATGCGGCAGTGGTATCGTATGCGATGGATCTGAGCGGCATTTCATGGGGAAAACTGATCCAGTACAGCATCATTGCGGGAATGATGAATGTGGATGGATCGATTTTCAGGGAAAAGCTGCGGACGGCGGGCATCCATTGTGATGCGAGTGCATCGGTGATGATGGAGGCGGAAAAGCCATTTTTTGTTTTCGAAATGACAGACTGCAGTCCGAAGGATGCGGAACGGTTCCGGCAGGTGTCGGATGAGACATTGTGCGAGATGCAGGAGCGCGGGATCGACCCGTCGGTGGTGGAGACGGCGCTCAAGGCGCGGGTAATACATGATTATACAGCAGGCGAAGATACGGATGTATTTGCGGATTCGATCGTGCCGGAAGTCAGCCTGAAATGGGCGCTGACGGGCGATGCGGATGTGTATGCGGATGAGGCGGCAGCCTATGATTCTCTGGATGCAGGGACGGCACAGACGGAGATTCGCCGGTTTGCGGCAGAGCTTGGCGCGGCGAAGCGGCGGGTTCTTGTCACGACGGTTCCGACGCCGGGGATGGCAGAGGCGATGGAGCGGGAGCGAGACGCGTATCTGGCGCAGATGAAGGCGGGGATGAGCGAGGCAGAGCTGGATGCGCTGATTGCAAAGACCCTGGATTTTGATGCGTGGAATGCGTCGGAGTGTTCGAATGCGGATTTTATGATCCGGGTCGATGAGCTTCCGCCGCCGGAAGAGACACCGGAATATCAGATATATGAGATAAATGGGGTTTCGGTCTATGAATCGCCGTCGGATCTGGAAGCGATCAGCTATAACCGTTTATACTTAGATTTGAGCGGCGTGCCGGAAGAGGATCGTTTTTACATTCCTTTATATACAATGTTTGTTTCAGAGCTTGAAAATGGCCGGTATGGCAGAATGGAAAAGGAAAATCAGATTGAACGTTATCTGCATGATTTTTCCATGAATGAGGGACATCCGGAGGCTCGGGCGGGACGAAACAGCCATCCGACGCTGGCGGTCAGCTGGTATGGGATGGCGGAGGATTATGAAGAGAGCCTGTATGTCCTGCTGGAACTCTTATCACATCCACTCTGGAGAGATAAGAATGCGGTTCTTCAGGCATTGGATGAGACGATTCCGTCCTGTGATGAGTCGCGCAGTGATGCGTATTCGCTGGCGGTGCGTCTGGCGGCATCTGGCTATAGCATCAATACGCGGTATCAGGAATATGTCGGCGGACAGGCGTTTTATGAGTTTTTGAAAGAGCTGCGCGGGCACCTGGAACAGGAGGATGCAGCGATCTTCCAGCTGGCAGAGAAGATGGAGGAGGTGCGCGACCGCATCCTACATGGAACAGCGGTGACGATCCTTCATGTTGCACCGAGGGAAAATCTGGAATGGATGAGGAACTGTGCGGGGCGGATTCTTGGAAATCTGCGGGAAGAACGGATGCCAGACCATGAGAGTAAAACGAAAAACGGAGGGGAAAATGCTGGGTATACTTTTCCGGTTCCGGCGCGCAGGGAGGCGGTAATTGTGGAGAGCTCCAGCCAGTATACCGTCTTTTCGGCAGAGCTGAGCGCTGTAGATGGATTTTCTGGGCGGATTCTTCCGTATGTAAATGCGCTGGATGACCGGTATTTTGTGCCGCAGCTCCGTTTTCAGGGCGGTGCCTACAGCGCGTCGTTTTCATTTACGCCGACGATGGATCGGATCGTGGCGAGTACATACCGGGATCCGAAGGTCAGTGAGACGATCGAGGCGATCAGGGCGGCAGCGGGGGTATTGGAAAAACTGCAGCTTTCGGAAGCAGATCGGAATGGATATATTTTAAGCAGTTACGGCAATGCGACGGCGCCGTGCGGATGCCTGGGGCGGCGAATGGCAGCGATGCAGTATGCGTACAATGGTCTGGATATTGTACAGATTCGTCGTTGGACAGAGGAGATCCGTGAGACGACCGCAGAGGATCAGAAAGAGGCGGCGCGGATCATCCGGCGGCTTCTGGAAGAAGCGTGGATTGTGACGACTGGAAATCAGACGGCGATCGAGATGGATCGGGACTGCTTTGACCGGATTCGGGATTTCCGCAGCAAAATGGCTGAATAACCAGATCAATATTTATACAGGGAGGTAGAGAGAATGCGTACGAAACGATTGGGAGACATGCTTTTGGAACTGGGACTGATCACAGAAGGACAGCTTAAAGAGGCGCTTGATTATCAGGCGAAGGAGAAAGAACGTCTGGGAACAACGTTGATCAAGCATCATTATATCACGGAAGGTCAGCTGATCGATGCGCTTCGCATGCAGCTGGGCATTGACTATATTGATTTGACACGGGTCGATATCAGCCCGGAAATGTCGCGTTTTGTGCCGAAAAATCTGGCAAAGAAGATGACGATCGTACCGGTGCGTATTTCCAAAGACCAGCTCTATCTGGCAATGGCGGATCCGCTGAATTTCATGGCGATTGAGGAAGCACAGCATACTTCCAAAAAGAGAATTGTGCCGATGATCGCCTCTGAACCGGCGGTGAAGCGTGCGATCAATATTTTGTATGGCAACGAGGGCGCGGCAGAAGCGATGGCGCAGATGCAGGCAGAGACGGCAGCGGCGCAAGAGGTGCGTCAGGGGCAGACGGCGGTAAGAGAAGGACAGGAGAATGTGACGCCGATGATCCGCCTGGTCAATTCGATTATTGAGCGCGCCATTTCGGAAGATGCTTCGGATATCCATTTTGAGCCGACGGAGGAGGAGATGGTCGTCAGGATGCGTATCGACGGGCAGCTTCACCGGATCATGACGATCCCGTCGGAACTCAAGGATTCGGTCATTTCGAGACTTAAAATTATGTCCCAGCTTGATATTGTTGAAAAAAGAATTCCGCAGGATGGTCGTGCGGTGATGTCTTTAAGAGGGAAAGATATTGATATGCGTATATCCACCCTTCCGACCCTGTATGGAGAAAAAGTGGTTATCCGTATTCTGAAACGAAATGAGGAGACGCTGAACCGCCGCGGTATCGGTATTCCGGCAGTGGAGGATGCAAAGATTGATACGCTTTTAGGGCTTACTTCCGGGGTTATCATGATTGTAGGACCGACTGGATCAGGTAAATCTTCGACGATGTATACGCTGATCCGCGAACTTCTTTCGGATCGGACCAACCTGATTACACTGGAGGATCCGGTGGAATACCATATCAAGGGCGCGACACAGGTGCAGATCAATGAAAAAGTGGGGCTGACCTTTGCATCGGGTCTGCGCTCTGTTCTGCGTCAGGATCCGGATATCATCTGCGTCGGCGAGATCCGTGACGGTGAGACGGCGGAGATCGCGATGCGTGCGGCAATGACGGGACATCTCGTTATCACCACGATTCATACGGAAGATGCGATCTCGGCGATTGACCGTCTGCGAGATATGGGCGTGGCGCCATACCTGATTGCGGCGGGACTGCGAGGCGTTATTTCCCAGCGTCTGCTGAGGAAAATCTGTCCGAACTGCAAGACCCAGATTCAGCCGCCGAAAAAAGCACTTGAGATGGCAGGAATCCCGGAGATTCCTGGAAAATTATACTGGCAGGGAACTGGATGCGATCAGTGCTTCCATTCGGGATACCGGGGCAGAATCGGTGTGTTTGAGGTAATGCTGATTCAGGAGGAGCTTCGCCGGTGTATTCTGGAAGGGGCTGACCGGACACGTTTCTTAGAGGCAGCCAGAAGAGCGAGCCAGTATGTTCCGATGCTGGAACACGCGCAGAAGCTGGTAGAAGAGGGTGTTTCGACGGTGGACGAGGTGATCCGGACGCTGCTGGCGCTGTAAATGGTGCAGAAAGAGAAGAGGAGACAGATGGTATGTATGGAATTGAAGAATTAATCGCGCTGGCAGCTGAAAAAAGGGCATCGGATGTGCATCTGATTGCAGGGCTGCCGCCAAAATGCAGAATTGACGGCAGAATCGAGACGCTGACGGATGGCGGGCTGACGCGTGATGATTGTGAGGAATATGGACGTCAGCTGGCAGGCAATGTGGCAGATCAGATCGAGGCCATCGGACAGCTGGATTTTAGTGCTTCGTTTGCGGGACGGCGTCTCCGTGTGAATCTGTTCCGGCAGCAGGGCGCCCTCTCTGCGGCGATTCGTATTCTGGCCAGAATGATTCCGAACCTGTCGGAGCTGGGGCTTCCTGAAGCAGTGAATCAGTTTTCAAGCTGGAATAAAGGAATTATTCTGGTGACCGGCGAGACGGGAAGCGGCAAGTCAACGACGCTGGCGGCAATTTTAAATGAGATCAACCAGAATCGTCCGCTCCATATGATTACGCTGGAAGACCCCATCGAGTATGTCTATGAACCGGCACAGGCGATCATCAACCAGCGCGAGGTGGGCGTGGACGTAGAGAGCTATGATAAGGGACTTTATGCGGCGCTCCGTGAGGATCCGGATGTGATTCTGATTGGAGAGATGCGTGATCCAGCAACGATCGAGACGGCGTTGGTGGCGGCAGAGACGGGACATCTTGTTTTTTCCACCATTCATACCAATTCAGCAATCGACAGCATTGACCGGATTGTGGGTGTTTTTCCAGAGGATAAACAGCCGCAGATCCGGATGCAGCTCTCGATGACGCTGCGGGCGGTGCTGTCACAGCAGCTGGTGCCGAGGGCGGGCGGCCAGGGCAGGGCGGCAGCCTGTGAGCTTATGATGCTTACGCCGGCGATCCGGAATCTGATCCGCGACGGAAAAACACCGCAGATGCAGAGCTATCTGCTTTCTAGTGCAAAAGAGGGTTCTATTACGATGGATAATTTTCTGATCCGTATGGCAAAAGAGGGTGTGATTACACCGCAGACGGCAGTCGATGCGTCCCAGAACCCGCAGGAGTTAAGAAAGGAACTGGCGGCGGTGCAGTATTAATAATATGGCGAAAACGGGTGGATGAAGCCTGCGGGGAATGCAGATTTCTTGAAACATAAAAATGTATGTTTGTGTAAATACTGAGGTTGTAGCGAAAGTTTGAACATTATATTTTTAATGACACTTTTTGTATTTCAGGAGGAATTTTATGCAGGCAGGCAGATCAAGCATCCAGTTTGAACATCCGCCCATCATCACATCGGCGGCATCGATCGTGGGGCAGACGGAAGGAGAGGGACCGCTGGCAAGTTTTTTTGACCGGGTGGAGCCGGATCCGATGTTTGGGAAAAAGTCGTGGGAGGAGGCGGAGAGTGAATTGCAGCGCCAGACAGTGCAGAAATGTCTGGATAAGGCGGGCAGACAGGCGACGGATGTGAATTGCCTGTTTGCGGGAGACCTGTTGGGGCAGATTGTGGCGACCTCGTTTGGTGTGGAATCGTTTGATATCCCGTTTTTCGGGCTTTACGGCGCGTGCTCGACGATGGGGGAGGCGATGATCCTGGGGGCGATGGCAGCAGGGGCTGGCTATGCGGACCGTGTTCTGGCGCTGGCATCGAGCCATTTTGCCTCGGCAGAACGGCAGTTCCGGTTTCCGCTGGCGTATGGGAATCAGAGACCGCAGTCCACAACCTGGACGGTGACCGGGTGCGGGTGTGTGATGATCGAAGGAAATGAGAAAAATGAAGGGAAAGATGGGCGCAGAGCGAAAGAAAATGCGTCAGAATCACTGAAAAATGCTGGACAGGAAAAATTGCATCCCAAATTTCAACCTTGTATCCCGGCTGCCACCCCCGGAAAGATCGTCGATATGCAGATGCGCGATTCCATGAACATGGGGGCGGCAATGGCGGTGGCGGCGGTTGACACAATCTTGCAGAATTTCCGTGATTTTAACCGGAAACCATCTGACTATGACCGGATCATCACTGGCGATCTGGGAATGGTGGGGAAGGAAATCCTGCTTGATTTTATGCGCGAGGCAGGACAGGATATTTCCAGCATCCATATGGACTGCGGGATCGAAATGTTTGACCCGAAGACGCAGGATACCCATTCGGGCGGAAGCGGCTGCGGTTGCTCGGCGGCGGTGCTGTGCGGCTATATTCTTCCGAAAATACAGGCGGGTGAGTGGAAACGCGTCCTGTTTGTGCCGACCGGGGCTCTGCTGTCCCAGATCAGCTTTAATGAGGGGCAGAATGTGCCGGGGATTGCCCATGGAGTGGTGCTTGAGGGAAAAGAATCGTTCGGTGAATGATAGGTATTTGCAAGAAACTTTAGAGAGGGAGCAAAAAAATGGACTATATCAAAGCATTTGTGACCGGCGGACTCCTCTGTGCCGCCGTGCAGATTCTGATGGATAAAACGAAACTCATGCCGGGGCGGATCATGGTACTTTTGGTGGTATGTGGCTCGATTCTCGGTGCGATCGGCTTGTACGAACCGTATGCCAAATGGGCGGGTTCCGGGGCAACAGTGCCGCTGCTGGGGTTTGGGAATACGCTTTGGAAGGGCGTGCGGGATGGAATAGATAAGGATGGGGTTCTGGGGCTGTTCACCGGCGGATTCACGGCGGGTGCGGCGGGGATTTCCGGGGCGTTGATCTTCGGCTATCTGTCGTCGCTGATTTGCAAACCCAAGATGAAGGATTAGAGAGAAGACGAAAGAAAAGTAAAAGAAAGCAAAAGAAAATCAGTTGAGGAAATAAAAAGCTGCTGTAAAAGAGGCATATGAATGTCACTTTTTACAGCAGCTTTTTGCAGATATATTATTTTGCTGTTAATGCTCTGGATTCGCCGGGACAATCGGAATATTATTTCCATTCCGTCCACTTCCCGCCATCGGGCGTGGAACCGCAGAGTGGATCGGAGCCGATAGATTATCTGAATCGGGGCTGTAGCCCGGAGCTGAGAAATCGGCGCTCTCAGAAGGATGGATGATCGTGGACGAACCATTGTGAATCTTGCACTCGCCCGGCATGGAGAAGCGGGAATCGTCCGTTTCTCCGCCGTCTTCCGGAACGACCATAACTGTCTTGGAAATCTGCTGGTTCGTCGGGCAGAAGGCAGTCGAGATGCCGCCGGAGGCGGAGCAGATCGTCACGCGGGTGTGGTGATCGCAGGTCTCGGCCGGAACCGTGCCCTTCGCGAAATATTCAGTGTAGACGGCCGTTCCGCGCGGGTCACTGCTGCAGACGCCGGAAACCGGAAGCTTGCCGGATTTGCGGCATACTTCAGCAGTTTCAATGCTGTCCGGAATCGTAAATCCGGGGTCGCTTAAGCTCTCATGGACACGTGTCATGATATTTCGCCAGATGCGCTTGTGGTAACTGGTACCGCCGTTTGAAACGGTGCCGCCTTTTAATGGCTGGTTATTGTCGCACCCGCCCCAGATACCGGCAGTGTAGTACGGCGTAAAGCCTACAAACCAGACGTCGACGTTGCTGGTGGTCGTACCGCTCTTTCCGGCGCAGCTCATATTGGGAATCGCCGCTGTCGTACCGGTCGATTTAACCCCGGAACCGGAACGCGTATACATTGTATTGCTCTGCATAACATCCTGCATCGCGCTGGTTAAAAGATAGGCGGTAGAGTCTTTGAGCGCCTGCCGCGTCTCCGGTTCATTGTCGATCAGTATCTTTCCGTTGCGATCCAGGATCTTAGTAAAGAAGACAGGCTTCGTGTAGGTGCCGCCGTTGGCGATCGCCGCAAATGCATTTGTCAGTTCCAGGTTGCTGACGCCCTTTGTCAGACCGCCGAGTGCTGTCGAGAGAGTCTGATCCTGGCTTACGAGGGAAGTGATTCCCAGCCGTTCGGCATATTCGACACCGAGCTGCGGCGTTACCGTGTCCGCCATGCAGCGCAGGGCGACGATGTTCATGGAATAGGTAATGCCGTCGCGGATCGTGTGATAGCCCTTGTAATCGCTGCCCCACCAGTTTCGGAACTCTTTTTCACCGGAAGAGTATGGTCCGTCATAGTAAACAGTTGATAGGGTCGCGCCGCAGGCATCCAATGCCGGGGCAAAGGAGGAAATGACCTTGAAGGTCGATCCTGGCTGCCGCAGGGAGTCGGTCGCACGGTTTAAGGTGCGGTTTGCCGTCTTCTGTCCGCGTCCGCCGTTGATTGCCTTGACATAGCCGGTGGACTGTTCGATCAGGACGAACGAGGTCTGCGGCTCTAAAATCATGGTAACTGATTCACCGAGAACGGTGCTTCCGTCCTGCGTGAGGGCGGTGCGGTACTCATCGATCGCCGTCTGCGCCTCTTCCTCGGAATTAAACAGCCCGTCAAAACCGCTTTGTCCCTTGACCTGCTGGATCCATGTTTTCAGAGTTTCCTGTGAATAATGCTGCGTTTCCCCGTCTGGATGGGTCAGGGAAAGGCGGTATTCAACCGAATAGCGAGCCGCGTCGTAGTTGGCAGGATTGTTGACTTCCTCATCGACGATCGCCTGAATCTGTGGATCCTGCGGGGTGTAAATCTGCAGTCCGCCGCTGAACAGAAGATTGGACGCCTGCGTGTCAGTATAGCCGAGCTGCTCTTTGAGCGCTTCGGTGACCTGGCTGATCAGCTCGTCCGTGTAATAGGAGTACGGTGTCTCATTTTCCTTGAGCGCCGTGTCGACATTCTGGATACGGGCGTAGACGTCGTCCGCCAGTGCTTCCTCCTGTTCTTCTTTTGTGATATAGCCCTGCTCATACATTGCCTGCAAAATGACCTTGCGCCGGGCGGCATTTGCCTCCGCGCCGCTGATCGGATTCAGCTTTGACGGATTCTGTGTGATACCGGCGATGACCGCGCACTCAGAAAGAGTCAGATCGGAGACGTTCTTATTAAAATAGCGCAGCGCTGCTGCTTTGACGCCCAGCGTATTGCTGCCGAGGTTGATCGTATTTAAATAGTTCGTTAAAATGACCTTCCGATCGACGTTTTTTGTCAGCTGCAGCGCCAGATATTGTTCCTGGATTTTTCGCTCGATTTTGGAACCCTTGCTTGTCTCCATGCCGCCGTTGAAAACGGTATTTTTGATGAGCTGCTGGGTCAGGGTGCTGGCGCCGCCCTTATAATTATTTGTCAGGACGCCGACCACGGCGCGTGAAATGGAGCGCAGATCGATACCGCTGTGCTGCCAGAAACGCGAGTCCTCGATGGAGACGAACGCGTCAATTAGATCCTGAGGAAAATCCTCGTAGGATGCTTCGATTCGGTTCGAGTTGGAACCGACCAGCGTGTCAGTCACTTCCCCGGCGCTATTATATATAGTAGAAAAATATCCGCTTGGGGTGAAGCTGTCCGGGTTGAAGTCTGGCGAACTGTCCAGAATGCCTTTAAACATGCCGATAAAGGTGCTGGCACCCGTCACGCAGAGAAACAGAACAAGAACAAAGGCAGTCTTGAAGAAGGTCAGAAACAGCCGGTTGGCGTATTTCTTCTTCCGGGAATTGGCTGCCCGGATCCGTTTCTTGGTTGCTTTTACACCGTAATTCATGAGAACCTCCTTTGGGTTCGTAGTGGTTCATTCTATTAATAAATACAGTATTTCCAATTATATCAAAATTCATAGGATAAATAAATACTATTGTCATGAAGTTTTTTTTACGGTATCATAAAAGATAAGGTTTGTTAGTGAGCACGTATGCGTGAACAGTAACTGAGGTTTACAAGCAGTTAAAGAAGTGAAAAAACGTCCGTTTTAAGGATGCGTAGTGTATAGATGGAGGGTAACTGTTCAGCAGGTCTGCGCATTTACTGAACAGTTACGATGGAGGAATAATCATGAAAGAGCGCTATAAAATCGTCTATCAGGGCGGAGAGGGCGAGATTGTGGAGAAGAAGTCCCGCTTTATCGCGGAGATCCGCCCGGTGGAATCGGAAGAAGAGGCGACGGCATTTATTGCGGAAGTCAAGAAGAAATATTGGGATGCGAGACATCATTGTTCGGCATTTACAATCGGAGAAAATAACGAGGTGGCGCGCTGCAGCGACGACGGCGAACCGGCGCAGACGGCGGGACGCCCGATGCTGGATGTGCTGTTGGGACGCGAGCTTCACAACGTCTGTGCGGTTGTGACCCGGTACTTTGGCGGGACACTTTTAGGAACCGGCGGACTGGTGCGGGCATACGGCGGCGCGGTCCAGGAAGGTCTTAAAAACTGTGTGGTTCTGGAAAAATGCCTGGCTCGCAAATGGAAGGTCGGGACAGACTACAGCGGGCTTGGAAAGGTGCAGTACATTTTGGCAGAAGCAGAGCTGCCGATTCTGGACAGCGAGTACGGCGAGGGCGTGGATCTGACGATCCTGGTGCCGTTTGACCAGGCGGGAGCAGCGGAGAAGAAGCTCATAGAGGGCACAAATGGAAGATGCCGGATCGAAAAACTGGATGAAGTTTATTTTGGCATGGATGACGGAAAAATCATTTTATTGTAAAAAAAGATTGAATAATGGATAAAAAAATGCTAAAATAACAAGCTGTATTATTTTGTGGGCGGATCCTTTGCCAAAGACGAAACGGCAGGATGCTTGTCTGTGACAGAAAATAATTATTAATTAGTACATGTAATGAATCATCATAAGAAAAGAGAGTAAGCAGATATGAAAATGAAACGGGAAGATGTCAGAAACGTTGCAATTATCGCTCACGTTGACCACGGTAAAACGACGCTGGTAGACCAGCTGCTTCGCCAGAGCGGTGTATTCCGTGCCAATCAGGAAGTAGTCGATCGTGTCATGGACTCTAACGATATTGAGCGTGAGAGAGGTATCACGATTCTGTCCAAGAATACGGCTGTTAATTACAACGGCACCAAGATCAACATTATCGATACACCAGGACATGCGGACTTCGGCGGCGAGGTAGAGCGTGTTCTTAAGATGGTAAACGGCGTTATCCTTCTGGTAGACGCATATGAGGGCGCGATGCCGCAGACCAAATTCGTTCTGCGTAAAGCACTGGAACTGGATCTGCCGGTTATCGTATGTATCAATAAGATTGACCGTCCGGAAGCACGTCCGGAGGAGGTTGTGGACGAGGTTCTCGAACTTCTGATGGATCTGGATGCATCCGACGAGCAGCTTGACTGCCCGTTCTTGTATGCATCTGCACGTTCTGGCTATGCGAAGAAGAACCTGGACGATCCGAATGTGGATATGAAGCCGCTGTTCCAGACCATTCTGGATTACATCCCGGCGCCGGAGGGAGATCCGGATGCAGAGACACAGGTTCTGATCAGTACAATTGATTACAACGAGTATGTAGGACGTATCGGCGTTGGTAAGATCGACAACGGTTACCTGAAAGTAAATCAGGACTGCGTCATCGTCAACCATCATGAGCCGGACAAGTTCCGCAAAGTTAAGATCGGTAAGCTCTATGAGTTTGAAGGTCTGAATAAAGTAGAAGTACAGGAAGCAAAGATTGGTTCGATCGTAGCGATTTCCGGTATCGCAGATATCCACATCGGTGATACCCTGTGTTCACCGGAGAAACCGGAGGCAATTCCGTTCCAGAAGATTTCTGAGCCGACCATTTCCATGGATTTCATGGTAAACGACAGCCCGCTGGCAGGTCAGGAAGGTAAATTCATCACTTCCCGCCACATCCGCGAGCGTCTGATGCGGGAGCTGAATACCGATGTCAGCCTGCGTGTAGAGGAGACAGACTCCGCTGACTGCTTCAAGGTATCTGGCCGTGGCGAGCTGCATCTGTCCGTCCTGATTGAGAATATGCGCCGCGAGGGCTTTGAGTTCGCAGTCAGCAAGGCGGAGGTACTCTACAAATATGACGAGAGAAACCGCAAATTAGAGCCGATGGAGATCGCTTACGTCGACGTACCGGATGACTTTACCGGTGCTGTTATCCAGAAGCTGACCAGCCGTAAAGGCGAGCTGCAGGGCATGAGCCCGATCGGCGGCGGATACACAAGACTGGAGTTCTCGATTCCGTCCAGAGGTCTCATCGGCTACCGCGGCGAGTTCATGACCGATACAAAGGGAAATGGTATCTTAAACACCAGCTTTGACGGCTATGCACCGTTCAAGGGCGAATTAAGTTACCGCAAACAGGGATCCCTGATTGCATTTGAGGCAGGCGAGTCCATCACCTACGGTCTGTTCAATGCCCAGGAGCGCGGAACCCTGTTCATCGGACCGGGCGTTAAAGTTTACTCCGGCATGATTGTCGGACAGAGCGCAAAACCGGAAGACATCGAGTTAAACGTCTGCAAAACCAAAAAGCTGACCAACACCCGTTCTTCCAGCGCCGATGAAGCCCTCCGCCTTGTTCCGCCGAAAATCATGAGCCTGGAGCAGTGCCTCGACTACATCGATACCGATGAACTTCTCGAGATCACCCCGACCAGCTTACGAATCCGTAAAAAGATTCTTGATCCGACTCTGAGAAAGAGAGCGATGATCAGCCGTAAAAATAGCTAAATAATCGTAAAGTGGGAGCAGCCGCGCAAGCCAGCTGCTCCTTTTCGTATATTCAAGCGAGAGATATTCAGGAAACGACGCGCCCCGCCGTTTCCGTCCCTCTGCCGATCCCATTCCCTCTGTCGATTCATGTCCCCCACCCTGTCGAAATTTCCCCCTCACTTCTTCTTCTAAAACGGTCATTCCCCTCATACATATATACAGTAAGAAGCAGGACTCCAAGAACCTGCCGTGAAAAACTGCAAAAAAGAAGAGGAGAGAGATACTATGTCGGAAAAAATGATTGAAAACAACAAGGTTAGCGTGATTGGTGAGGTCGTATCGGAATTTACATTCAGCCACGAAGTATTCGGGGAAGGATTTTATATCGCAGACCTGGCAGTCAGCCGTCTGAGCGATCAGGTGGACGTGATTCCACTCATGATTTCAGAACGGCTTCTGGATGTATCGAAAGACTACCGCGGAATGACGATGGAGGCGATCGGCCAGTTCCGTTCCTACAACCGTCATGAGGGCGCGAAAAACCGTCTGGTGCTGTCTGTGTTTGTCCGTGAGATTCATTTCCTGGAAGAATTTACGGATTACACCAAAACCAACCAGATTTTTCTGGAAGGCTATATCTGCAAGGAGCCGATCTACCGGAAAACACCGCTGGGACGCGAGATTGCCGATATGCTGCTGGCGGTCAACCGTCCGTATGGAAAATCCGATTACATACCGTGTATTGCGTGGGGCAGAAATGCCCGCTATGCGTCCGGATTTGGCGTGGGAAGCCACGTGTGCGTGTGGGGGCGCGTGCAGAGCCGTGAATATACGAAGAAGCTGAGCGAGACAGAGTGCGAGAAACGTGTGGCATACGAGGTGTCGGTCAGCAAGCTGGAGTGCGTGGAAGAATAGGATAGGTTTAGGATGTTACAGCAAAGTTTGAAGCCGGTTATGCAATCTATAGGGCATGATAAATGGCTGGTTTTGCCATAGCTTGCCAAAATAGATAAAATATGCTAGAATAAGGCAGCTTACAGAATTCGTAAAACGATTATTGGATGGATAGAAATAAAACACACAGGTCTGTGTGTAAAAAGACATCAGGAAAGACAGTCTGTGCGCCAGCGCAGCGGGAGGCACAGAAAGAGGAGAGGGAAATGAAAAAGGGGAAAGTTCATATCATCTTCGGCACCGGGATGGGAAAAACAGCGATGGCACTGGGACGTGGTGTCAGTGCAGCCATGCACGGCCGGAAGGTAATTATGATACAATTCTTAAAGGGAGTGCTGAGCCATGAGACAGCAGATGGGTTAAAACAGCTGGAGCCGGCATTTAAAGTATTCCGATTTGAAAAACAGAATGAGTATTATGAAAATCTCTCTGAAGAAGGCAAAAAGGAAGAGCTCTGCAATATTCAGAACGGGTATAATTTTGCAAAAAAAGTACTCTGTACCGGCGAATGCGATATGCTGATTCTGGATGAATTTCTTGGGGTGTTAGATCAGAAACTGGTCGGAGACGATGCTCTGGAAACACTGCTGGCAGCGCGCGAGGAGAATGTCGATCTGATTCTGACCGGAAAAGTATGTCCGGCTGGGGCAGAGGAGCATGCAGACGAGGTGACGCGCCTGGAATGCCTGAAGCCGTCAAACGATCATGCCGTTACTGTTCACGGGTAGGCACTTTTGGAACCGAAAGTGCCGTAAGAAAACATGGTGGCAGCAGGAATTTGCCGTATTTGAATGCGAAGCCACGGCAAATTCCGTTACTGGGCACGTATGCGTGAACAGTAACATCATGCGTGCATGAACGGTTGACAAGTATTCAAAGTAATGCTAAGATAGAAAAAACAAGTAGAGGTTGCGTTGATTATCAGTAAGCGGTCGGATGCGGCAGGTGCAGGAGAAGACAGCTGAAAGGATGATACGCCGAAGGGCTGCGGCGCCTGTATCTGCAGTTCCTGGGTGCAGGATGAAGAATTCTGTAACTGTCATCGACAGATGGGGAGCTACTGGGAGTTTGGATTTGAATTCATAGAGCTGGCCGTCGTGCCAGCTTTTTGTACGCTCAGGACCGACAGGCTGCAAACATTCGTTTGAAGCGGGGACAGAAACGGACTCTGGAATAGAAACTCAGCCATCGTGCAAAAGAATAAGGAGGAAACAAAATGTCTATTTTTGAAGGAGCAGGCGTAGCGCTGGTAACGCCATTTCATGAGGATGGAAGCGTAAATTATGAGAAACTGGAGCAGATCGTAGAAGAACAGATCGCTGGCGGCACAGACTGTATTATCGCCTGCGGTACGACCGGCGAGGCGGCTACATTAAGCCATGAGGAGCACATCGAGGTGATCCGTTTCGTATGCCAGGTCGTAAATAAGAGAATCCCGGTTGTAGCAGGAACCGGTTCCAACTGCACAGAGACAGCGGTATATCTGTCTACCGAAGCGAAAAAGGCAGGCGCAGACGGACTTCTGCTCGTATCCCCGTATTACAATAAATCAACCCAGAAGGGTTTAAAGGTTCATTTCTCAGAGGTCGCAAAGGCAGTTGATCTTCCGATCCTTCTGTACAATGTACCGAGCCGTACCGGCGTCAATATCACCCCGGAGACGATCGTGGCACTGTGCAAGGAATATGAGAACATCGTCGGTGTCAAAGAAGCAAGCGGCAATTTCTCCGCGATCGCACAGATTGCAAGCCTGTCAGGCGGATCAGTTGATATTTACTCCGGCAACGACGACCAGACGGTTCCGATGATGGCACTGGGCGCAAAGGGCGTTATCTCCGTATTATCCAACGTGGCACCGCGTCAGGTACATGATATGTGCGCGGCATTCAAGGCTGGCGATGTAGCGAAGGCAAGACAGATGCAGATAGATGCAATTCCACTGATTGAGGCGCTGTTCTGCGAGGTAAACCCGATTCCGGTTAAGGAAGCGATGAACATGATGGGCGAGGAAGTGGGTCCGTTCCGTAAACCGTTAGTGGATATGGAACCGGCAAACCGCGATCGTCTGAGAAGAGAACTGGTAAATTACGGAATCAGCCTGAAAGAGTGATAAGAACCGTTAAAATTAGGATGAGATAGGGAAATGAGGTTTTAACAGATGGTACGAGCAATTATGCATGGCTGCAACGGCGCCATGGGACAGGTTATTTCCGGAATTGCAGCGAAGGACGAGGAGATCTCTATCGTTGCGGGTATTGATATGAGAACCGAGCAGAAAAATGATTATCCGGTTTTTGCGTCTCTGAACGAATGCAAGGTAGAAGCGGATGTTGTGATTGATTTTTCCAATGCAGCAGCTGTCGATGAACTTCTCGACTGGTGTGCAGAGAAGAAAATGCCGGTTGTTCTGTGTACGACAGGACTTTCCGAGGTACAGCTGGCAAAGGTAGAAGAGACGGCAGAGAAGACAGCTGTTCTTCGCTCTGCAAATATGTCTCTTGGTATCAATATGCTCTTAAAGCTTCTGAAAGAAGCAGCGCAGATTCTGGCTCCGGCTGGATTTGATATTGAGATTCTGGAGAAACACCACAATCAGAAGGTGGATGCTCCGAGCGGTACGGCGATTGCGCTGGCAGATTCGATCAACGAGGCGATGGGCAATACATACCATTACAAATACGATCGTTCCGCTACACGTGAGAAACGTGATGCGAAGGAGATTGGTATTCAGGCGATCCGCGGCGGCACAATCGTAGGCGAACACGATGTCATTTTCGCTGGTCAGGATGAGGTGATTACCTTTAATCATACAGCTTATTCCAAGGCGATCTTTGCCAAGGGCGCCGTACAGGCAGCGAAGTTTCTGGCAGGAAAACCGGCAGGACGGTATGATATGGCAGATGTGATTGGTTAAGAACAGGCATATAATTGAATTTGGAGAGGCACCTGCAGGAGGTATGCAGATGTCAGATAATAGTAAATTTCAGCAAAAGCAGGTGCGGCGCTACCTGAAAGGCGTACGTTTCCGGATGAGGCGGAGACAGCGGTTCTTCCTTTACGGACTGGCGGCAGCGGTCTTTTTCTATCTGGCCAGTGTCTATGAGTTTCGGGAGAAAATCTGGTCCATCAGAGAGTGTGAGGAGATCGAATACCGGCTGCCGGAGGGAGATTCTGAGGCTGCCACAAGGCTCCGCATTAACCTGAAAACCTGGCAGCTGGAGATGATTCACGAAGAAAAAAGAGCGGAGTAATAAGGCTTTTTCTTGACAAGCTGTCTGAAAAAGAGGTATAATTAACAAAAATAATAGACATGTCATGTGGCTGAAAGGAGATGTGCATATGAAGGAATATGAAAAACCGGAAGCAGAGGTTGTCATCTTTGAGACAGTGGATGTGGTAGCTACATCATCGTACTATAATCCGTATGCGACTGTTTAGTAAAAGAGGTATATATCGCTGGATATATACCTTTTTTCGTTTTATAGGAAATTACGTCCTATGAAACAAAAAACGCTCCGTGAGGATGCGCACTCGCACGAAGAAGAAACATGTCGAAAGCGACCGCGCGAGAAGCCCGAATGTGTCAAGGCACATTCCGTATTATACAAGCGGATCGAGGTATGTGTGAACAGGTATTTTGCAGCAGGAATGCTAGAACATTCCTGAATTAGGAGGGGGATTTATGAAGGTAAAGTCAGGATTCAAGCTGATGAAAGTAGGAGTCCAGAATCTGGTTGTGGCAGTGGATGAGAGAGCGGAGGAGTTCAACGGAATGGTCCGCCTCAACTCCACCGGAGCATTTCTCTGGGAGAAGATAGAAAAGGGAAGTGAGAAGGAAGAGCTGGTATCTGCCCTTCTTGCACAATATGGAATTGATGAGGAGACGGCGAGAAAGGATCTGGATGGCTTTTTGAATACACTGATTGAAAACGGAATTCTGGAGTGAAAAATAGATGAATATATTGATGGCATTTAATTCGGAATACTGTAAGCCGGCGATGGTAACCATGTATTCTCTGCTCTGCAATCATGACTGCGAGGTAGTCTTCTATATTATTTATTCCCAACTGACCGAAGAGGAAAAAGACAGGATTTCAGAAATAACCATGGCAGAAGGCCGTGGCAAGTGCGTCTTCCTTCCGGTGGCGGAAAGCACCTATGCAGATCTGCCGACACTGGAATGGATCTCTCCGGAGACATATTACCGGCTGCTGGCCCAGAAACTTCTTCCTGAAAGTGTGGACCGGATTCTATGGCTGGATGCTGATGTGGTAATCTGCGGAGA
Source organism: Clostridium fessum (assembly GCF_027698965.1). Lineage (NCBI taxonomy): Bacteria > Bacillati > Bacillota > Clostridia > Eubacteriales > Clostridiaceae > Clostridium > Clostridium fessum. The sequence continues at coordinate 135,231 of NZ_JAQEQF010000009.1, forward strand.
CATCACAGAGTTTTATCATCAGGACCTGGATGGGAATCTTCTGGCTGCCTGTTCGGCCGTGGATGAGGAGGGTTACCATGCATCCTTCAATCAGCTGACGCTGCCTCCGGATGCCAGATATTTCAATGCCGGTGTCCTTCTGTATGATTTGGAAGCCCAGAGAAAGAAACTGGATCCGGATATATATACCCAGTATCTGCAGGTATTTGGAAAGCGTCTGATCTATGGGGATCAAGATGTGTTGAATGGGGTATTTTACCGCTGCGTCAAATTTGCCGATCCGAAACACTATAATTGCTCGACCTATGCGTTGGATAAACTAACTTTCGGGGAAAGAAGAAAGGTCCTAAAGGATTGCCGTATCCTTCATTACAACGGGAGTTCAAAACCCTGGAATCCCGGATATTGTCTCACTGCATCGGATATATTCCGCAGGTATGCATCGATATTTCCAGAGTTTTCCTATCTGGAGGATCCGGAATGGGAGAAACAGGAGAAGAGGGCTAGACAGCGCAGGCTTTCCTATAAAAGAAAGCACAAGGAAAGCGAGGAAGAGAGGCTACGGTACTCGTTTGTGATTCAGATTGCCGGAGTGAAAATCCGGGTTGTGCATCGGTACCAGAAGGTACTGATGCACTGCAGAAAGTATCTGGTGCCTTCCGGAGAATCGGAGCTTGAGGTGAACATAACCAGAGAGGATCTGGCCTATGAGAGAAAACAGTATGAGGCGGTCTGTGCGGCAGAAAACCGGGAGACCGGATCGGTCAGTGACGAGGAACTGGAAATATCTGCGTTAAACCGCAAGACTGCAGAGGTGCTTCTTGATTTCCATATACTTCTCATTCACGGTGCAGCGGTGGAAGTGGAGGGGCAGGCTTATCTGTTTTGCGCCAAAAGCGGAACAGGGAAAACAACCCATATCGGATTTTGGAAAGAACTTCTGGGGGAGACCCTTACCGTGATAAACGGAGATAAGCCGTTTCTGAAGATAGAAGAGGCGGTGACGGTATATGGTTCCCCCTGGTGCGGAAAAGAAGGCCAGAATACAAATACTTCCTGCCCCCTTGCAGGGATCTGCCTGTTAGAGCGGGGAACGAAGAATGAGATACGCAGGCTGTCGCCGGAGGAAGCATTTCCCCGCATGATGTCCCATGCGTACCGGTTCCGGGATAGGGGAAAAGCAGAGCAGATGATGAACCTTCTGAGCAAACTGGCTGAGATGGTGCCGTTTTATGGATTAAAAGCCCTGCCGGATGTAGAGGCGGCCCGGCTTTCTTATGAAGCTATGAGGACAGAATGATGCGATCAGCGATTCAGGAAGAACTGGATAAAAATGGAATCACAGTCTGCACCACCAGAGGCGACAGCATGGAGCCGCTTCTGGCAAATCGAAGGGATATTGTGACGATCCAGAAGATAGAGCCGGGGCAGCGGCTGAAAAAATATGACGTTCCCCTGTATAGGCGGGATGGAGGGGAGAACTATGTGCTTCACCGGATTCTGAAGGTGCGGGAGCAGGACTATGTGATCTGCGGCGACAACCGGTGGCGGCTGGAATACGGGATCAGGGACAGACATCTGGTGGGAGTTATGACGGGCATTGTGCGAAAGGGAAAGGAAGTTCCCCTGGATGGATGGAGGTACCGTCTGTATGTCCGGCTCTGGTGCGGACTTTTTCCGTTGCGTGCTTTCATTCTGTTTTTACGGGATGTTTTCGGAAGGATCATGAGGAGAACGAAAAGATGATAACAGAAGAACAGAAATTGTATTTGAAAAGTCTTCGGGGAGCCGTTCTTCGCCTTCCGGCCTCTTATTTCGATGAGATAAACCCGGGGGATGAGGCGGTGAGCCGGATGTTCCGTACGGCCTATGCCCAGTCTCAGGCAGAACTCATCTATACCTGGTTTCTGGAAGAAAAGATAGTGCTGCCGGAGAAACTGAAGGGACAGCTGCAGCTGTCATACGATCATGCCCTGCACCGGGAACTTCTTATGAATACGGAGCGGGCAAGGATTTTTGATTTTATGGATGAACAGGGGATCTGGCACTGTCCGCTGAAGGGGATTCAGATTCAGCCCCTGTACCCGTCAGTGGGCACCCGATATGCGTCGGATAATGATATTCTGGTGGATCCGGAGTACTGCCAGACGATCCGCAGATACATGGAAAAACGAGGATACAAGGCATCTCCTTCATCTGGAAAACATGATAGTTACCTGAAAAATCCATCGTATCATTTTGAGATGCATTGGAGACTTATGGACGAGACGGAGGAAGAAGATGCAGCGGCTTCTTATTTGAACCGGATATTTCCGAAGCTTCATAGGGTGGAGAATAATAAATTTTTGTATGAGATGACACCGGAGGATTTTTACCTGCATTTTCTGGCTCACGCAGACCATCATTATCAGGGCAGCGGAACTGGTATCCGGTATATCACCGACACATACTTTTACCTAAAAGAATACGGAAAGGACATGGATTGGGAGAAGCTTGGAGAACTTCTGAAACAGCTAGGTCTCTCTGAATTTGAAGAGAGAATTCGGACTCTTTCGGATAAACTTTTTGCAGATGAGATTCCGGTATTTGATTTCTCCAAAGAAGAGGAGGAATTTTTATCCTATATGTTCCGGTCCGGTTCCCATGGAAGTGATCAGATAAGTGCTGAGAACAGCATCCGTAAGTTTAACTATCGGGCACGAACGGGAATTGGGCGAAAGGCAGAATATATCGCCCGGAGAGTGGTTCCGGATCGATGGTGGTGGAAAACAAATTATCCATTTTTGTATAAATACAAGATAGGGATCCCCTTTTTTGTAGTTTTCCGCCTTGTGAGAGGTACATTCTGCTCCGTTTTTGCAAGAGAGGAACTTAGACAGCTGCTTTCCCGGGGAAAGGAACCAGATGAGAGAGATTTGTAAAAAAATTGCAGTTCTTTTAAAGCCGGATCAGAAAAAGCATCTGTTTCTTCTGTTTTTTGCCATGTTGCTGGGAGCTTTTTTAGAGACCCTTAGTGTGACCCTGGTGGTTCCGATGATACAGGCGATCCTGGATCCGGAGCTGGCAGAGAAAAATCGGTATGTAGGGGCCATCTGTGCAAAATTGCCCATGGTCCGCAGGGATTCCTTTCTTGCGTTCTGCATCGGTGCCCTGATTTTGGTGTATATAATTAAAAATCTGTATATGTTCTGGGAACAGAAGATTTGTGCGGGATTTTCTTCCGATTGCAGCAGGCGCCTGAAAAACCGGATGACAGACTTGTATATGCATCGCTCCTATGAACATTTTCTGACAACTAATTCCAATGATATCTTCCAGCTGATTGTGAATGATACATCGGCAGTTGTCTCTATTATCCAGGCGATTCTGACGATTCTGACGGAAAGCGTCATCGCTATCTTTCTGGCAGCGGCTATCTTTCTTATCAATCCTTTCATGACGATCTGGGCCGTCTTTACCATGACGGTGGTGGTGGCAGTGATTCTGGCCGTGATACGCCCCCGAACCGGTGAAATTGGAAATCAGGAGATTCAACACAATATCCGCAGAAACAGCTGGCTCATACAGGGATTAAGAGGCATTAAGGAGATAAAAACACTTCGGACCGAAGATTATATCGTGAATCATATCGAACGGGAGGCGGAGATGATCTCCCGTCTGGAATGCCGAAATGCCGTGTATGCTTCGATTCCGCGGATGTTTGTGGAAACCGTATGTATCTGTTCCATGCTTGGTTATCTGTATCTGCTGGTGATGTCGGGAGTGGAACTGGAACAGGTTCTGCCGGCAGTCAGTGCCTTTGCCATGGCAGCGGTCAAGCTGATGCCTGCGGCAGTCCGGATCTCGGCAGCCGTATCCCTGATTCACTATCGCAAAAAATCATTGGACCGGATTACAGGGGCATTAGAAGATGCTTCCGATGAGAGGTGCCATGTATATGGAAGCATTCCGTGCCGGACAGTGGAACACGAGATGACGGATATGCTTTATATGAAGGATCTCAGTTACCGTTATCCATCCGGCAGCAGGTGGATTCTGGAACATGCAAATGCAGCATTTCCTCTTGAACAAATCACCTGCATCATCGGGGAGTCCGGTGTGGGTAAAACAACACTGGCGGATCTTCTTTTGGGTCTTCTGACTCCGGAATCCGGAGAAATCTATGTAAATACAGTAGGAAAGAAGGAAGTGAAAGTCGGTTATATTCCACAGAATTCATTTATGCTGGACGATTCAATCAAGGGCAATATCGCCTTCGGTCTGGAAAATCAGAACATGGATGAGAAGAAGGTTATGGAATGTCTTCAGGCGGTTGGACTGGAATCCTTTATCAAAAGTCTTCCGGATGGACTGGATACGCCGATTGGGGAAGGCGGCATCCGGCTTTCCGGTGGCCAGAGGCAGCGGCTTGGGATTGTCAGGGCGATTTACCGGGATTGTGATTTCTTTATTCTGGATGAGCCGACCGCCGCACTGGATAAAGATACAGAATTTATCGTGCTGGATACCATCAGGGAGATGGCAAAGAAAAGAACATTTCTGATTATTGCTCACAACATGTATACTATAGAAGCTTGCGATGTAGTGTATGAGGTGGCGGGTGGAACGCTTGTGCCTGTAAAGGAGAAAAAATGGTAAAAGTTTCGGTTATTATACCTGCTTATAATGCGGAAAGGTATGTGAAGGATGCACTGGAAAGTGTGATGGCCCAGAGCCTTACGGAGATAGAAATATTGGCAGTCGATGATGGATCAACGGATCGAACCGGGAAAATTCTGGAGGATTACAGCCAAAAGGATGAGCGGATTCGGGTTATTCATAAAAAGAATACCGGATATGGGAATACGATGAATGTAGGAATGGATCAGGCCCGTGGCAAATACCTGGCAGTTCTTGAATCGGATGACAGGATGCTTCCGGATATGCTGAAAAATCTCTATACGGTGGCTGAAACCTTGCAGACGGAACTTACCCGGGGGGATTTTATCCGCTTTTATGAAGTGGATGGCCGGAGGATAGAAAAATATTGCCGTGCCTGCCAGAAGGGAATGTATTATAAAGTGTGGAACCCTCAGAAAGCAGAACCGGTTGCCTTTCGTGGAGCTGTCATGACCTGGTGCGGAATTGTAAGGCGTGATTTTATTGAAAAATGGCATATCCGCCACAATGAAACGCCAGGAGCTTCCTATCAGGACAATGGTTTCTGGTTTCAGATGATATGCCGGGCCGGTAGGATTGTTTTTATAGATGAACCTGGGTATCTTTACCGGACGGATAATCCGGATTCATCGGTAAAACAGAGTGACAATATATTTGGAATAAATGAAGAATATGCATTCATCTACAGCTTTTTGTTCACTCGTCCGGAACTTCATAAATTTTTGCCGGTCTACTGGTGGAAAAAATATGAAAATGCGTTGTTTACGATTCGGCGGATTTTGCCGGAATACAGAAGCTTGTATGCAAGACATATGTATCAGGAATTTCGGACTGCACTGAATAAGGGAGAGCTTAACATGGAGTATTTCAGTAAGACAGATTGGGATGAGGTGCAGATTTTGCTGAAAGGACCGGAAGAATACCTGCAATATAAAGGCCTTTTGTAAGGAGTAACAGGAAAAGTGATTGATTTTGAAAAGTGCCTGTATTATAATTTGCAGGTAGGATATTGAGAAAATGTGTCGGTGACACCTTCAAATGGCTGCGAAAGAGACTATTTTCCATACCCTGAAAAAAGAAAGCGAGGTAAATTAGCCATGTATGACAGATATGTAAGCCCTCTTTCCGAGCGCTATGCAAGTAAGGAGATGCAGTATATTTTCTCCCCGGACAAGAAATTCCGCACCTGGAGAAGACTCTGGATTGCGCTGGCAGAGACGGAGAAGGAGCTTGGCCTTCCGATCACGCAGGAGCAGATCGATGAATTGAAAGCACATAAGGATGAAATCAATTTTGATGTTGCTAAAGAGCGTGAGAAACTGGTGCGCCACGATGTTATGTCCCATGTGTATGCGTACGGCGTACAGTGCCCGACAGCAAAAGGAATCATCCATCTGGGTGCAACTTCCTGCTACGTAGGAGATAACACCGATATCATCATTATGACAGAGGCCCTGAAGCTGGTACGTAAGAAACTGATCAGTGTTCTGGATGAACTGGCTAAATTTGCTGATAAATATAAAGCACAGCCGACCCTGGCGTTTACCCATTTCCAGCCGGCACAGCCGACCACCGTCGGTAAGCGTGCAACTCTGTGGATGATGGAGCTTAAGCAGGATCTGGATGATCTGGATTATGTGCTTGGATCCTTACGTCTCCTTGGCTCCAAGGGAACAACCGGTACACAGGCAAGCTTCCTGGAGCTCTTTGATGGGGATCATGCAAAGTGCCGCAAGGTAGATCAGATGATCGCAGAGAAGATGGGCTTTAATGGCTGCTATCCGGTATCCGGACAGACCTATTCCCGTAAGCAGGATACACGTGTATTAAATGTTCTTGCCGGTATTGCACAGAGTGCCCATAAATTCTCCAACGATATCCGTCTTCTTCAGCATCTGAAAGAAGTAGAAGAGCCTTTCGAGAAGAATCAGATCGGTTCCTCCGCTATGGCATATAAGAGAAATCCTATGAGAAGCGAGCGTATGGCTTCCCTGGCTAACTATGTGATGGCAGACGTGATGAACCCGATGATGGTTGCATCTACCCAGTGGTTTGAGCGTACATTGGATGATTCTGCGAACAAGCGTCTGAGTGTTCCGGAAGGCTTCCTTGCAATTGATGGTATTCTGGATCTGTACCTGAATGTTGTTGACGGTCTGGTTGTATATCCGAAGGTTATCGAGAAACACATGATGGCAGAACTTCCGTTCATGGCAACCGAGAATATCATGATGGATGCAGTAAAGGCAGGCGGTGACCGTCAGGAACTGCATGAGAAGATCCGTACTCTGTCGATGGAAGCTGGAAAGAATGTGAAAGAGAAAGGTCTGGATAACAACCTTCTCGAGCTGATTGCAGCGGATCCGGCGTTCAATCTGTCCTTAGATGACCTGAAAGCAGCGATGAAACCGGAGCGCTACACCGGCCGTGCAAAAGAGCAGGTAGATGAGTTCTTGGCAGAGGTAATCCAGCCGATTCTGGATGCAAATAAAGAAGATCTGGGCGTGAAAGCAGAGATTAATGTCTAAACAGGATTTACATGGAAGTGTGAATCTGGAGTATTACCGGGTATTTTGCAGCGTGTGCGAATGCGGCGGCATCACGGCGGCCGCAGAGGCACTCTGCATTTCCCAGCCGGCGGTCAGCCAGGCGGTCCGACAACTGGAGACCGCGCTTGGCTGCCGCCTTTTTTTGCGGACATCGCGCGGCGTGAAGCTGACGAGCGAGGGAGAATTGCTTCTGTCGTATGTCAGACGGGGAATTGATGCGATACAGGACGGGGAGACGATGCTGCGGCGCATGAAGGACCTGGAAACGGGCGAGATCCGCATTGGCGCGAGCGATATGACACTCCAGTTTTATCTGCTTCCATATCTGGAACAATTTCATGAGCAGTATCCGAATATCAAGGTGACGGTTTCAAACGGTCCGACGCCCGAGACCCTTGAAGCACTCTATCAGGGACACATTGATTTCGGTATTGTCAGCACACCTTTTGAGACCAAGCAGGCGGTAAAGAGTTTTCCGGTTCAGGAGATCCGCAATGTGTTTATAGCCGGACCCAAATACGCAGCCCAGTTAAAGGGTAGAAAACTTTCATATAAAGAGCTGTTGAACTGCCCCTGCATCTTCCTGGAGCGCAATACCAGTACGCGCCGCTTTATGGATGAGTTTCTGGCAAAGCGCGGGGTTCGGCTGGAGCCGGAGTTTGAACTGGCCACCAGTGAGATGATTGTCCAGTTTGTTAAGCGGAATCTGGGAATCGGCTGTCTGATGTCGGATTTTGCATCGGAGGCTCTTGGAAATGGGGATGTTTTTGCGTTGGAATTTGACGAAGAGATGCCATCCCGTGAGTTTTGTCTGGTGGCAGCTGAGAAAGCCTGGATGTCCCCAGCGGCTGCGAAGCTTTTTAAGCAGCTGGCGAAGGTAACCACATGAGAAAAATAGGAGCTGCAAAGTAGCGGTTTTTCAAATTACATTGCCTGGCATATGTGTGAGCATCAATAGTATAAGTGTTAATTATGTAGCTTATAAATAATATTGATTTTACTTATATAGAAAAGTTGTGTATGATTATACAGTAAGAAGGCATGATCGTTTTTCGATCATGCCGAAAAGTATTTATATTCTTCTGAGGGAGGAAAATTCATGGTACGAGCAATAGTAGGAGCTAACTGGGGAGACGAAGGCAAGGGTAAGATTACCGATATGCTTGCTAAGGAATCCGACATCATTATCCGTTTTCAGGGCGGAAGCAACGCAGGTCATACGATTATCAACAATTATGGTCGTTTCGCACTTCACCTTCTGCCGTCCGGTGTATTTTACGGACACACAACCAGCATCATCGGCAATGGTGTGGCATTAAACATCCCGTTTCTGGTAAAAGAGCTGGAAAGCCTGGTATCTCAGGGTGTTCCGATGCCGCATATTTTGGTATCGGACCGTGCACAGATCCTGATGCCGTACCATGTTCTGTTTGATACGTATGAGGAAGAGCGTCTGGGCGGCAAGTCCTTCGGTTCCACCAAGTCCGGTATCGCGCCATTCTACTCTGACAAATACGCGAAGATTGGTTTCCAGGTCAGCGAACTGTTCGAGGACGAGGCAGCTCTGAAAGATAAAGTACAGCGTGTCTGCGAGACAAAGAATGTCCTGTTAGAGCATCTGTACCATAAACCGCTGCTGAACCCGGATGAGGTTCTGGCAGAGCTGATGGAATACAAGAAGATGGTAGAACCGTATGTATGCGATGTATCTGCATATCTGCATGACGCGATCAAAGAGGGCAAAAACATCCTTCTTGAGGGTCAGTTAGGTTCCTTGAAAGATCCGGATCACGGTATTTATCCGATGGTTACTTCTTCTTCGACTCTGGCAGCTTACGGCGCTATCGGCGCAGGTATCCCGCCGTATGAGATCAAAGAGATCACAACCGTTGTAAAGGCATACTCCAGTGCAGTCGGCGCAGGTGCATTTGTCAGCGAGATCTTCGGTGATGAGGCAGACGAACTCCGCCGCCGCGGTGGTGATAAGGGCGAGTTCGGCGCAACCACCGGACGTCCGAGACGTGTGGGCTGGTTCGACGCAGTAGCAAGCCGTTACGGCTGCCGCATCCAGGGTGCGACCGAAGTGGCTCTGACCGTTCTGGATGTTCTGGGATATCTGGACGAGATCCCGATCTGCGTGGGCTACGAGATCGACGGCGAAGTTGTTAAAGACTTCCCGGTAACCTACAAGCTGGAGAAAGCAAAACCGGTTCTGAAGACACTTCCGGGCTGGAAATGTGATATCCGCGGAATCAAGAAATACGAAGATCTCCCGGCAGAGTGCCGCAACTACATCGAGACGATCGAGGCAGAGCTTGGCGTACCGGTAACCATGGTATCCAATGGTCCGGGACGTGATGAGATCATTATGAGAAAGTAACTTTATAGAATCAATTTCAGCGGCGGTCCTGCATGATGAGTGCAGACCGCCGCTATTTTTGTGTAATAGGAAATTCCTTGGAATTCTCTATTACACAAAAAGGCACATTCTTTTTCAAGTTTATTCTGAAATCAGCCAGTCAATTAAATTCTTAGATTTATGCCATCATAGGAAGAGTCCATTCCGGGATTCAAGGAAAGGACGATTTTTTCGTAATTGTCATTGATTTTTTGAAGAGGGAATAATTCAGGATAAGGTATGATTTGGTGTGAAGAAAGTTGGAGGGATGCCTTGGATAGAGTCTGTGAGAACCGTGTTTTTTATGGTATGATAGATAAAAAGAAGTCGTTTTATAAATGAAAAGTGAGACAAACGGGAATCGCCAGAGAATGAAAAATGGAAACATATAGAGATTTACTATCGCAAATTCATACAAACTGTAAAAACATACCATTTCATAAGAAATTATCAGCCTACAACATTTTTGATGTATTAGAGATACAGAGCCGTGAAGTGATCATGTGCCGTTTTTTGACCAATCTGCTGAACCCGGAGGGAATGCATGGCTGCGGAATCCGGTTTCTGAAATCGTTTATCCGAGATGTGTTGAAAATGGATCCGGTAAGCGATACATTGCTATTGCATACGGAGGTAGTCAAAGAGTACCCGATTGATAAAGAGAGAAGAATTGATATTTTCATACGGAATGCGGAGTATCAGATTCCGATCGAGGTAAAAATCTATGCGGGGGAACAGGAAGGACAGTGTTCGGATTACTTTGAGATGGCACAAAATTCCCGATTGATATATCTAACCCGTTTTGGAACTCCGCCATCTGAGTACAGCCGGAAGAAGAAAGGCGGAGGAAATTTATTACCATTAGGGCAAATCCAGTGTATTTCATGGGCAGAAGATATCTATCGGTGGCTGGAAGGTGAATTGCAAAATTTAAAAGAGCCATTTCGAGCAGTGATGGAGCAATATTTGGATGCGGTACATAGCATAGCGGATGAAAGAGAGAAGAAAGTGGCAGATAAAGTGATTGAGGCATTGTACGAATCGCCGGAAAAATTTCTTGCCGGAATTGAGATTGAAAAATCAATGAAAAAGGCAAAGGTGCGGCTGATTCGCCAGGTGTTTGAAGAATTTCAGCAGCAGATGCAGCCGATTATAGAAAAATATGGTTTGGAATTAGAAAAGGATAGTGGATATTATTCCTATCAGAATTCACAGCATGATAAATTTTATGATTGTTACAGCACCTATCCTGGATTGAATTATGTGGTAAAAAAGGCAAAATTTCAAAAAGCGGGTCTGGAACTCTGGTTTCGGATTGAGGTAGAACATAATTTGTTTGCGGGATTCTGCCTGTTTGATAAAGAAGCCAGCTCCGAGGATGGCTTTTCGAAAGGCTATCAGGTAGATGATATAACCGACGGGCTTAAGCAGGAGGCATCCAGGTATCTCAAAAAGGAAATAATTCTGCCGGAGGACTGGTGGTTTGCCTGGTGTTATCCGAACGGAAAACGCCACTGCGAAGAGGCAGAAGTGCCAGATTTTAAGCAGATGAATTCGTGCGCGGTTTCGCTTGTGGATGAAACGGCGCGGAGGGAGTATGTGAAGCGGGCGTTGGCGGTGTTCGAGAGAGAGCTTTTGGGGTGGCTTTTGTAAAAGGATAAATTGTCGCTGAAACAGAATATCATACTGCACTATAAAAACACATTTACACAAATACAAACATTGCAAATAACAAATATATTCTACCTTGAAACCGAAAGCGAGGCGTTTCACCAAAATGACTAGAGAAGAATTATTTCAATGGGTAAAACAGGAATATGGCACGGAAGCGGAATATCCGTGGAAGGATTCGAACGCAGTGCTGCGTCGGGCGGATAATGATAAATGGTATGGCGTGATTTTGAGTGTTGCAGGGAGTAAGCTGGGGTTGGAGGATGATAATATCATAGATGTTATAAATCTAAAGAGTGATCCGATGCTGATAGGTTCTTTGCGGGGGCAGAAAGGATATTTTCCGGCATACCATATGAACAAGGAGAAGTGGATCAGTGTTTTGCTGGGGGATGCGGGGCTGGATGAGCCGATTAAAAATTTACTTGCGTTAAGCTATGAGCTGACAGCGCCAAAGAAAAAGAAGAATACTTCCAAATAGGGGGGATCTTATGTCAAACTTTGAATTTTTAAAGAATACAAAAGAATATGCATTATTTGCGCCAGCGGTGATGGAAGCGGAACGGGTATATGCATCCGCCCCTGCAATGTGCGCGGTAGGATGCAGAAAGGCATTGGAATTGGCGGTAAAATGGATCTATTCTGCGGATAATACGATGCAAATGCCGTACAAGGACAATTTGCAGTCCCTGATTCATGAGCCGAGTTTCCGTTTCTCGGTTGATTATAATACATGGGGGAAGCTGCCGTTTATTGTGATTATGTCCTGTTTGGAAAGGATGGCAGCCCTCTGGCGGTGGTGGAAGCGAAGCGCACCAGCAAGGATCCGAATGTTGGTCGGAAACAGGTTATGCTGTATGCGGATTGTTTAGAGCGGAAGTTTGGCCGCAGACCGATGATGTTTACGACGAATGGATTTGAAACGTATTTCTGGGATGACAAGACTTCTCCACAGCGTCCGGTCAGTGGCATTTTCAGTAAAGATGATTTGCAGAAGATGATGAACCGACGTTCGGAACATAAGGATTTAATGCAGATTCCGATTGATGATAAAATCACGGATCGTTATTATCAAAAAGAAGCGATCCGGGCGGTGTGCGAACAGATACAGCGCGGTTATCGGAAACATTTGCTTGTGATGGCAACCGGAACTGGTAAAACAAGAACGGCTTCCAGCTTGACGGATGTTTTGAGTCGTGGAAAATATGTGACGAATGTGCTTTTTTTGGCGGATCGGACTGCCTTGGTAAAACAGGCAAAGGATGATTTTAAGAATTATCTGCCGGATATGTCACTTTGCAATCTGTGTACCAATAAAGATGATCGGAATGCACGTATCGTATTTTCAACCTATCCGACGATGTTAAATGCGATTGATGATACGAAAAATAAGGATGGCATCCGCTTGTTTACACCGGCACATTTTGATTTGATTATTATTGACGAAAGCCACCGCAGTATTTTTAAGAAATACCGGGCGATTTTCGAGTATTTTGATGCAATCATGGTTGGTCTGACGGCTACGCCGAAAACGGATGTGGATCGGAATACGTATGATTTCTTTGAAATGGAACATGGTGTGCCGACGTATGCATACGATTATGAGACGGCTGTTTATCAGGATCATGTGCTGGTTCCATATTATAATTATGAGGTAAAGACGAAGTTTCTGGATGAAGGAATTACGTATGATGATTTATTCGATAAGGATAAGGAACGGTATGAGGACGATTTTGTGGAAGATGGTCAGATGCCAGAATTTATTCCTTCTGCGGCGATGAATAAGTTTATCTTTAATGAAGTGACGGTAGATATGGTGCTTCAGGATCTGATGGAACGTGGTATTCATGTGGCTGGCGGCGATCGGATTGGAAAGACAATCATCTTTGCACAGAATAAAAAGCATGCGGAGTTTATTCTGGAACGCTTCAACAAGCTATATCCCAATATTTATCCGGAAAAGAAGGGGATATTTGCACAGAGGGTAATTTGTGATGATGCATACGCCCAGACTGTAATTGATGACTTCAAGGTTGAAAATAAGCCTCCTTTTATTGCGGTATCGGTGGATATGATGGATACGGGGATTGATGTGCCGCAATGTGTAAATCTTGTATTTTTTAAGAAGGTACGTTCTAAGGCAAAATTCTGGCAGATGATTGGACGCGGCACTCGTTTGTGCAAGGGACTTACCTGCATGGATCCGATAGACGGGGAGTATACAGATAAAAGACGTTTCCTGATTTTTGATTATTGTGGGAATTTTGAATATTTTCGTGAACATATAGAAGGTTTTGTGTCGAAGGAGACGAAATCCTTAAGTGAAAATATTTTTGGAAAACAAATCCGGCTCATTTCTCTGCCGCAGGAAGCTTGCTATGCGGAAGGTACTTATGAAGAGTGGCGGAAGGAACTGATATCGGGATGCCATAATCAGCTTGTGGAGTTGGATCCGAAGCTGATTTCTGTAAAGCTTAAATTACAATATGTGGAGAAATTTAAACAAGAGACGGATTTTGACGTGATCAGTGAAGGGGATAAGGGAGAACTTTTACAGCATATTGCGCCGCTGGTGCATTTGAATGATGAAGATGAGCTGGCTAAACGGTTTGACAATTTTATGTATGGTCTGATGCTGGCTTCTATGGAACAGATGCCGTCTTTTAAGAGAGCGAAAAAGGTGCTTTGTGAGATTGCTGGTTTGCTGTCGCGCAAGATCAGTATTCCTCAGGTAAAAGAAAAACTTGATTTTATACAAGAAATTCAGACGGATGAATTTTGGAAGGTAAATGATGTTCTTCAATTTGAACGCGTCCGGCAGAAATTGCGGGAACTGATGAGGTTTTTGGATCAAGATCAGGGGGGCAGGACGATCACGACTCATTTGACAGATTCCATTATCGATCAGCAGGAGGGTGTCCAGTTAGATGCGGCATATGATTTTGAGGATTATCGGGAAAAGGTTAATCGATATATCGGGGAACATGGAAACACACTGGCGATTCATAAATTAACGCACAATATTAAGCTGACACAGGGAGATTATCAGGAGTTAGAGCGGATTCTCACGACGGAACTTGGCGGTAAGGAAGACTACCAGAGGGAGTTTGGAGATACACCATTTGGTCTGATGGTACACAAAATTGCCAAACTGGATCATGAGGCGGCGATGCAGGCATTTTCAGAGTTTATTAACGATCAGTCATTGAAAAACGGCACACCGCATTCTCGTTACTTTAGTGATGAGTTAGGTGTGCCAATTATTTTAATAGATACAGAACAAGTGTTTGCCTTGCAAAGAGATGCATGGTATAATATAAATGTAAATATAGTGTATTACCTACGAAAGAAAAATTACTTTCGCAGGAAGAAGAAATGCGTATTTTTTACAGTATCATTTTGCACAGTGTGCGAAATATCGAAAACAGAAAGCAGGGACCTTTATGCAGATTGTATC